>NZ_JBHSQW010000023.1:0-168123 GCF_042658695.1 Pseudonocardia hispaniensis | reverse complement strand
CGGCGCAGGGCCGGCTGCCACCGGCCCTGCGCCCCGCACCCACCACTTGTCATCCGGTCATCCCGAAAGGACTCTTCATGACCGCAGTCGATCTCTTCGTGAGCCCGTTGGGGCGCGTGGAGGGTGACCTCGACGTTCGAGTGACCATCGAGGACGGAGTCGTCACCTCGGCCTGGACCGAGGCGGCGATGTTCCGCGGCTTCGAGATTATCCTCCAGGGCAAGGACCCGCAGGCGGGTCTTATCGTGTGCCCACGCATCTGTGGCATCTGCGGCGGCAGCCACCTCTACAAGTCCGCGTACGCGCTGGATGTGGCGTGGAAGACCCACATGCCGCCGAACGCGACCCTGGTGCGGAACATCTGCCAGGCGGCGGAGACGCTGCAGAGCATCCCGCGCTACTTCTACGCCCTGTTCGCGATCGACCTGACCAACAAGAACTACGCCGGGTTCCCGAGCTACGACGAGGCCGTCCGCCGGTTCGCGCCGTACGTCGGGACGAGCTACCAGCCCGGCGTCGTGCTCTCGGCCAAGCCGGTGGAGATCTACGCGATCTTCGGCGGGCAGTGGCCGCATTCCAGCTTCATGGTCCCGGGCGGGGTCATGGGCGCTCCGACCCTGTCGGACGTCACCCGCTCGATCGCGATCCTCGAGCATTGGAAGGACAACTGGCTCGAGAAGCAGTGGCTCGGCGGCTCGGTCGACCGCTGGCTGGAGAACAAGACCTGGGAAGACGTGCTGGCCTGGGTCAACGAGAACGAGTCGCACTACAACAGCGACTGCGGGTTCTTCATTCGCTACTGCATGGAGGTCGGACTCGACAAGTACGGCGGCGGCGTCGGGAACTACATCGCGACCGGCACCTACTTCGAGCCGTCGCTGTACGAGAACCCCACGATCGACGGCCGCAACGCCGCATTGATCGGCCGGTCCGGGATCTACGCGGACGGCAAGTGGTTCGACTTCGACCAGGCCCGGGTCCGTGAGGACGTCACGCATTCGTTCTACGAGGGCACCGGCGCGCTGCACCCGTTCGACGGCGAGACCCGGCCGATCGACCCCGAGGTCGGCCGCAAGCAGGGCAAGTACAGCTGGGCCAAGTCCCCCCGCTACGACGTTCCGGGGCTGGGGCACATCCCGCTGGAGGCCGGCCCGCTGGCCCGGCGGATGGCCGCGGGCGGCCCGAACGCGGCCGCGCACCAGGACAGCGACCCACTGTTCGTCGACATCGTCAACAAGATCGGGCCGTCGGTCATGGTGCGCCAGCTGGCCCGCATGCACGAGGGCCCGAAGTACTACAAGTGGGTCCGCAGCTGGCTCGACCAGATCGACCTGCACGAAAGCTTCTACACCAAGCCGATCGAGCACGCCGAGGGCCGGGGCTTCGGCGCCACCGAGGCGGCCCGCGGTGCGCTGGCCGACTGGATCGTGATCGAGGACGGCAAGATCAAGAACTACCAGGTCATCACCCCGACGGCCTGGAACATCGGCCCGCGCGACGGTGCCGCGGCGGTCGGACCGATCGAGAAGGCCCTGATCGGGTCGCCGATCGCCGACCAGGAGGACCCGGTCGAGCTCGGGCATGTCGCCCGCAGCTTCGACTCCTGCCTGGTCTGCACGGTGCACGCGTACGACGGCAAGACCGGCCGCGAGCTCAGCAAGTTCGTGATCAACGGGATGGTGTGATCCGACGACCGGCTCGGCGAGAGGATGAGGCGTGACGCAGACGCACGAGGAGCAGCAGATCGACGACCTCGGCCCGTACGGCTGTGAGGTGCTGATCGTCGGCTGCGGCAACCTGCTCCGCGGGGACGACGGCGTCGGCCCCATCCTGATCCGGCATCTCTGGGAACGGGGTATCCCGGACGACGCCCGCATCGTGGACGGCGGTACGGCCGGCATGGACGTCGCCTTCCAGATGCGTGGCGCGCAGCGGGTGGTCATCATCGACGCCAGTGCCACCGGCGCCGCGCCGGGCACGATCTATCGTGTGCCCGGCGCGGAGCTGGCCGACCTGCCGCCGCTGCAGGGCTTGCATACGCACTCGTTCCGGTGGGACCACGCGCTGGCGTTCGCCCGGTGGGCGTTGGGCGAGGACTGCCCGGACGACGTCACGGTCTTCCTGATCGAGGCCGGCGGGGTCGAGCCGGGTGCCGAGCTGACCGAGCCCGTGCGTGAGGCGATGGAGAAGGTCATCACGCTGATCGAGAAGGAGTTCCTCGCCGAGCTGCGGCCCACCGACGACCCGGGCGGGCTGGAGGTCGAGTTCACCGAGGACGGCTACCTGCGGATGGGAGCCCGGCTCGCCGGCAGCCGCTTCCCTTCTGGTGCACTGGTCGCGATGGCTCGCGACGGCGAACTGTGGGTCCTGCCGCTGCGCGGACCGCAGAGCGGTGGGCTCCTGCTCAAGCAGCGCAACCCGGCGGGCGACCGTGCCGTGCTGGTGCGCGAGGCCCTCGGTGACCGCGTCCCGGTCGGTGTCCGTGCTGCGTTCTGGGACGAAGGCCAGGGCGTGCTGCGGATTCCGCTGGACGAGCGGACGTGATCGCCATGGTCGAGGAACACGCCCGACCCGTTCAGGGTGTGGAGACCGTCGTCGTGGCCGACCGCGGACGTTGGGCGGTAGAGCTGGTTGTCCTCTACCGCGACGGTGTCATCCGACGCCGGATCGACACCTACCCGACAAAGGCCCGTGCCGAGATCGCCGCAAGGATGATCAAGCGGGGTGCCGAACGCGAAACGCGAGGACCTGTGAATGGCTGAAGCGACGGCCGAGTGCGCTCCCGTCACCACCGCACTCTCGGATCTGCCCGCCCGGCCGCAGCCGCTCGGTGCTTTTCCGCTCCCCACGAGCTTCCTGCTGATCCCGGCTGGACCGGATACGCAGCAGGCCCGCATCGAGCTGTTGGCCGGGCGGGTGCCGCCGCAGTGGCCGGACCGGTTGCGCGGCCACGAGCTGGCGCTGCGCGGCGACCTCGACGGAGCGCTCGCCGCGATGTCGGGGACGGATCCGGTCAGCCGGTACAACCGATTCGTCATCGATCCGGACGGTGTGGACGCCGATGCGTTGCGCGCCGAGCTCGGCGAGTTCGGTGTCCTGGTCGATCTGGTGTTGTTCACCACCGGACGATCCGAGCTGCCCCCGGAGCTCGGATCGTCCGACGGGGAGCTCGCCGCGGTCGTACTGGCGGCGCAGGCGACGCTCGCGCTCGGCCGCGGTGAGCACGCGGCGGCCGTGGCGACCCTGGATCGGGCCGCCGAGCTCGTCGCCGAGATCGCCCCGCCGCTCGCCGGGGTGCTGCTCGGCGCGGCCGCCGCCGCCGCGCAGGAGTCGGACGGGCCCACCCCGGCGGTGGTCGACCGGCTCGAACGTGCGGTGCGTGCCCTCGGCGAGGCGGAGTCGCTGCGGGTGGGCAGGGCGGAGCTGCACCTGGCGCTCGCGCTGGCCCTGCACGAGCTCGCCGGGGACCGCCCCGACCAGCTCAACCGGGCCGTCCCGCATTACCACTCGGCGTTGCAGCTCGTGCGCAGCGAGGACGCCCCGCAGGTGTGGGCGGCCGCGCACGCCAACCTGGCCTCGGCCTACCTCACGATGCCCATGACCGAGGCGTCCGACCAGCTGCGGATGGGTGTGGCGGTGCAGTCGCTGCGGGCCGCGCTGACCGTCTACACCCGCGAGACCCATCCGGAGCAGTGGGCCAGCGCCCAGCTCAACCTGGCCAACTCGCTCGTCTACACGCCCTCGCGGCACCAGGGGGACAACCTCGTGGAGGCCGTCGAGCTCTACGAGTCACTGCTGGAGGTCCGCTCGCGCGATGTCGACCCGGTCGGGCGGGCCCGGGTGCTGGCCAACCAGGGCAACGTCCTGGCCCACCTCGGCATGTTCGACCAGGCCAAGGCGAAGCTCTACGAGGCGCGGTTCATCTTCGAGGAGTTCTCCGACGGCGAGTCGGTGCGCGCGGTTCGCGGCGTGCTCGACGAGATAGCCCGCCAGCATCAGCTGCTGCGGAGTCAGGGATAGCGGATGCAGCCCTATCAGCGCCACCAGTTCGACGTCCTGATGCAGATCGCCACCGACCGGTTCGCGGACCGGGTCGTGCAGCGCTGCCACGGTCGGGCTGCGGCGCTGAACCGGGTGCGCAGCGACCCGCAGGGCGAGGGGATCTGGCTCGACGAGTACGTCAACACGCTCTTCACCGAGTTCTTCCTCGACGACGTCGCGGGCTCGGCGTTCGTGTTGCAGGCGCTGCAGAAGCGGCTGGTCACAACCGAGGAGACCGTTGCGGACGTGCTGCGAAGGCTCGCCAAGGCCGCGTTCGCGGAGTTGCTGACGGCCAAGGTCGTCGAGGTGCTCGCCCGTTCCGAGCGCCAAGGATGAGGAGAGACCGATGACGGTTGCCCAGACCACCGCCGCCCAACCGGCCCAGAGCACCGAGGACACCGGACCGTCCTTCGAGGACCTGGCTCGCCGGGTGGACGAGGCGGTCCAGGCGGTTGCCGCGCTGGAGGATCCGGCGCGACGGGTCGCGGACGAGCTCAAGGTGGCGGTCGAAGGGATCCACCGGGCGGGGCTGGTGACGATCGTGCGCCGGATGCGGGCCCACCCGGCCGCCCGGGAGCTGCTGTTCGAACTCGTCGACGACCCGGTGATACGTCTGCTGTTCTCGGTGCACGGGATCATCCGCCCGGACCCGATGACCGAAGCCAACCGGGTTCTGGTCGAGGTGCGTCCGCAGCTGCAGTCCCACGGCGGCGACGTGCAGCTGGTGCGGATCGAGGAGGGCGTCGCCTACGTCCGGCTGGAGGGCGCCTGCAACGGCTGCTCGATGTCGTCGGTGACATTGCGCAACCTGGTGGAGCAAGCACTGGTGACCGGCGTCGCGTCGATCACGTCGGTCCAGGTGCTGCCCACCGAGCCGTCGCCCACCCTCATCCCGTTGGAGTCGTTGCGGATCGGAACCGACCCGGCAGCCGAGGGCTGGGTCGAGGCCCTGCCCGCCGCCGAGGTGCCGGCGGGTGCGTTGCGGGCGGTGGAGCTGACGGCGCCCGGCGGGAAGCAGGCCGAGGTGATCGTCGTCAACGTCGAGAACCGGTTGACCGCCTATGTCAACGAGTGCGCGCACGAGGGCCTGCCGCTGGACAACGCGGTGATCGACACCGCGAACGGAACGCTGACCTGCCCCTGGCACGGGTTCTGCTACGACGCGACGTCCGGTGAATGTCTGAGTGCGCCGGGCGCCCAGCTCGAGCAGCTGCCGCTGCGCGTCGACGACGGGCACGTCTGGGTGAGGGTCGGTAGATGACGGTTCCTGAGCTCGTCGACCACCCAGCCGACCTCACCGGCGGCTGGGTGCCTGACGTGTGGATCGGAGCACCGGCGCCGGGCGGTCTGGCGTTGCCCGCGGGCAGCCCGACGATGGCCTGGTGCTACTCCCCGCGCGGGGTGTATCTCGACGATGACCACCTCATCATGGCCGACTCCGGCAACCATCGGGTGCTGATCTGGCACGGGGTTCCGGAGCGCGACGAGCAGCCCGCCGATGTCGTTCTGGGACAACCGGATGGCACGACCGAAGGGCCGGCGGCGGGCGGCCGGGGCCCGGAGCGCGGGATGAACCTGCCGACCGGGGTGCTGGTGCACCAGGGCCGGCTGATCGTCGCGGACGCCTGGCACCACCGCATCCTGGTGTGGAACGAGGTGCCGCGCCGCAGCGACCAGGCACCGGACCTGATCCTCGGCCAGCCGGACCCGGCGTCGGTCGAGCCCAACCGGGGCGTGGAGTGCTCGGCGCACACCTTCTACTGGCCCTTCGGAATCGCCGTGGTCGGTGGCCGGTTCTATGTCGCCGACACCGGCAACCGCCGGGTGCTGGCCTGGGACGGGGGAGTCCCCGAGACCGACCGGCCCGCCGATCTCGTGCTGGGCCAGCCGGATCCCGCCGCCCGCGAGGAGAACCGGGGCGGCGCCGTCGCGCCCGACAGCTTCCGCTGGCCGCACGACATCACCGGAACCGACGAGCTGCTGCTGATCGCCGACGCGGGTAACCATCGGGTGATCGGCTGGCGGCCGCACCCCGGCGTCGACCGCCCCGCGGACATCCTGCTCGGCCAGGCCGACATGGACTCGGCCGTCGAATGGCCGTACGGTCCCCAGCGCGGTGACCGGCTGCGGTTCCCGTATGCCCTCGCGCTCGACTCCGGCCGGCTCGCGATCGGTGACACCGCGAACAACCGCATCCTCATCTGGGAGGGCCCGGCAACCGACGGCCGACCCGCCGACCACGTCCTCGGGCAGCCGACGATGGCGGCCAACGGGGAGAACCGCTGGAGCGGCGTCGAGCGGGACTCGCTGTGCTGGCCGTACGGGCTGTCCCTGCACGGTGACCGGCTTGCGGTGGCCGACTCGGGCAACAACCGGGTCGTGCTGTGGCGGCGACAGTGAAACCAGGGCAGGTTCAGACCGTGGTCGCGACAATGCGGCGACGGCTGACGGTGACCGGCGTCGTACAGGGCGTCGGCTTCCGGCCGTTCGTCTACCGGCTGGCCACCGACCTGGGGCTCACCGGTCTGGTCGGCAACGCCGCCGGGGCGGTGTTCATCGAGGTGCAGGGGCCCGAACCGGCGCTCGAGGAGTTCGCGCATCGACTCCTCGACCAGGCGCCGCCGTTGGCCAGCGTGGCGTCGGTGCAGACCGAGCCGATCCCGCCGATGGGCGATGCCGGCTTCCGGATCGTGGCCAGCCGCGAGAGCGAGGGCACGCGGACCGCGATCCCTCCGGACGTCGCGGTGTGCGACGACTGCGTGGCCGAGCTGTTCGACCCGGCCGACCGGCGCTACCGGCACCCGTTCGTCACGTGTACGAACTGCGGTCCCCGGTTCACGATCATCACCGACCTGCCCTACGACCGCCCGGCCACGACGATGGCGGGCTTCCCGATGTGCGAGCGCTGTGCCGGTGAGTACCACGACGTCGCCGACCGGCGCTTTCACGCTCAGCCGGTGTGCTGCCCGGACTGCGGGCCCGCGCTGTGGTTCGAGGCCGGCGCGGCGCGGGTCGACGGGGCCGATGCCGCGCTCGCGGCCGCCCAGCAGGCGTTGGCGGACGGCCGCATCGTCGCGATCAAGGGGATCGGCGGGTACCACCTGGCCTGCACGGTGGACGACGAGTCCGCGGTGCAGGCGCTACGCCGCCGCAAGGCACGTGGTGGCAAGCCGTTCGCGGTCCTCGTCCGCGATCTGACGGTGGCGCGCCGGTTCGCCGACCTCGACATGGCCGAGGCGGCGGTGCTGACCAGCCCGGCGCGGCCGGTGGTCCTGCTCGACCGCCGCACCGACGCTCCGGTCGCCGAGGCGGTCGCGCCGGGCTGCCCGCAGCTCGGGCTGCTGCTGCCCTACTCGCCGGTGCACCACCTGCTGCTCGCCCCGGTGCCCGGCTCGTCCGCTCCGGTCCCCGACGCGCTGGTGTTGACCAGCGCCAACCTCTCCGACGAGCCGATCTGTTTCACCGACGAGGACGCCCGGGCCCGGCTGCCCCTGCTCGCCGACGCGGTGCTGACCCACGACCGCCCGATCTTCGTGCCGTGCGACGACTCGGTGGTCCGCGTGCTCGACGGTCACGAACTGCCGATCCGCCGTTCGCGCGGCTATGCCCCGCTGCCGGTGGACCTCGGGTTCGCCGCGCCGCCGGTGCTCGCGGTCGGCGGCGAGCTGAAGAACACGTTCTGCCTCACCGACGGCCGCCGCGCCTATCTGTCGGCGCATATCGGCGACATGGGCGGGCTGGAGACGTTGCGCGCCTTCGAGCGTTCGGTCGGCCAGCTCAGCACGCTGCGGCAGGCCGTTCCGCAGTGGTTGGCCGCCGACGCGCATCCCGGCTACCTCACCACCGGCTGGGCGCAGCGCCATGCCGACGACCGTCCGGTCGAGCTCGTTCAGCACCACCACGCGCATGTGGTCTCGCTGCTGGCCGAGCACGGAAGGCTCGGGGAGCCGATCGTCGGCGTGTCCTTCGACGGCACCGGCTACGGCAGCGACGGTGCCGTCTGGGGCGGGGAGATCCTGCGGCTCGGCACCGACAGTCATCGATTCATCCGGGCCGGGCATCTGCGCGCGGTGTCCTTGCCCGGCGGGGATGCGGCCGTCCGAAACCCCCGACGGATGGCGCTCTCCCACCTGAGCTCGGCCGGCATCGAGTGGGCGGTCGACCTTCCGCCGGTGGCCGCCTGCACGCCGGCCGAGCTCAGGGCGTTGCGTTCTCAGCTGGCCTCCGGAATCGGTTGCGTCCCCTGCACGAGCATGGGCCGGCTGTTCGACGCCGTGTCGTCCCTGCTCGGGGTGCGGCACCGCATCGCCTACGAGGGCCAGGCCGCGATCGAGCTGGAGGCGCTGGCGACGACGGTCGGCGTGGACGCGGCCCCGGCCGTGCCGCGGCTGCGGCTGCCGGTGGACCCTGACGGACAGCTCGACCCCTCCCCACTGGTGACCGGGCTCGTCGCCGGGCTGCGGTCCGGGGTCCCGGCGGCGCTCCTGGCGGCCGCGTTCCACGTGGCGGTGGCCGACGCCGTGGTCGCGGTGGTGACCCAGGTGGGCGAGCGGGGCGGGATCCGGCTGGTCGGATTGACTGGTGGGGTCTTTCAGAATGTGGTGCTGTTGCAGGCCTGCCGGAGCCGGTTGCAGAAGGCCGGGTTCGAGGTGCTGACCCACCGGGTCGTGCCGCCCAACGACGGTGGGCTGGCGCTCGGCCAGGCGGCGGTGGCGGCGCTGCAGGCGCGTGAGGAGGGGAGCTGACCATGTGTCTCGGAATCCCGGGCAGGATCGCCGAGGTGTGGGACGACGAGCGTGGGGCCCGGATGGCCCGCGTCGAGTTCCCGGAGGAGACGAAGACGGTCTGTCTCGCCTACCTACCCGATCTTCAGATCGGGGACTACACGATCGTCCACGCCGGATTCGCGCTGACCCGGATCGAGGAGGAGTCCGCAATGGTCACCCTCGCCACGATGCGTGAGTACGGTGTGTTCGGCGATCCGGCGCGGGCGATGCCGGGCGGACCCGAGAGCCTGTCATGAGCGGCACCGAGACCGCGAGCGCGGCCGCGCTCATCGACGACGCGCTGTCGGCCGACCTCGCGGCGGCCTCGTTGATGCTGGCCCGCCGGTTCGCGGCGGGCGCGACCCTGTGGTGCGTGGCCCCGGCCTGGGAGCCGCACGCCAACCACATCGCGGTGGAGTTCGTGCATCCGGTGATCGTGGGCAAGAAGGCGCTGCCCGCGGTCGCACTGACCGGGCCGGACCTGGTGTCGACGGTCCGGGTGTCGGTCCGGCCCGGTGACGTGGTCGTGGCCGTCGCGGCGGCCGCCGATCCCGCGGTGCGTTCGGTGATGCGCCGGTCGCCGGCCTGGGGCACCTCGACGCTGTGGATCGGCAGCGGTCCCCGGCCGCCCGCGGGTTCGGCCGATCATGTGCTGTGGCTCGACGATGCGGATCCGCGGTTGCCTGCCACCGGTGGTTTCGTGTTGCTCTACCACCTGTTGTGGGAGCTGACGCACGTCTGCTTCGAGCACCCGGGTCTGCTGACCGAGCCCGCGGCGGAGTGCACCGACGAGGTGTGCATCACCTGTAGCGACGAGGGCAGGCTCGCCGAGGTGATCGAACCCGCGCCCGGCGGCCGCAGCCTGGTGCGCACCGCCGAGGGCACCGAGACGGTCGACACGATGCTCGTCGACCCCGTCGAGCCCGCCGACCTGTTGCTGGTGCACGCGGGATTGGCGATCAGCAAGGTGGACGAGGAGTGGGACCAGTGACCGGCCCCGAGACGACCGAGGAGACGGGTTTTCTCTATCCGTTTCTGGAAGCGGCGGAGCGCGACCATGAGTCGCTGCTCACCGACCTGGCGGCCTCCGCGCGGGCGAAGGCCGCGGAAAGCGCTGCGCTGCAACACGGCACACTCGCGGCCTGCGCGGAACTGATCGACACGACAGCCGCCGAGATGGCGCGGCGGTTCGCCCGCGGTGGCCGGATGTTCGCCTTCGGCAACGGCGGCAGCTCCACCGACGCGGCGACGCTGGCCGGCCTGTTCGCGCATCCGCCCGTCGGCAGGCCGCTACCGGCGTGGTCGCTGACCGCCGATCAGGCGGTGATCACCGCGCTGGGCAACGACGTCGGCTTCGATCTGGTGTTCGCCCGCCAGCTGATCGCGCGCGGCCGTGACACCGATATCGCGGTGGCGATGTCGACCAGCGGCAGCTCGAAGGACCTCACGATGGCATTCGCCGAGGCCACGCGGCGGGGAATGCTCACGGTCGGCTTCGCCGGCTACGACGGCGGCCAGTTCGCCGCGGACGGCGACGTCGACGCATGTTTCGTGGTGCGCTCGCAGAGCGTGCACCGCATCCAGGAGTCACAGGCACTCCTGGGCTACCGACTCTGGGCCGCGGTCCACGAGCACCTTGTTGAACTGGGGGAACGTCGATGACGTCCGTGCGCCACTCCGGCCCGACCTTTGCCGAGAACGAGGTCATCGAACGGATCGAGGCGTTCCGCAGGCGGCGCCCCCGGCTGCGCGACGAGATGGTCACGCTGGCCCACGGCGCGGGCGGGAAGGCCTCCGCGGCATTGGTCGACGCGGTCTTCGTCGAGGCCTTCCGCAACGAGCAGCTCGAACAGCTCGGCGACGGCGCGGTGCTCACGCTGCCCGGTGGCGACCGGCTGGCCTTCAGCACCGACTCCTTCGTGGTGCAGCCGCTGCGTTTTCCCGGCGGCTCGATCGGTCATCTCGCGGTGCACGGAACCGTGAACGACCTGGCGATGGCGGGGGCCCGGCCGTCCTGGATCTCGGCTGCGTTCGTGCTCGAGGAGGGCTTCTCCGTCGCGGAGCTGCGGGCCATCGTCGCGGACATGGCGCAGGCCGCCGAGGCGGCCGGCGTGCAGATCGTCACCGGCGATACCAAGGTGGTCGCCAAGGGCGCCGCGGACGGCCTCTTCATCACCACGGCGGGCGTCGGGGTGATCCCGAGCGGTCGGCAGCTGTCGGCGGCCGCGGTGCGTCCGGGGGACCGGGTGGTGATGTCGGGATCGATGGGCGACCACGGGATGGCGGTGATGCTGGCCCGCGGGGACCTGGCGATCGAGGCCGACATCGCCTCCGACACCGCCGCGGTGAGCGAGCTGGTGGAGGTTCTGCTCGCGGCCGCACCGTCGACGCGCTGGCTGCGGGACCCGACCCGTGGCGGGGTGGGCACGGTCTGCAACGAGCTCGCCCAGACCAGCGGGCTCGGCGTGGTGCTCGACGAGCAGCGGCTCCCGATCCGCCCCGCGGTGAACGGGGCCTGCGAGATGCTCGGCATCGATCCGCTGTATGTCGCCAACGAGGGCAAGTTCATCGCGGTCGTGGCGCCCGAGGAGACCGAGGCCGCGTTGCTGGCGATGCGCACGCATCCACAGGGTGGCGATGCGGCGGTGATCGGCGAGATCACCGAGGAACCGGCCGCCACCGTCGCATTGCGCACCGGATTCGGCGGAACCCGAATCGTGGACATGTTGGTCGGCGACCCCCTGCCGCGAATCTGCTGAGCGGAGCCTGCCGAACGAGTATCGGCACCCGAGTGAGGAGTGTTTTCTATGTGCCTGGGGATTCCGGGGCAGATCGTCGAGGTCGTCGACGCCGACAACCACCTGGCGATGGTCGACGTCAGCGGAGTGCAGCGCACGATCAGCGTGCGGCTGCTGGAGAAGGACCCGCCACAGCCGGGGGACTGGGTGCTGGTGCACGTCGGATTCGCGATGGCGCGGATCGATGAGGCGGAGGCGATGTTGACCCTGGCCGCGGTGGAAAAGCTGGGGGAGGCCTATCGGGAGGAGATCGAAGCATTCGACTCCTCCGCGATCGTCTAGCCGCGCGGCCCGGCCCGAGCCGATCCACCCACCACGAAAGGAATTCCCTGTGCGCTTCGTCGATGAGTTCCGTGACCCCGCGGCCGCGCGTTCGCTGATCGCCGCGATCGAAGACATGGCCGGCTCCGAGCATTACAAGTTCATGGAGGTGTGCGGCGGCCACACCCACACCATCTACCGGCACGGGCTGGAGCATGTGCTTCCGGAGTCGGTGGAGCTGGTGCACGGCCCGGGTTGTCCGGTGTGCGTCATCCCGATGGGGCGTATCGACGATGCGATCTGGCTGGCCGAACAGCCGGACGTGATCTTCACGTCGTTCGGCGACATGATGCGGGTGCCGGGCAGCAAGGGCAGCCTGCTCGACGCCAAGGCGCGCGGCGCGGATGTGCGGTTCGTCTACTCGCCGCTGGACTCGCTGCGGCTCGCGGTGGACAACCCGGACAAGAAGGTCGTGTTCTTCGCGGTCGGGTTCGAGACCACCGCGCCGTCCACCGCGGTCACCCTGGTCCGGGCCCGCGAGCTGGGTGTCACCAACTTCAGCGTCTTCTGCAACCACGTGACGATCGTTCCGCCGATCAAGGCGATCCTGGACTCGCCCGACCTGCGGTTGTCCGGGTTCCTCGGCCCCGGCCACGTCTCGACGGTGGTCGGCAACCGGCCGTACCGCTTCGTGCCGGAGACCTACGGCAAGCCGCTCGTGGTGGCCGGGTTCGAACCGCTGGACATCCTGGCCGCGGTCGCGATGCTGTTGCGCCAGATCCGTGAGGGCCGATGCGAGGTGGAGAACCAGTACTCGCGGGTGGTCCGTCCGGAGGGCAATCCCGCGGCGCTCGCTCTGATGGGTCGCGTTTTCGAGCTGCGGCCGCATTTCGAATGGCGGGGTCTGGGCTTCATCTCGCAGAGCGCGCTGCGGATGCGCGAGGCGTTCGGCGACTACGACGCCGAGCAGGTCTACGAGATGCCCGGCGTGCGGGTGGCCGACCCGAAGGCGTGCCAGTGCGGTGAGGTGCTCAAGGGTGTGCTCAAGCCCTGGGAGTGCAAGGTGTTCGGTACGGCATGCACCCCGGAGACCCCGATCGGGACGTGCATGGTGTCCGCCGAGGGGGCCTGCGCGGCCTACTACAACTTCGGCCGGATGCACCGCGAGGCCGCTCAGCTCGTCGGGCAGTCGGGTATCCGGTGAGCCCACTGGGTGCCCCGCTCGTCGAGGATGCTCGCGGAGCCTGGCTGTTCGCGCGCTACGCCTATGCGCCCAACAAGCTCGGCTACTGCGGGCCACCGGAGTCGGTCACGCTGGCGGATGCCGGCAGCGTGGCCTCCGCCACCGCCGACGTCCGGGCGGTGGCGCGGCGGTTCTCCGGCGCCTGGCCGTATCTGGAGGTGCTCGCGAAGCTGACCGGGATCGAGGACCCGCTGGACAGCCGTCTCGTCGAGTCCTACTGGCTCGGCGGCGGGGTGAATACGCAGATCAGCGCGCGCGCCTTCGGTGCGGAGCTGCTGGCCCGAATCGCGCCACAGGCCGGCCACTACTGGGCTCATCTGACCCCGGCGCTGCTCGACGAGGCGGCGGGGGATCACTGCTTCCACGTGTTCGGCGTCTACCCGTGGTCCCGGTTGTTGACCACGTCGGCCTACGAGCACCCGTTGCACGTCCTGGACAGCTGCCGGATCCGGTGGGGAACAGTGCTGTCCCGTCAGGACGGCGAGATCGTCGTGCGGTCTCGGCGGTTGACCTGGGACGGCAGCGCGCTCGGGCTGTCCGACCCGACCGAGGAGAACGTCCCGGTCGCGGTGGACGGGCTGAGCTTCCTGCCGGACGTCGCCGTGGGAGACCAGGTGGCCCTGCACTGGCAGTGGCTCTGCGACCGGTTGACCGCCGAGCAGGTCGCCGGCCTCGAGGCGAGCACCCTGCGTCAGATCGAGGCGACCAACCGCAGGCTGGCCAGGGAACGCGGGGCGTCGACGCCGGGGAGCGAAGGATGAGTCGTCCACGTATCGTCCAGACCGACGACCAGATCGGTTTCTACTGGGTCACCACCGGCGGGGTGCCGATCAGCCTGGCCGATCTGGTGCGGTTCGACAGCGAGCCCGAGCGCCTGGTCCCGACTCACCTCGAGGCGCTCGACGACGCGCTGATCATCGCGGCGGGCCGGTTCGGTGAGGTTCTCGGCGGTGGGCGTCGTCCCGGTGGCCCGCAGGAGGAGCAGGATCTGCGCGAGCTGTATCGCGCGATCGACCGGCTGTGCCATGAGTACGAGGCCGCGCTGCACGCGACCGGCCTGTCCGCCGGGGTTCGCGGCGGGCAGATCATCGGGACCGCGGCGCTGTTCGGAATTCGCGCCCGGCTGCCGTTGGACCTGCTGGGGCCCGCGCCGCTGGATGGGCAGCTCGACGATCCCGGGCTCGGCGTCGTCGGTGGCTTCGGCGAGCTGCACCAGGTCGACCCCGCCCAGCCCGGAAAGGGCGCGCGCTGGGTGGTGCGGACCGAGGAGGGCCAACGCTACCCGGCGACGCTGTCGATGCTGCTGTTCGACAGTTCCGGGGTGAACAAGGACGCGGCGCTGGACGAGCACCGCGCGGCGCTGCGGGAGGTCACCACGGCGGCTGCCGCGGGGGAGGTCGAACCGCTCGCCGCCGCGTGCGCGATCGACTGGCTGCTCTACGACTGGCTCATGGCGCACCGGGACGGACCGGACAGCGCCGCGATCGAGCTGAAGGGCAAGTCGATCGACGCCGATGCGACGATGATCGTGCGCGCCGCCGCCGCATCGGCCCGGGCGCGGGCCACCGTCGACCCCGGGCTGCTCGAGCTGCCGGCGCCGGCCCGGGTCAGTTCGTGAACGGTGAACCGGCCTGGATGTAGCCGTCCCACCAGGCCAACCCGTCCCGCCTGGTCACCTCGCTGCGCCCGGCGCGCAGCACGGCCAGCGTGGTGTTGAGCCGGGAACGCAACTCGTTCTGGGCGGGGGCGACCCGATCCGGTCGTCCCCGCCAGACGGCGGCGATCGGTCCGAGCAGGCTTCGGCCCTGACAGAAACCGATCGGCCAGGCCGGTCGGCACCACTGCATCGCGGCGAGGTGGGCGGCCAGGTACCTCGGTTGACCGGACGAGGTGAACGCGATGCCGGTCACCCCGTCCGCTCCGGCCGCGCGCAGGCTGCGCACGGTCGCCATCGCGACGTCCTCGGAGTCCGCGGTCTGCCGGGAGCGGCGCCCGGGGAGAACGAGGCTGGCGCCCAGGACGGTCGCGGCCAGATCGACCTTCGCGGCTTCCAGCGCGACCATCACGGAGCCGATCGCGCGGGTGTGGGCATCCTCGGCCTGCTCGATGGTGTCCTGATCGGACACCCGGACCGCGCATTCGACGAACGGGAGCAGCCCGCCGCGCTGGCAGATGGACGCCCAGGCGGCCACCGAGCGGATGCGAACCCGCTCCTCGTCGGTCACCGATCCGCCGATGACCTGGCGCCACCGGGCGAACACGGCGCCGTTCTCGGCATGCCGGTCGACCTCCTTGGCCATCCGATCGGCGGAGTCGACCATGTCGGTGGTCTCGTCGCCCATCCGCACCCCGATCGGCACCCGCCCGTCGGTGAGCAGTGCGGGAACCGCTTCCGGTCGGCGTGCGGCGGCGGACAGCTCGTCCCGGTCGACCAGCACCCCGCTGAGCATCCGATGTAGACCCGGAGCGGTGAGCACGAGGTCGCGCAGCGCGCGACAGTTCTGTTCGCTGGGGGTAAGCCGGGCCCGCCGGAGCAGGCCATGGAGATGGGCGCTGGGCTGGTCCACGGCCAGCAGAGCACGGCCGGGAGCCGTCAGGCGCCCCGCGCGGCTGCGCAGTTCGGTCATCGGATCGTCGCCGTGCCGAGGCGCGCGATGCCGGGGAGCTCATGACCGGACGGCACGTCCGGGTTCGACTGTCCACAGAGGGCAGCCGAGGCGGCGGCCAGGCCCGCGTGCAGCACCCGCTGAGCGGCCCGGACGGATGCCTCGCGGCCACGCCAGGCGTGCAGCGCGGGTTGGGTCACATGTCGTCCGAGATAGAACGTGACCGGCCACGGCGGCGCGGAGGCGCACACCGTGGCGACGGCGTCGACGGTCTCGGTGGCGGACTGCCGGCCGCCGGCGAGCGCGACCCCGCCCAGCCTGGTGGGAAGGGCGGCCAGTGGGCTCGCGACGAGCGGGTCGCGGCCGGTGCCCGGGCCGGCCTCCACACAGATCACCACAGCTGACAGGTCGACGTCGAGGTCCTCGAGGTGCCCGGAGATGCTCAGCAGCGCCGCCGCGAGGGTTGCGTCGCGCGGCGGTCCGGGGTCCATGCCGAGCCGGGTTCCGACCCGGACGAGCGGCACCAGACCCATGTCCTGGCAGACATAGGCGAAGCGGGCGGCGGCCTGGCTGTTCGCGGTGAGCTGGCGCAGCGCGCCGCGGTCGGCGCCGGTGCCGGCGACGGTGCTCCAGACCGCGAAGGTCGCACCGGCGCTGCGCAGCCGGCGTAGCCGAGTGGCCAGGCCGTCGAGGCCGGACGTCACCAGCTCGCGCTTGTCCGACGACATCGGTTCGACCCCGGTATCGGCGCGGACGCCCGGCAGGATGCCCGCATCCCGAAGGGCCTCCGGCATCCGGCGGCCACGCATCCGGGGTGCCTCGAACGCCTGCGGGTCGAGCACCGCGGCGCTCGTGGCCGACGACAGGTCGGGCGTGCCGAGCAGCATCGTCAGGTACTCGTCGGTGGTCCGTGGGGTGAGACTGAGCGAGGCCGAGCGGAACCGGCTGACGAGTGCCGCCGGTGCGGTGTCGAGCGCGAGGATCCCCTTGCGGAATGCGAAAAGCCGGCGTGTGCGACGCCGCAGTGTGTTCATCTCGTCCACCCCTTGGAGCGCCGCATCCGCTGGTGCGGGGATTCCTGCCGCCCTGGCCAGGGAAGACTTCCGCACTGCCGTCGAGGTCACACCCCCTCAGCGGGGGAAATCGTGGGGCACCGCCCACGCGGACATCGACATCGCCGACGTCCCGCGGGCGATCAGACCAGCTCGGGTACGCGCAGGTGAGCGAGCGCCAGCTCGAACTCGCCGACCTCGAGAACCGTGACTCCGGTCTCATGCGCGCCGGTGTGGCGCAGCGCCTCGGCCTGGTCGCGACTGCGCACGAGGGCGTCGCGGCTGTCGAAGGTCACCGAGGACACGCCGTAACCGCCGGCCCGGTCGACCAGCAGGCTGGCGCTACAGAACCCGTCGAACTCCTCGATCATCGGTAGCAGCGCCATCCGGTAGATGTCGATGGCGCGGACGGCCCGGTCGGCCGGGATCTGCATCCATGTGGCGCGCACGCAGGCGCCGGGACTCGAGCAATGGTCGCGGTGCATGACGGCGATCTCCCACTCGTCGACCTGCGGCCGCCCGCCGAGTACCTCGGCGGCGCGTTCCCGCACCGGGCGGAGCCGGGTCTCGCTGGCCTGCATGGCCTCGGGACTGTGCCACGCACTGGTCGCGATACAGCGACCCGAGTCCCGGTCGATCAGCATGGACAGCCCGACGCAGCCGTCCATCGTCGCCAGGACGGGCATCACCTCGTCGCGGATGTGCGCGATCCCCGCGTCGATCGACTCCGGGTGCGCCATGACCGTGGTGGAACGTGCGTACACGATCCGCCCCCTTCCGATCGGGGCAGCGCCCCGGCGGCGCCGCCGGACCTGGCACACCATGCTCCTGCCCGCCCGGTCTGGCAATGGCCGGTTTCGAACCGGACTCAGAGGTCGCCACCCTCGTCGAGCAGCCGGTGCACCTCCCGGTTGATCAGTCCCAGCCGCGCCTCCTTGACCAGCGGGATGGCGCGCCGGCGTCGCCGCACATCAGTGAGGTCGATGTCGACGGTGACGAGCTGCTCGACGTCCTCGGGCGCCTCGGCGACGATCTCCCCCCACGGGTCGACGACGTGTGAGCCGCCCCAGAAGTGCAGGTCGTTCTCGGCTCCCACCCGGTTCACGAACACGACGAACAGCTGGAACATGCGCGCGTAGAACCGGGTGATGTCGCGCCAGTAGGACTTCGAGTCGTACCGCTGCGGGAACTGGCTCTGGGCACTGGAGGCCGGAATCAGCAGCACCAGGGCGCCGTCCTGGGTGGCGAGGAACGCCAGCTGGGGCTGCCAGGCGTCGTTGCACACCAGGATCGCCATCCGGGTGTCCTCGGCCGCGGGGAACGCCCGCAGTGACGGTCCGGGCGTGAAGTGCTTGCGTTCCTCGAAGACGGTGTAGTTCGGCAGATAGAGCTTGCGGTGCACGTGCACCAGACGCCCGCCCTGGAAGTAGGCCGCGCTGTTGTAGGTGTGCACACCGGGGCCGTCCTCGACGAAGCCCAGCACCACCCCCGCCTCCCCGGCTCGCCGGGCTACGCGCTGCAGGCGTGGGTCGGTGGCCCGCAGCGACAGGTCCTCGTCGATCCGGCCGATCGAGTACCCCGGCAGGTGCAGCTCCGGGAACACGATGAGCTCCGAGCCGTCCCGGACGGCGTCGGCGACGGCGTGCTCGGCGTGCTGGAGGTTGGCGTCCAGCCCGCCGAGCGTGACGTCGACCTGGGCGAGGGTGATCCTCATCTACGAGGTGAACCCGTTGTCGGAGAGGAACTGCTTCGCAACCTCCTCCGCGGTCTGACCGTTGACGTCGACCTGCTCGTTGAGCCCGCGGAGCACCTCGGTGGTGAGCTTCGCGGCGATCGGGTCGAACACCTGGGCCAGCTGCGGATTCTTGTTGGCAACGTCCTCCCGCACGGTCATGGCCACGTTGTAGGGAACGAAGAAGTTCTTGTCGTCGGAGACGATCTCGAGCTTGTTGGCCGCGATCCGGCCGTCGGTGGCGAAGACCTCGCCGAACTTGCACTGCTGGCCGGTCGGGACCTGGGTGTAGATGATGCCGAGGTCCATCTCGGCGACGTTGGCCTTCGGGAGGGTGAACCCGTAGGCCTGCTCCACACCGGGCCATCCGTCGTCGCGGGTGAGGAACTCGGTCGCGGCGCACAGGCTGGCCTCCGCCGGGTTCTCGTTGGCCAGCCGTGCGTAGTCGGACAGGTTGCGGACGCCGAGCTGGTCGCCCCGGCCCTGCGCGGTGGCGATGGCGTAGGTGTTGTTCGCCGGCGCCGGGGACAGCCACACGATGTGATTGGTCTGCAGATCCTCGGCCGCGACCGCCTGGTAGACCGCCTCCGAACCCGACGGCGCCTGGGACGCCTCGTGCTTGAGGTGCACCGTCCAGCCGGTGCCGGTGTACTCCCAGTACATGTCGATCTGCTCGGAGGTCAGCGCCGTGCGGACGTTGGTGGTGCCGCTGATGCCGGTCCGGTCCTCCACCGTGGCGCCGGTCGCGGCCAGCGCCTGCAGCGCGATCTGGCCGAGGACGAGCTGTTCGGTGAACTCCTTGGACCCCACCGTGAACGTCGACCCGGACAGGTTGATGGCGGCGAGGGAGCCGCCCCCGCCCCCACTCCCAGTCCCACCGCCGCCTCCGCCACAGGCCGTGAGTGCCAGCGCGGCGCCGGTCAGCAGGATCAGCAGCCGGGCCCGGATGGTCCTCGCTCGCATTCGCTACTCGCCTTCGTCGTGATGGGCTTGCCTACAGTCCTCGGGGTCGCAGCACGTCCTCGGCGACCCCGCCCAGATAGTCGATCAGAAGTGCCAGCACCGCGGTGAGCACGCTGCCGACGACCGTGATCAGAATCCGGCCCTGTACCAGCCCGGCGACGATGATGTCGCCGTATCCGCCGCCGTTGATGAAGGCAGCCAGCGTGGCGGTGCCGACGTTGATCACGAGCGCCACCCGGATCCCGGCCAGGATGACGGGCACCGCGAGTGGGAGTTCGATGCGTCTGAGCACTCCGAACGCGCTCATCCCCATGCCGCGCCCGGACTCGATGACCGCGGAGTCCACCTGCCGCAGCCCGATCATCGTGTTGCGCAGCACCGGCAGCGCCGAGTAGGCGACCAGCGCGACGATCGCGGGCCAGAACCCGATGGTCCAGACCACGGCGAACAGCGCCACCAGACCGATCGAGGGAATGGCCTGCCCGATGTTGAACACGGCGAGGGCGGGTGGCGTGATGCGCCGGGCGAACGGACGGGTCAGCGCGATGCCCAGCGGGATCGCGAGGATCAGCACCAGGATCGTCGACACCACGGTCAGCGTCAGGTGCTGGACGGTGGCGGTGGCGATGAAGTCCAGGTTGATCCGGCGCTGTTCGATGCTGTCCAGCTCCTGGCCGCGCACGTACAGGTACAGCGCGAGCAGGACCGCGGCGAGCAGGACGGGCATGAACAGGTAGCCGCCGACGGTGCGTCGCCTCGCCGGCGTCGTGCCGGGAACCTCGACGGTCTGCTCGGTGACGACGGACATCGCTACCCGACCTCGTCCACGGGCTGCGCGGCGGCGAATCCGCGGCGCAGCCGGCCCCGTTCGGCGCTGCGCATCCCACGGATCGCCTCGTTGATGGTGTCGATGTCGACGACGCCGCGGTACTCGCCGGACTCCCCGACGACCACGGCGGTGCTGTACCGGGCGGTGAGCATCTCGTTGAGGGCGTCGCTGAGCGTGGCCCGTGGTTCGACGACGGCCAGCGGCAGACCGATCGCCGACAGCGGCCGGACGTCGGCGCGCCGCAGGCGGTCGGAGTCGACCCAGCTCAGCGGCCGCCCCTGCCGGTCCAACACCAGCAGGCAGCCCTTGTCGCTGGCCTGCAGCGTCGCCATGGCCTCGGCCCGGTCGGTCTCGTCGGTGACCGTCGGCCAACTGCCGAGCTCGATGTCGCGCACCCGGCTCAGGCTCAGGCGTTTCAGCGAGGCCCCGTGTCCGATGAAGTCGGCGACGAACTCGTCGGCCGGATCGACGAGGATGCGTTCGGGGGTGTCGTACTGGGCGACGTGGGACTGCTCGCGCAGGATCGCGATCCGGTCACCCATTTTGATCGCCTCGTCGATGTCGTGGGTGACGAACACGATCGTCTTGCGCAGCTCGGCCTGAATGCGCAGGAACTCGTTCTGCAGCCGGTCCCGGGTGATCGGGTCGATCGCGCCGAACGGTTCGTCCATGAGCATGATGTCGGGGTCCGCGCTCATCGCCCGTGCCACCCCGATCCGCTGACGTTGTCCGCCGGAGAGCTCCTTGGGGTAGCGATCGCGGTGCAGGGCCGGGTCCATGCCGACGATCTCGATCAGCTCGTCCACCCGGGCGGCGATGCGCGCGCGGTCCCAGCCCAGCAGCTTGGGCACGGTGGCGATGTTCTCCGCGATCGTCATGTGCGGGAACAGCCCGATCTGCTGGATGACGTAGCCGATCCGGCGCCGCAGCTGGTCGGGGTCGGCGCGGGTGACGTCCTCGCCGTCGATGAGGATCCGGCCGGAGCTGGGCTCGATCAACCGGTTGATCATCTTCATCACGGTGGTCTTCCCGCAGCCGGACGGCCCGACGAAGATCACGATCTCGCCCTCGGGAATGGTGAGGGTGAGCTCGTCCACCGCAGGTTTGTGCTGGCCGGGGTACCGCTTGGTCAGCCGGTCCAAATGGATCTTGACGCGGTTCTCGTCCCGGGAGCCGATGCCGCCCGGTGTACTCATCGAATCCCCCGTGCGGTGGTGAGCCGGTTGAGCAGAACATAGAGCAGGTCGAACAGCACGGCGAGGACGATCACGCCGAGGATCCCGCCGAGCACCAGGTTGAGCGCGACCGGACTGCCGATCCGGGCCAGCCCGCGGAAGATGTCGTTGCCGAGGCCGGGACCGCGGATGTAGGCGCCGATGGCGGCGATGCCCAGCGTGATCAGCGTCGAGACCCGCATGCCGGTGAGGATCACCGGCCAGGCCAGCGGCAGCTCGATGCGGATCAGCCGCAGCCTCCGACTCATCCCCATGCCTTGGGCGGACTCGACGATCGCCGGGTCCACCCCACGCAACCCCACGATCGTGTTGGTGACGATCGGCAGCAGCGCGTACATCACCAGCGCGACCACCACGGGGGTGGTGCCGAGTCCGAACACCGGGATGAAGAGTCCGAACAGGGCCAGCGAGGGAATCGTCAGAAAGACCGAGGTGATCGCGATGACGAGCTCGCGCGGCCGCTCGGTGCGGTAGGTCGCCACGCCGAGGCCGACGCCGATCACGGTGGCGATCAGCACCGCGACCGCGGTGATGATCGCATGCTGGATCGCGAGATCGAGCAGACCGGCCCAGCGCGACGCGAGATAGTCCAGAAAGCTCACGCGATCCTCCCGCGGACGCCCGCCGTCCCCAGCACAGCCACCCCCCCTGATCGACTGCCCTCGGAGGGTGGCATGGCGGTGCGCGGGCCACAACTCGGCAGTCGGATCGGACACACCGTTTCGACGCAGGTCGAACAACGTCCGGTATGGACCGATGACCCTCCGCTATGCCCGCGACCAGGACTTTTGCTGGCCCACGGCGATGAATCATGTTATCGTCCCGAGTGATTGGCAACACTATTGCCGCAGTGGCGATTCTGCTGTGGCAATCGGCCCGCGGTCAGCGGCGGAGGAATCTGCGATGGCCACGCTCACAGGTCTTCGATCCCGACTTGGCGACCGGCTCGTCGAGGGACCGGTCATCTGCGCCGAAGGCTACGTGTTCGAGTTGGAGCGACGGGGCTACCTACAGGCCGGTGCCTTCGTGCCGGAGGTCGTGCTGGAGCACCCGATCCAGGTGCGCCTGCTGCACGAGGAGTTCGTCCATGCGGGCTCGGACGTCGTCCAGGCCTTCACCTATTACGCGCACCGGGAGAAGCTGCGCCAGATCGGCAAGGATCACCTGCTCGAGCCGCTCAACCGGCAGGCCCTGGAGATCGCTCGCGACGTAGCGCTGGGCAGCGGGGCGCTGCTGGCCGGCGGCATCTGCAACTCCAACCTGTTCGACCCGGTGGATCCGGCGACGTGCGCGCAGGTGCGGGCCATGTTCGACGAGCAGGTCGGCTGGGCCGCCGAGGCAGGGGTCGACTTCGTCATCGGCGAAACCTTCCGCTATCTCGACGAAGCCCTGCTCGCGCTCGCGGCGATCCGCGCGGCCGAGCTGCCCGCAGTGATCACCCTGAACCTGCACGGGACCCCGCGGACCCGCGAGGACATCGAGCTGCCCGAGGCCATGCGACGACTCGCCGACGCAGGCGCGGACGTGGTCGGGCTCAACTGCTCGCGCGGGCCGGCGACGATGCTGCCACTGCTGCCCGACCTGGTCGGTGCCGTGTCCGTCCCGGTCGCCGCACTGCCGGTGCCCTACCGGACCGATGCCGCGCATCCGAACTTCCAGGCACTCGCCGATCCGAACTACACCGGCTTCCCGGCCGGACGGCCCTTCCCCACCGGCCTCGACCCGTTCACCTGCACCCGGTACGAGGTCGCCGACTTCACCCGCGCCGCGCAGGCCGCGGGCGTGCGGTACCTCGGCCTGTGCTGCGGTGCGGGGCCGCATCACATCCGCAGCATGGCCGAGGCTCTCGGCCGCCGTCCCCCGGCGAGTCGGTACACCGAGGACATGAGCAGGCACGTCTACTTCGGATCCGACCCGGCGCTGGCTCCGGCGTACCTGGAGTACGGCCGCGCACTCTGATCCGGCCCGGCGCCGGCGCTCGAGCGGCGGTGGCCGACCGCGGCTCGCGCCGCTCAGGTCGGGAAACCTCGCCCGTCGGCACGTACCGTGGAGGTCCCCAAGGAAGGGAGCCTGTGATGCCACAGCCAGCGGGAGCCGAACTCGAGGCCATCCGCGCGCGGCGCAGCGAACTCCGGGACACCTACCTGCGCACGGGTTCAGCGCGACCGGCCACCACGGTCCGTGGTGTCCACCACCTCGCGCTGATCTGCCGGGACGTCGAGCAGACGATCCAGTTCTACCAGGACCTGCTCGGCTTCCCACTGGTCGAGCTCGTCGAGAACCGCGACTACCCGGGCTCCAGTCACTTCTTCTTCGACATCGGCAACCGCAACCTGCTCGGGTTCTTCGACTTCCCCGGGCATCACCACCCGGACTTCCACGAGACGATCGGCGGGGTGCAGCACCTGGCCCTGTCCACCTCGCCCGAGGAGTTCCAGAAGGCCCGCACGCGGCTCGACGAGGCGGGGATCGCCTATCTCGGGCCCGACCGCGGCGTCGAGAACAGCCTCTACATCCGTGACCCCAACGGGGTGGGCATCGAGTTCTACTGCGAGGAGCTCGGCCGGTTCGAGGGCGTCGAGCTGCTGACCAGCTGACCGCCGGGCGCACCGCTCAACCAGTTGTCGCGACCGGCGAACGTGGGCGCAACCCAGTCGGCGCTCGCACGTCAGTCAAGGTGCGGGACGGGTGCGTCGGGTGCGTATCGTGCAGGCTCGGATCGGTGACGTGGCGGCGACTCGCCCCGCGGTACGGGTGAACATGCCGACGGGGTGGTGTGCAGCATGAGCGGTAACGTCGGGGGGCCGATGCGGCCCCGGGGGCCGGGCGCGCCGCCACTGCGTCCCGGTTCCGGCCCGGGCTGGGGCCAGCCACGTCGTCCCTACCGCGAGGCCCCTCCTTCGCGGGGGCACCACCCGCCACCGCAGCGGACCCCCATGCCGCCACACACCGCGCGGGGAGCCGGGCCACCCGCACCCGTCCCGTCGGCGCGACGTCCAGCGGATCTGCCGAGGCGCAGGCCACGCTGGGGGCGCCGGATCAAGATCGCGCTCGTGCTGTTCCTGGTGGCGCTCATCGGGTTCGGTGCCTACCTCGACGTCAACCTCCAGCGCACCGCGGCGCTGCCGGCCGATAGCTCGGCCTCGTCGAAGGGCACCAACTGGCTCATCGTCGGTTCCGACAGCCGCGCGGGGCTCACCGCTGAGCAGCGGGACCAGCTCGCCACCGGCGACGATGTCGGGCAGCGCACCGACACGATCATGCTGTTGCACACCGGAAGTTCGGGATCCGTGCTGGTGAGCATTCCGCGCGACTCCTTCGTCCCGATCGCGGGACACGGGACCGGCAAGATCAACTCAGCGTACGCGTTCGGCGGCCCGCAGCTGCTGGTGAGCACGGTCGAGGCGGTGACCGGGCTGCGCATCGACCACTACGCCGAGATCGGCTTCGGTGGGTTCGTCGGCGCCGTCGACGCGGTCGGCGGTGTCGACATGTGCGTCCCGGAGCCGATCAAGGACCCCAAGGCCGCGTTGAACATCAAGGCGGGCTGCCAGGAGCTCGACGGGGCGGCAGCGCTGGGCTACGTGCGTACCCGTGCCACCGCCGGATCGGATTTCGACCGGGTCGCGCGGCAGCGCGAGTTCCTGTCCGCGCTGATCAGCAGATCGACCAGCCCGGCGACCCTGCTCAACCCCTTCCGCGTGGTGCCGCTCGCCTCGGCGGTGACCGGCACGATCACCGTCGACAGCTCCGACCACATCTGGAACCTGGCCGGACTCGGGTTCGCGATGCGCGGCATCTCCGGTGGCGAGGGGATCTCCACGACCGTCCCGGTCGGATCCACGCCGACGATCGGCGGTTCCTCGGTGGTGCGCTGGGACAAGGCGCGGGCCAGCGCGCTGTTCGCGTCATTGGCCAACGACGAACGGCCGTCGTCGACGGCGCTGGGGCCGTAGCGGCTCAGGCCGGTTTGCGGGTGCGTTTGCGGGCGGCAGGCTTGTGGGTCTCGGCTTCGTCCGCCGAACGCGCCCTGCTCCCCGTGGCCTGCTCGTCCTCGCTCGCGGACCTGCTGCCGTCTCCCCGGGCGGCTGCCGCCCGCCGCCGGGTACCGCCGGACGAGCTGCGGGCCGCCTCCACGCTGCGTTGCAGCGCGGTGAGCAGGTCGGTCATGCTGTCCCCCTCGTCGTCCGCCGCCGCGGGGACGGGGGTCGGCTGGACCTCTCCGCTGGTGCGCTTGGACTCGATCAGTGCGAGGACGGCCTCGCGGTAGTCGTCGCTGAACTCGGTCGGGTCGAAATCGGCGCCGAGGCTCTCCACCAGCGAGGCGGCCATCTGCCGCTCCTGCGGCCGCAGCTCGACGTCGGCGTCGAGGATGTCGAACTCGGGCTCGCGCACCTCGTCCGGCCAGAGCATCGTCTGCAGCAGGATG
The DNA here is from genome assembly GCF_042658695.1 of Pseudonocardia hispaniensis. Taxonomy (NCBI): domain Bacteria; kingdom Bacillati; phylum Actinomycetota; class Actinomycetes; order Pseudonocardiales; family Pseudonocardiaceae; genus Pseudonocardia; species Pseudonocardia hispaniensis. Next base: position 142,168 of record NZ_JBHSQW010000023.1, on the reverse strand, counting down.
GTCTTCCCGCGCACCCGCAGCAGCGCCAGGGTCTCACGCTGGCGCAGCGACACCTTGACCACCGCCACCCGATCGGTCTCGGTGAGCGACTCCCGCAGCAGCGCGTACGGCTTGGCCGCCTTGTTCTCCGGTTCCAGGTAGTAGGTCTTGTCGAACAAGATCGGGTCGATCTGGTCGGCGGGCACGAACTCGATCACATCGATCTCGTGGCCGGTCGCGGTGGGCAGAGACTCGAGATCCTGCTCGGTGAGCATGATCAGATCGCCGTCCTCGGTCTCGTACCCCTTGACGATGTCGGCGTACTCGACCTCCTCGCCGCAGACGGTGCACGTCCGCTTGTAGCGGATGCGCCCGCCGTCGGCCCCGTGGACCTGGTGGAACCGGATGTCGTGGTCGGTCGTCGCCGCGTACATCTTGACCGGCACACTGACCAGACCGAACGAGACGGCGCCACTCCACATCGCTCGCATGGACAAGCCTTCCCGCCTGGGTCGCCCGATACGCGCGACCCCGCCCCGGCACCAGCGCAACATGACGACGTTCAGTGACAGCATGACGGTGTGCAGCCCATGCTCGCCACCCCCGGATCGCTACCGAGCGGTCCCGGATGGGTCTACGAGGTCAAGTGGGACGGCATGCGGCTGCTGGCCGAGGTCGCCGACGGACGGCTGCGGCTGGTCAGCCGCAGTGGACGGGAGATGACCGGCAACTTTCCCGAGCTGACGGGCCTCACCCGGGTCGCACCCGACCTGCTCGTCGACGGCGAGGTGGTGCTCCTCGACAGCGGGGTCCCTAGCTTCGGGGCGCTGGCCGACCGCATCCACAAACCGGTGAGCGCGGCCCGCGCGCGGGCTCGCCCGGTGACGTTCATGATGTTCGACGTGCTGCGGCTCTACGGGGTGTGGCTGTTCGACCGTCCGCTCGACGAGCGGCGCGCCACCCTGGAACGGCTCGACCTGACCCCGGTTCCCGCCGTGGCGCTGTCCCCGGTCTATACCGACGGCGCCGCCCTGCTGGCCGCGACGTCGAGCCGCGGGATGGAGGGGGTCATCGCCAAGCGGCTCGACTCGCCCTACCGGCCCGGGCGGCGCAGCCCCTCCTGGGTGAAGGTCACCCAACGGCACACGCAGAGCTGCCTGGTCGGCGGGTGGCGGCCGGAGCGCCGGGACCTGGCGCGGATCGGGGCGCTGCTGCTCGGCGTCCCCGGGGCCGACGGGCGGCTGCGCTACGCGGGCCGGGTCGGGTCCGGACTCGCGGGCGACGCGGTGCAACGGGTGCTGGTCGATGTGCTCGCCGAGCTCGCCGTCGTGGACCAGCCGTTCCTCGTGCGCCCGCCCCGGGCCGATGCCGCCGGTGCGCGGTGGTGCGAGCCGCTGGTCGTCGTCGAGGTCGCACACCTGGGCTGGACCGACGGCGACCGGCTGCGCCAGCCCGTACTGCGCGGCGTGCGCGACGACGTCGAACCTGGCGAGGTCCGGCGCGAACCGTGAGCCATCGGCACGACCGAGCGGGCTGCTGGCCCTCGCATCGCGGCAGAGGGCAGGATATGCGCGTCGAGACGTTCGAGACGGAGGGCGACAGGATGGATCTGAACTTCCTGAAGGGCAAGGCCGAGGAGTTGCTCAACGAGCACGGGGACAAGGTCGAGGCCGCGGCCGAGAAGGTCGGCGATCTGGTGAAGGATAAGTACGGCCATGAGGAGCAGGTCGACCTGGCCGTCGACAAGATCAAGGAGATGATCCCGGACCCCGAGGCCGGGCAGCCGACGGGTCAGTGACGGGATCGGAGAGGATCCCCGGTTCCCCCGGTCGGTGGCCTGTGGCCTGACCGGCCCGTCTGAGGAAGGCGTCCGCGCTGATGACAGCGATGTCGATGACCAGCCTGCTCACCTGGCAGGCCGACGGTCAGGTCGGTCTCGAAGGGGTGCGCGTCGTGCGCGGCTCCAGCGGCTTTCGCGCCCTCGGCCGGATGATCCGGCCGGGGGCCGGCGGCGGGTTCACCGCCTCCTACCGGCTCGTCATCGCCGAGGACGGTGGCGTTCAGCGGGTCTCGGTGACCTCCGCGACGCCGGAGCGCGAGAAGCATCTGACGATCAACCGGACCGATGACGGCTTCTGGTTGCTCGATACGGGCTCGGGCAGTACGCGGGGCGAGTTCGACGGGGCCGTCGATGTCGACATCGAGGGCAGCCCGCTGTTCAACACGCTCCCCATCCGCAGGCTCGGGCTGCACCGGGAGATGGGCGATCACACCCTCCCCATGGTCTTCGTGTCGTTGCCGGGACTCGAGGTGGAGCTCGTCGAGCAGCGTTATCGCACGTTGTCCGCACTGGATGAGGGTGGCGCGGCCGTCGTCCGGTTCAGCTGCCGCGACGTCACGGCCGACCTCGTCGTCGACAGCGACGCCATCGTGATCAGCTATCCGGGTCTGGCCAACCGCGTCCCCTCCTAACGCCCTTCCCCGCGAGTCGGGGTATTTCCGAGCGCGAGTCGGGGTATTTCCGAGCGCGAGTCGGGCTCGGGGCGCGGCGTCAGGGCGCCCAGCCGACCACGACGTCACCGCGCCGGCCGAGGTCTCGCAGCTCGGCCAGCACCCCGGGCCCGTTGAGCTGGATTCGAGTCGCCGCCGGCGACCGGGATGCCATCCAGCGTTGCCGCGCCGCGTAGCCGGCCTGCACGGTGGCGGCAAGACCGCCGGTCGAGGCCAGCGAGCCGCGCATGACCCCGAGCCTGCCAAGAGCGTCATCCACCGCGGCGAGCAGGGCGTCGCGGTTGCCCTCACACATTGCGAGCACCAGCTCAGGCCGGGTGCCCGCCACCCGGGTTCCGTCAGCGAACGAGCTCGCGGCGAGTGCGAGCGGCAGCTCGTCCCCGGCTTGCCCGGCCCCGACCGCGGCGAGCACCGCGGCGAGCAGATGGGGCAGGTGACTGATCTTGGCAACGGCGTGGTCGTGCTCGTCGGCCGCCGCCGGGACGACGTGGGCGCCGCACGCCCAGGCCAGCTCCGCGACATCCGCCCAGACCTCCAGGTCGAGCCCGTCGTCGGCCGCGACCACCCAGGCTGCGCCGGTGAACAGCCCGGCACTGCCGGCGGCCCAGCCCGACTCCGCGGTGCCCGCCATCGGGTGACCGCCCACGTAGCGGGCGCGCGGCGCGTGTGTCGCGACGGCGTCGGCCACCGCGACCTTGACACTCACCGCATCCGTCAGCCTGATGGCCGGAGCCACCGCGTCGATCCGGCGCAGGACCGCGGCCAGCGCGGGCAACGGGACGGCGAGGACGACGAGCGCGTCCGTGGCTGCGGCGCGACGCAGCGCCGCATCGAGATCGGTGGACACAGCAAAACCGTCCGCCCTGGCCGCCGCGGCGGTCGGCTCCGAGGCGCTGGTGCCCCAGACCTCGCGACCTGCCTTTTCCGCGGCGCGCAACAGCGAACCACCGATCAGACCCGTCCCCACCACACATACGGCCCGCTCTGCCACGGCGCGACACCCTACCCCTGTGAGTGCGGAACGGTGTGAGAACACTGTTCCGCACTCACAGCTGCTCGAGAGCTGCGGCGACCCGCATGATGCCCCGCTCCTCCAGACCGACCCCCACGATCTGTATCCCGAGCGGCAGGCCTCCATCGGCGGCTGGGTGGGGCACCGAGATCGCGGGCCAGCCCGCCAGGTTGAACGGAAGGGTCAGCGCCAGCAACGAGCTGGCCACCGGAACGACCCTGCCGTCCATGTCGATCTTCGTCTGTCCGATGGGGGTGGCCCGCAGCTGGGTCGTCGGCAGAACCAGCACGTCGACCCCGTCACACGCATCGCGCAGGGCGGCGACGAGGCGCCGCCGGGCGCGCTGCGCGTTGATGTACGTCCGGGCCGACAACTGCGCGTTCGGCTCCAGTCGGGCCAGGGTTATCGGCTGGTAGTCGGCGCCGCGTTCGGCGAGCCACGGCGCGTGCGTCGCGAACGCCTCTGCGCCGACGATCGCCGGGTAGATGCTGGCCAGCTCGTCGATCATCGGGGTGGAAACGTGGGTGACCTGAGCGCCCGCCTTCTCCAGCAGCGCCACTGCCTCCGCGACCCCCGCGTCGAGCACCGGATCGGCGGCCTGCCAGTACGGGTCGGGCAGCACCCCGACCCGCACCCCCGACACGCCGGGGGCCTGAATGCCACCGCCGGTTCCGTCGGCTCGGCTGAGCACGTCCCACGCCACGCTCGCGGAGTGCACGTCGGCGGTGAGCAGGCCGACGTGGTCGCAGGTCTCCGACAGCGGGAACACGCCTTCGGTGGACAGCCGGCCTCGCGTCGGCTTGAGCCCGATCACCCCGCACAGCGCGGCGGGGGTGCGCACGCTCGCGCCCGTATCGGTGCCGAGTGTGAGTGGCAGGTGACCGGCCGCAACCGCGGCTGCCGAACCCGAGGACGACCCACCGGTGATTCGTGACGGATCGAGCGGGTTGCGCGCCGGCCCGGTCGCCGAGACGTCGCCGGTTGGCCCGTAGGCGAACTCGTGCGTATGCAGCTTCCCGACGATCACCGCGCCCGCCTCGCGCAGTCTCGCGACGACCGGGCCTTCGGTGCTGGCGGGCGGCGCGTCCGCGAGGATCTTCGAACCGGCCCTGGTGGGCAGGCCGACGACATCGAACAGATCCTTCACCCCGACCGCGATGCCGTGCAGCGGCCCACGCCACTGTCCCCTGGCGAGTTCCTCGGTACGGGCGGTGGCCTCGGCGATGGCCCGCTCGTCATCGAGCACGACCACGGCGTTGTGTTCGTCGGCATGCAGCCGGTCGAGAACGTCGCGGACATGTTCGGCGGGAGAGAGCTCGCCGGAGCGCAGCGCCAGGGCGAGATCGCGGATCGAGAGGGTCACGACTCCAGCTTGCCCGTCGCCGACCGGGCTGGTCCTCCCGGGTCGTGAGTGTGAAACAGTGTTCTGGCACTGTTTCACACTCACGGCAACACGACGGATCGAGATGTGGCTTGGACCACAGTCGAGTACGGCATACCGTAGTGTTATGGCTGTGCAGAGTGTCGAGGCACCCGCAGACGTGCGGGAACAGGCCCTGCCCGGGTATGCGGTCGCCGCGATCCGGGAAGACGGGCGCTGGCGTTGCACACGCCTGGCCCCGGAGGCCCTGGTCGATCTTGACACCGCCATCACCGAGCTGCGCGCGTTGCGCTCGACGGGAGCGGTGCTGGGTCTCCTCGACGTCGATGACGAGTTCTTCGTTCTGCTGCGGCCCGGTCCGGGCGGGGTGGCACTGATGGTGTCCGACGCGGTGGCCGCGCTCGACTACGACGTTGCGGCCGATGTCCTGGATCTGCTCCGCGTCGAGCTGCCGCCCGAGGACGACGCACTCGACGCACCGCCCTGGCCGGAGGGGGACCTGAGCATCCTCGCCGACCTCGGGCTCCCCGCCGACGAGCTCGAGGTGCTCGCCGCAGAGGTCGAGCTCTATCCCGACGAGCAGCTGGCGGCGATCGGCCGCCGCTGCGGGTTCGCCGAGGCACTCGCCGAGGTCGTCGACGCCGGGTGAGGAACGCGGGTGACGAGGCGCTGGTCCGGCGTGCCCTGAGCGTCGCCACCACCGCGACGAACACCGGTGACGTGCCGATCGGCGCGATCGTCGTCGATCCCTCGGGCCGTGAGATCGCCGCCGCCTGCAACGCCCGCGAGGCGCTCGGTGACCCGACGGCGCATGCCGAGGTGATGGCACTGCGGGCAGCGGCAGCGACGGTGGGGGAGTGGCGGCTGGAAGGCTGCACGATCGCGGTCACCGTCGAGCCGTGCACGATGTGTGCGGGCGCGATCGGGCTGGCTCGGATCGCGCGCGTGGTGTTCGGGGCCTGGGAGCCGCGGACCGGCGCGGTCGGTTCGCTGTGGGACGTGCTGCGCGACCGGCGGCTCAACCATCGCCCCGAGGTGCTCGGCGGGGTGCTCGAGGATGAGTGCGTGGCACTGCTGGAGGACTTCTTCGCGGGGCAGCGCTGCCGATCCTCGGTCCAGTCCGGCCCGCCCGGCGGGTGACGACCCGGGTTGGGTACGCTTCTCGGCGGTAGCGTGTCCGAGCGGCCGAAGGAGCACGCCTCGAAAGCGTGTGAGGGTTCACGCCCTCCGTGGGTTCAAATCCCACCGCTACCGCCACTGAACAGGCGAAACGCCGGGCCTCCCGAACAGGGAGCGCCCGGCGTTTCGGCTTCTCGTCTCATGTCCAGTCTCATTCGCCGTCCGCGGGCGGGTCCCCGCCCTGCCAGATCGGTGCGGCCGATCATCGCGGCCGCGACAGATCCGGGCGCGGTCGCGCCTCCGGCGAGTCGGCAGGTGCGCGGCGGGCCGGGATCCGTACTGGCACCGATGTGGCGGGCGGCGCAGCCGGACATCGTGTGAGCCACCTGATTCCGTCCACCACGGGGAGTCCCACCATGGAACTGATCATCATGCTGTTGGCGCCGTTTCCCATCGGGTTCTTCGTCAAGAATCGGATGGCGGCCTACCTGTCCTACATCACCGTCCACGGGTTTGCGTTCACCTACCAGTCGACCTATCTGGTGCTCTTCTGGATCGGTGGCGAGTCCACCGCCTTCGGCACGTACCCGAACCCGGATGAGGGTGAGATCCTCGCCTACGGCGGGGTGAATCTGGCGATCTTCCTCGTCGGACTCGGCCTGGTGGCGCTCGGTCAGTGGCTGGCTGCCCGCCGCCGACGGACCGCGGCCGCGAACCGAGGCCCCCACACCGCGGCCGAGGTCGCTTCCTGAGTGACCGTCCGACGGGTCGAGTCGCGAAGCTCTGGGGCCATGGCGGGCTCGTCGTCCGGGTGAGCGCGTCGTGGCGCTGCTCGCGGTGTCCGTGATCGGATGTGCGGCCTGGCTCAATGCCAGTTGACGTACCGGACGAAGTCCGGCTTGCGCTTCTCGGCGAACGCGGCCGCGCCCTCGAGTCCTTCCGGGGAGGCGGTGAACAGGTCCAACGCGGACATCGCCAGGTTGGAGAGCCCGGCCTGATGGTCGGTATCGGCGTTGAACGACTGTTTGAGGAACCGGATCGCTGTCGGGCTCTTCTCGGCGACCTCGTGGGCCCACGCCTTGGCCTCGTCGAGCAGGCGTTCGGCCGGTACGACGGCGTTGACCAGACCCATCCGTTCGGCCTCGGCGGCGCTGTACTGACGGCACCAGAACCAGATCTCCCTGGCCTTCTTCTCGCCGACGACCCTGGCCAGGTAGGCCGACCCGAAACCGGCGTCGAACGAGCCGACCCGAGGGCCGGCCTGGCCGAAGCGAGCGGTCTCGCTGGCGATCGACACGTCGCACAGCACATGCAGAACGTGACCGCCCCCGATCGCGACGCCGTTGACGGCGGCGATCACCGGCTTGGGGATGTCGCGGATCAACTTGTGCAGGTAGCCGATCTCGAACATGCCGCTCTCGGTCGGGCCGTAGTCACCGCTTTCGGCGCGCTGCTTGACATCCCCGCCGGTGCAGAACGCCTTGTCGCCCGCGCCGGTGAGGATGACCGCCTGGACCTGCCGGTCGGCCCACGCCGCCCGGAAGGCCTTGATCAGCTCGTCGACCGTTCGGCCGCGGAAGGCGTTGTAGCGCTCCGGCCGGTTGATCGTGATGATCACAACGGGTCCGTCGATCTCGTAGCGGATGTCCTCGTAGGTCTGCGCTGTCACGCCTGTCACGGTGCCGGAGCCCGCCCCCGGCGTCCAGGAGATCTCACGTGGCCCGCCAGCAGCCCACAACATGATCGTCGACGATGCCGACGGCCTGCATCAGTGCGTAGCAGGTGGTGGGTCCGACGAACCGCAGACCGCGCCGCTTGAGCTCCTTGGCCATCGCGGTGGACTCCGGTGAGACGGCCGGGACGTCGGCCGGCGTCGCCGGACGAGTCCGCCCGGCCGGATCTGGGGCGAACGACCACACCAACTCGTCGAGCGGAACGTCGAGGTCGAGCACCTTGCCGGCATTGTGCACAGTGGCCTCGATCTTGCGTCGGTTCCGCACGATTCCCGGATCGCCGAGAAGCCGCGCCACATCGTCCTCGTCGAATCGGGCGACGAGCTCCGGGTCGAAACCGGCGAATGCCGTGCGGAACGCCGGGCGTTTCCGCAGAATCGTCAGCCATGACAGCCCCGATTGAAACGCCTCGAGGCTGATCCGCTCGAACATGGCCACCATCCCACGCAGCGGTACGCCCCATTCCTCGTCGTGGTAGGCGAGGTAGTCGGGTGCCGAGCCGGTGGCCCAGCCGCAGCGTGGACGGTCGTGGGAGTTGCCGGCCGTTTCCCGCAGGCCGGCGCTCTCGGACTCGGATGACATGCCGGAAGTGTCGCGGACGGGACCGACGGTTCAGCTCAGGAGCTTCAGCCCGGCCACGCCCGCGATGATCGCAACGAGACAGAGCAGCCGCGCGACCGTCGCGGGCTCACCGAGCAGGACCATCCCGTAGATCGCCGTGCCGACCGCGCCGATGCCGACCCAGACCGCGTACGCCGTGCCCACCGGCAGCGAGCGCAGCGCGATGGCCAGACCGACCATGCTCAGCACCATGGCCACCCCGAAGACGATCGACGGTGCGGGCCGGGAGAACCCTTGCGACTGGGCCAGCGACACCGCCCACACCGTCTCCAACAGTCCCGAGACGACCAGCACGACCCACGCCACGACGCCACTCTCCGTACCGCGTCGTCTTGTCGCTCTCCGGGTACGGCGCGTCTCGTCCGGGGGTGCCGCCTGGCTGCGGGCCCAGTGCGACCGTACCCATCGCCGTGCGGCGACAACCTGATGTTGTTCAGATTCCGTACACCTCTGCGCGGCCGAACCGCGGACGATGAGGTGGCGGCGCGACACCGCGGCCGTGACGTCTTCGCGCGGGCCCACCGCCGTCCGGTACCGCCCGGCTCGGCCCGTGACCAGGAAGGGGTGCGGGCCGACGGGCATTGTGCGAGCGTCACGGGCAGGGATCTGTGGGCCGAGGAGACGCGATGAGGACCGGAACCGCATGGGAGCAGTTCCAGACCGGCGAGGAGCCGCGCGACGTGCGCGGCGAGGTGCTCACCTCCTGGCGCCGGTCGCGGATCAATGGGGTCGATCCCGAGTACGTCGACGTTCCGTACGTCGAGACGGATGTCGACACCCAGTTCGTGCGCGTCGCGGTGCCCATCCTGACCCGGATGGCCGAACTGATCACCGGCGAGCAGACCTGTCTCGCCCTGGCCGATGCCAGCGGTCGGGTCGTCTGGCGCTGGGTGTCCGAACCGGCGCTGCGCAACACGCTCGACGCGCTGTCGGTCGACCAGGGCTACTGCTTCGACGAGGAGTTCGTCGGCACCAACGGTCTGGGCACCTCCCTGGAGACCGGGCGAATCGCGATCATCCGTGGCTCGGAGCATTTCGTCCACCGCTTCCACAGCGTCACGTGCGTCGCGGCGCCGGTGCGTCATCCGATCACCCGCCGGACGCTCGGAGCGGTCAACGTCACCTGCCGTGCGGAGCACACGAGCTCGCTGCTGTCGGTCGTCGTGCTCAAGCTCGTCGACGAGATCCGGGCCGGTCTGCTGGCCGCCGCGGCACCGCGAGAGCGGCAGCTGCTCGACGGGTTCCTCTGCGAACAGCGGCGTACGACCGCTCCGGTGATCTCGGTCGGTGAGGGGATCGTCATCGCCAACCGGGCGGCCGTCGAGCTGGGTCTCGACCAGCATGAACTGTGGGACGAGCTGCGCGGCGCGCCGGACGGTGCCCGCATCGACCTGCGCCCCGACCTGTCCGGACGGCTTCGGCTGCTGCGCGACGGCCTGGTCACCACGGGTGCCGTGCTCACCCTCAGCGGTCCCGTCCCCGAACCCACCCCACGCCGGCGGACCCGGGACGAGCCGGTCGCGCCCAGCATCTGGGAGCGGCTGCTCGCGCAGGCCGAGCAGCTGGTCGGCGAGGGGCCGTTGACCGTGCGCGGCGAGCCGGGCACCGGCAAGGCGACGCTACTGACAGCGGCGCTGACGGCCCGGTACGGCGTGGATCCCGTGGTGGTGGACGCCGCTACCTGCCCGGTGGAGGGGTTGGCGGTCTGGGCGGGCCGATTCGGTGCGCATCTGGCCGACCCCGAGGTCCCGCTGGTGCTGCGGCATGCGGAGCTGCTGAGCGAGGAGGCGGCGCGCGCGGTGGGCGCACTGCTCGCCGGCGGGCAGGCTCCGCTCGGTGTCACCCTCACCGTCTCCGACGCCAGCCGCGCGGATATCCCTGGCCGGTTGCTTGACCGGCTCGGCGGGGCCGCGATCACCATCCCGCCGTTGCGCCGCCGGACCGCCGACATCATCGAGCTCGCCTCCCGCGAGCTGCGCGAGCATGGTGCGCGGCTGTCGTTCGCGCTGGAGGCGCAGACCGCACTGCGGCGCTACGACTGGCCCGGAAATGGCCGCGAACTCGCCGCGGTGGTGCGGGAGGCGGCGCGCCACTCCCGGGGCGGCGTGGTCGGCCTCGACGCGTTGCCGGCGGAGGTCCGGGCGGCCTCCGGCCGGCGGGTGCTCACCCCTCTGGAGCGTGCGGAGTCGTCGGTCATCGCGGCGGTGCTGCAGGAGTGCGGCGGCAACAAGTCGGCCGCGGCGAAGGAACTGGGCATCTCGCGGACCGCGCTGTACGCGAAGATCCGCAGCTACCGGCTCTAGGTTCCGCGTCTGGGAGCGGGGTTCCCCCAGGCGTGCCACCCCGGATGGCCGCCCACCGGTGGGTCACCCCGGCGACGCGCGCCCGGGCGAAGGGAACCCCGCCGCGCCACCCTGCCCACTCCGAGCCGGCTGGAATCACCCGGAGCTGCTTGCGGCGACACATGAACCGTAGGGGCGATCCGTGTAGTTGTGGCAGCAACTTTGGGTGAACGGCCGGATCCATGCGGTCGGCGGCATTGGACGCCGGCTCTCGGCAGCACCGGGCCGGCCCTGGACCGATGCTCGACATGCGCAGTGGCCACGGCGTAGCCTCGCCTGCCCACCGCTCCGGACACGAGCGCAGCCCGAGGTGGGGCATGGCGCCATTCGTCCAGAGGACGGACTGGAGGGATCGGGATGCCTGTTCGCGAGCATTTCTTACATCCGGTGGGGCGAGGAGCCATTTACGTGACGCATCGGAATGCGCAGCCCCGCGTCGACGAGTCGGCCTATATCGCACCGACCGCAGTGCTGTGCGGCGATGTGACGGTGGGCGCGCACAGCCGGGTTCTTTTCGGCGCTGTGCTCACGGCCGAAGGCGGTCCCGTGGTGATCGGTGCGAACTGCATCATCATGGAGCAGGCCGTCATCCGCGGGGTGCCTCGGCATCCGGTCCGGGTCGGTGACAACGTGCTGATCGGTCCGCATGCGCACCTGACGGGCTGCGTGGTCGAGGGGGACGCCCGGATCGCGACCGGTGCGATGCTGTTCAACGGCGCGCGGCTGGGCGCGACCGCCGAGGTCGAGTTCGGCGCGGTGGTCCACGTGAACACGGTGGTACCGCCCGGAATGGCGGTTCCGATGGGTTGGTTCGCCGGTGGTGATCCGGCCGAACTGATCCCGCCCAGCGATTGGGACCGTATTCGTGAGCTCATGGGTCCGCTCGACTATCCGGGGACCGTTTTCGGAGTGAGCCACGGCCCCGGTGGGGATTCGGCGATGCCGGACATCGCGCGCCGCTATGCCCGAAGCTTGGCGATGCATCGATACGACGAGGTCTACGACGGAGCGCAGGACTCCGGGACGCGGTTGTAGCTCACGCCGCGGCGTTGCCCCGGCACACCGCCGCACATCCTCGGGGTCCGGCCGGCCCCGAAAGGAGACTGCGACTGAGACCGAACGACCAACGCCGGGCCTTCCCCGCACGGGGTGGTCCGGCGTTGCTGCTGGTCGCGGTGGCGGAGGATGCGGGATTCGAACCCGCGAGGGGTTGCCCCCAACACGCTTTCCAAGCGTGCGCCCTAGGCCACTAGGCGAATCCTCCGCCGACGAGGATAGCTGGCGCCCCGGCGGCGCCCCTCGGCGGGATCGGTCGGCGCAAGCGACTACACTCGGCCCCGGACCCCGCGCGGCGTCCATCCTGTGAACTCCCCCAGGGCCGGAAGGCAGCAAGGGTCAACGGGCTCTGGCGGGTGCGCGGGGTCCCCTTTCGTGTCGCGGCCCGGCTGGGGCCGCCGTCGGGACAGGTGGGTAGCCTCGCGACGTGGCGCTGGCTCTGTACCGCAAGTACCGTCCGGCACGGTTCGCCGATGTCGTCGGGCAGGAGCACGTCACCGAACCGCTCGGCACGGCGCTGGCGGCTGGGCGGATCAATCACGCGTACCTGTTCTCGGGGCCGCGCGGATGTGGCAAGACGTCGTCGGCGCGGATTCTGGCCCGCTCGCTGAACTGCGACCGCGGTCCGACGCCCGACCCGTGCGGGACCTGTCCGTCCTGCATCGCGCTGGCCCCGGAGGGGCCCGGGTCGATCGATGTCGTCGAGCTCGACGCCGCGTCGCACGGCGGTGTCGACGACGCCCGTGAGCTGCGCGACCGTGCCTTCTACGCGCCGGCCGAGTCGCGCTACCGGGTGTTCATCGTCGACGAGGCGCACATGGTCACCACGCAGGGCTTCAACGCGCTGCTGAAGATCGTGGAGGAGCCGCCGGAACATCTGGTCTTCGTGTTCGCGACGACCGAGCCCGACAAGGTGCTGCCGACGATCCGCTCGCGCACCCATCACTACCCGTTCCGGCTGATCCCGCCGGGCACGCTGCGCGCGCTGCTGGAACGCATCTGTACCGAGGAGGGCGTCGTCGTGGCGCCCGCGGTCTACCCGCTGGTCATCCGGGCGGGCGGCGGCTCCGCTCGTGACTCGCTGTCGGTGCTCGACCAACTCCTGGCCGGGGCGGGCGAGGAGGGCGTCACCTACGAGCGGGCCGTCGCACTGCTCGGAGTCACCGACGTCGGACTCATCGACGATCTCGTCGACGGGCTCGCGGCGGGTGACCACGCCGCCGTGTACGAGGCCGTCGACCGGCTGGTCGAGGCCGGCCACGATCCGCGCCGGTTCGCCGCCGATCTTCTTCAGCGACTGCGCGACCTGACGCTGCTGCAGGCGGTGCCGGAGGCGGCGAGCCAGGGGCTGGTCGAGGCCGCCGACGACGAGCTGGCCAGGATGGTCGAGCAGGCCGCCAAGCTCGGGCCGGCCACGCTGAGCCGCTACGGTGAGATCGTGCACGACGGGCTCACCGAGATGCGGGGCGCGACGGCGCCGCGGCTGCTGCTCGAGCTGTTGTGCGCGCGGATGCTGTTGCCTGCCGCGTCCACCACCGATGTCGGCCTGCTGGAACGACTTGAGCGGATGGAACGGCGGATGGCCATCGCCTCCGGCGAGTCATCTCCGGCGCCCGGCGATGCCGCATCCGCCGAGGAGCCGCCGGCACCGGGACGCCGCCGGTTCGTCCGCCCCGCCGCGGCGGCCGCCGGGGGCGGTGCCGGACCGGAGGCACCGGGCCGGGCGGCACCGACCGGGAAACCGGCCGGCCGCTCCCCGGAGCGGACCGAACACGACCGGGCACCCGCCGCCGCGTCCACCGCCGAGGGTGCCGCCGAGCCCGATCACGGCCGTCAGCTGCCGCGGTCGGCGTCGCCAGCCGCCGACGGCGCCCGTCCCGGGATGCCCGCCCCGGCGGCGTCCCGGTCCGGTGCCCCCGGCGCCGCCCTGGATGCCGCGACGGTGCGTCGCGTGTGGCCGGAGGTCCTGACGGCGACCAAGCAGCGGAAGATGCGGACCCACGCGCTGCTGGTCACCGCCACGGTGCGCGCGGTGGTCGATGACACCCTCGTCCTCGACGCAGGTACCGCGGCACTGGCCCGGCTGCTATCCGAGCAGAGCAACCTCGAGATCATCGCGGAGGCGCTGCACGCCGTCCTCGGCGTGCGCTGGCGGGTCCGCTGCGAGTTCGGTGACGGTGAACCGGTCGCCCCGGCACCGGCGCAGGTCCGCAACCCGCCGCCGCGGCGCCCGAACCGTCCCGAGCCCGTCCGTGGTGAGGAGTTCCGCCGTCCCCCTGCGGACGACGTTCCGCCGCCGTTCGAGCCGCCCGCCGAGGAACCGCCGCCGGACGACGAGGAGGCGATGATGGCCGAGGCGGCCGCCGAGCCACCGGGCGAGCCGGTCAGCCGTCGTGATCCGGAGGAGGCGGCGATCGAGTTGCTCAGCTCCGAACTGGGGGCACGAGCGATCGACCCGCGCTGATGTCAGGGGAACTCAGCGTTCGACGCGGCGGCGTGACGGCGTGCGCACAGGACGGCGTCGATCGCCGGGGCGCGGTCGCCGTGGTGATCGGTGGCCGGTCGCGCCCGGGCCTCGGCGACGAGGATGTCCCACCGGTCGGGGTCGAGGAGCGTGGCGACCTGCCCGGCCGTGACGTGCACGTCCGGTGCGCAGACATGCGAGGTGTGCGGGTCCGACGGGTCGTGGCCGACGATGAGCAGGGTGCCGCCCGGCGCGACCGCCGCGGCCAGCCGGCGGAACAGCGCGCGTGGCTCCACCCCGTGCACGTAGTGCGTGGAGACCAGATCGAACTGTTCCTCGGTGGGTGTCCAGGTGCCCAGATCGGCCGGTAACCAGTCGATCCGGCCGGCGACGTCGGTGCCGAGGGACTCGGCGTGCTCGCGGGCGTGACGCAGCGCAACGGTGGAGACGTCCACGGCCATCACCCGCCAGCCGTGCGAGGCGAGCCAGACGGCGTCGGCCCCGTGGCCGCAGCCCGCGTCCAGCGCCGTGCCGGGGGTGAGATCTCCGGCCACGGCCACGAGCTGCGGGTTGGGCGCCCTCTCCCGGACGGCGTCGGCGTGGTCGCGGTAGGCCTTCGCCCAGTGCTGTTCCCAGTACGCCGTGCTGAAGTCTTCGGCCATGACGGGCGTCCTTCCGGGTTCACAGGCCGTGGCGGCGCTCGCCGGTCACCAGCTCGCCGATGCGGGCTTCGGACTCGGCCGAGAACGACGCGCGGTGGGCGGCGACGGCCTGACGGGTTTCGTCGGCGACCAGATCGGCGTTGAGGTGAGCCGCCGCGGCCGCGCCCGCCGCGGCGGCGGCGCCGACCTGGGCGGCTGGATCGGTGACGTTGCCCGCGACCCACACCCCGGCCACGTCGGTGCGGCCGGTCGCATCGGCGAGCAGGTGCTGTCCGACCCCGCTGGGGTGTTCCACCGTCCGCAGCCCGAGGCGGGACAGGAAGCCGGCGCGCGCCACCAGGTACGGTGCGACCGCCAGCGCCTCACGGCCGACCACGGTGCCGTCGGTGAGTCGCACACCGGCGAGGCGGTCCTCGACGATCTCCACAGACGCCACCTCGCCGACCACCATGCCGATGCCGCGGGCGGCCAGCTGCTCGGCTTGCTCGTCGGTGGGCGGCAGGGTGTGACAGAAGTAGGTGATATCGGTGCTCCACTGACGAAACAGCAACGCCTGGTGCACCGACAGGGGCCCGGTGGCCAGCACGCCGATGGCCCGGTCCCGGACCTCCCAGCCGTGACAGTACGGACAGTGCAGCACGTCCCGGCCCCACCGAGACCGCAATCCCGGGATGTCCGGCACCTCGTCGACCAGCCCGGTTGCGACCAGTATCCGGCGGGCGCGGACCGTCCGGCCGTCGGCCAGCGTCACCGCGAAACCCGCCCCATCGGCGCCGACCTCCCGCGACACGGCGTCGACCTCGCCGGTCACCACCTGGCCGCCGTAGCCGCGGACCTCGGCGCGGCCGCGCGCCAGCAGCTGCATCGGCGCAGTCCCGTCCAGGCCCAGCAGCCCGTGCACACCGGCGGCCGGAGCATTCCGCGGCATGCCCGCGTCGATCACCACGACCGACCGCCGGGCCCGGGCGAGCATCAGTGCTCCGCTCAGCCCCGCGGCGCCGCCGCCGATCACCACCACCTCATAGCTGTTCCTCAGCTGATCGTCCATCGTGACCACCTCCGTGGGAGACCATGCTCCGGCGCCGGTAGTCCTGGCAACGTTCGTTGCCAAGATGGCAAACTCTTGGCATGGACGACGACCTCCACCGTGCGCTCGACGCGGTCGGCCCCCGGTTACGCGCGCTGCGCAGGCAGCGCGGCACCACGCTGGCCGACCTCGCGGCGGCCACCCGCATCTCGGTGAGCACCTTGTCCCGGCTGGAGTCCGGGGTGCGGCGGCCGACCCTCGAGCAACTGCTTCCCCTGGCCAAGGCCCACGGCGTCACCCTCGACGAACTCGTCGACGCCCCACCGACCGGGGATCCGCGCATCCACCTGCGCCCGGTCACCCGGCACGGCATGACCATCCTGCCCCTGACCCGGCGGGCCGGTGGCATCCAGGCATACAAGATCGTCATTTCGGGCACGGGGGGCCGCCGGGAACCCGATCCCCAGACCCACGAGGGCTACGACTGGCTCTACGTCCTCAACGGGCGCCTTCGGCTCATCCTCGGGGAGCACGACCTCGTGCTCGCACCCGGCGAAGCCGCGGAGTTCGACACCCATCTACCGCACTGGTTCGGGGCCGCCGGTCCCGAACCGGTCGAGTTCCTCAGCCTGTTCGGCACACAGGGCGAACGCGCCCATCTCCGCGCCCATCCCAGGGCGAGCCCCCCCTCGGACGACCCGGCTCACGACCCGCGCCGGGAGGCCGCGCACGACGTGCGGTAGCAGTCGGCGACCGGCCGCCGGGTCTGCGTAGGCTCAGGTCACGTGTCCACCATTCGCCAGCGCACCGACGTCGCCACCGGGCTGACCGCCGCGCAGGTCGCCGAGCGGGTCGCCGAGGGCCGGACCAACGACGTCCCGGCGCGGGCCAGCCGCACCGTCGGCGAGATCGTTCGGGCGAACGTCTTCACCCGGTTCAATGCGATCGTCGGGGTGCTCTTCGCGATCATCCTGGTGATCGGTCCGATCCAGGACGGGCTGTTCGGCTTCGTGATCATCATCAACACCGGGATCGGCATCGTCCAGGAGCTGCGCGCCAAACGGACCCTGGAACAGCTCGCGATCGTCGGGGAGGCCCGGCCGCGGGTTCGCCGCGATGGGGCGCTCATCGAGCTGTCGCCGAGCGGGGTGGTCCTGGACGACGTGATCGAGCTGGGTCCCGGGGACAAGATCGTCGTCGACGGCACGGTGCTGACGGCGGACGGCCTCGAGGTCGACGAGTCCCTGCTCACCGGCGAGTCCGACCCGGTGCACAAGCAGCCCGGTGACCCGCTGCTGTCGGGCAGCTTCGTGGTCGCGGGCGGCGGCGCGCAGCAGGCGACCAAGGTCGGCCGGGAGGCCTATGCGGCGAAGCTGGCCGAGGAGGCCAGCCGGTTCACGCTGGCGAGCTCCGAGTTGCGCTCCGGGATCAACCAGATCCTGAAGATCATCACCTACCTGATGGTGCCCGCCGCGGTATTGATCATCTACAGCCAGTTCCGGACCGCGGGCACCGACGCCGACGACGCGTTGCGCGGCATGGTGGCCGCGCTCGTCCCGATGGTGCCCGAGGGGTTGGTGCTGCTCACCAGCATCGCGTTCGCCGTCGGGGTGGTCCGCCTCGGGCGGCGCCAATGCCTGGTGCAGGAGCTCCCGGCGATCGAGGGTCTGGCTCGGGTCGACGTCGTCTGTGCGGACAAGACCGGAACGCTCACCGAGAACGGGATGCGGTTGGCCCGGGTGCTGACCCTTGACGGGTTCGACGAGGCCCGGGTGCGTTCGGTGCTCGGGGCGCTGGGTGCCGCGGACCCGCGCCCGAACGCGAGCCTGGCGGCCATCGCCGAGCACTGCGCGTCGCCCGGCTGGACCCCGACCGCGACCGCGCCCTTCTCCTCGGCCCGCAAGTGGAGCGGGGCGAGCTTCGACGGTCGCGGCGACTGGGTGCTCGGCGCCCCCGATGTGCTGCTCGCCGAGGGCAGCGCGGCGCGGGCGGACGCCGAACGGTTGGGTGCGCAGGGGCTGCGGGTACTGCTGCTGGGGCGCGCCGACGTCACCATCGATGTGGGGGCGCCGCTCGGCCCGGTGCATCCGGCGGCCCTGGTGGTGCTGGAGCAGCGGGTGCGGCCCGAGGCCGCCGACACGCTGCGCTACTTCGCCGGACAGGACGTCGCTGTCAAGGTCATCTCCGGCGACAACGCCGGGTCGGTCGGTGCGGTCGCCGCGTCACTGGACCTGCCCGGCGCGGACAGCCCGATCGACGCCCGCGAGCTTCCGCACGATCGGGCCGAGCTGGCCGGGGTACTGGACTCCGCGACGGTCTTCGGCCGGGTCACCCCGGCGCAGAAGCGGGAGATGGTGGGGGCGCTGCAGTCCCGGGGGCATACGGTCGCGATGACCGGTGACGGGGTCAACGACGTGCTCGCGCTCAAGGACGCCGACGTCGGCGTCGCGATGGGTTCGGGTAGCCCGGCCTCCCGGGCGGTCGCGCAGATCGTGTTGCTGGACAACTCGTTCGCGACGCTGCCGCACGTCGTTGCCGAGGGCCGGCGGGTGATCGGCAACATCGAGCGGGTCGCGAACCTGTTCCTGACCAAGACCGTCTACTCGGTGCTGCTGGCCATCGGGATCGGCGCGATCGGCATCCCGTTCCCGTTCCTGCCCCGCCACCTCACCCTGATCGGCTCGCTCACCATCGGAATCCCGGCGTTCTTCCTGGCGCTCGCGCCCAACACCGCGCGCGCCCGGCCCGGCTTCGTCCGCCGCGTCCTGCGGCTCGCCGCGCCGTCGGGTGTGATCGCCGGGGTCGGCACGGTCGTCGCCTACGTACTGGTGCGCGCGGACCCCGTGGCGACCCCGGTCCAGCAGAGCACCGCGGCGGTGGTCACGCTGTACCTCATCGCGCTCTGGGTGCTCGTCGTCGTGGCCCGGCCCTTCGTGTGGTGGAAGCTCGGGCTCGTCGGGGCGTCGGTGGCGGCGTTCGCGCATGCCTTGCTGTCCCCGCTCCCGTTCGGCCGGGAGTTCTGGAACCTCGACGCGGGGCACACGCCGTCGATGCTGGTCGCGCTCGGCGTCGCCGCGGCGGGCGCGGTGCTGGTGGAGCTGGCCTCACGCCAGGAACGGCAGGATTCCGGCCGAGATCGCCGCGGCGTGGCGCTCTCGGCCGGCCGGTGATGGCCGAAGGCCGACCGGCCACGCCGGACCAGCCCGGCGCGGGGTAGCCACGACGCCCCGCAGGACGCGACTACGCTGCCGGTAGGCGGTGTCCACCGGATGCCGCGCGGGGACGAAGGAGAGCGCTGGTGCAACCGGGTCAGCCCGATATGGCGATGATTCTCCAGCAGGCGCAGAAGATGCAGGAGCAGTTGGTGGCCGCCCAGGCCGAGCTGGCCGAGACGGAGGTCACGGGCCAGGCCGGCAACGGCTTGGTGCAGGTCACGATGACGGCCAGCGGCGAGGTGCGGGCGGTGCGGATCGACCCCAAGGTCGTCGATCCGGACGATGTGGAGACGCTCCAGGATCTCGTGATCGGCGCGATCCACGATGCGACCCAGGCCGCGCAGCGCATGCAGGCAGAGAAGATGGGTCCGCTCGCCGGCGGCTTGGGTGACGTGGCCGGCGGGCTGGGTCTACCCGGTATGTGATCGAGCAGCGGTGTTCGAAGGACCGGTCCAGGACCTGATCGACGAGCTGGGCAGGCTGCCCGGCGTCGGGCCGAAGAGCGCGCAGCGCCTCGCGTTCCACCTGCTGGCGGCCGACCCCGCCGACGTCACGCGGCTGCAGGACGTCCTGCAGCGGATCAAGCAGGGCGTTCGGTTCTGCGAGGTCTGCGGCAACGTCTCGGAGAAGGAGCGCTGCCGCTACTGCTGCGACGCCCGGCGGGATCCCACGATCGTCTGTGTCGTGGAGGAACCCAAGGACGTCCTGGCCGTCGAGCGGACCAGGGAGTTCAAGGGGCGGTACCACGTGCTCGGCGGGGCCCTCGATCCGCTGGCCGGGATCGGGCCCGACGCGTTGCGGATCCGCCAGCTGCTGACGCGGCTCGGTGGAACCGGGCCGGCCGCCGACGAGACCGACATCGCCGAAGTGATCATCGCGACCGATCCGAACACCGAGGGCGAGGCGACGGCGACCTACCTGGTGCGGCTGCTCCGCGAGTTTCCGGGGCTGACGGTCACCCGGCTCGCCTCCGGTCTGCCGATGGGGGGCGATCTGGAGTTCGCCGACGAGCTCACGCTCGGGCGGGCGCTGTCGGGCCGGCGGGCGCTGTAGCCCGCCGGTCGTCGTTCGGCGGATGAGGCGGTGCGGCGCCGACCCCCCGGCGGCGCAGCGCCGTCATTCGTCCTCGTCGGCCCAGCTGTCGGAGCCATGGGTCAATCGTTCGAGCCGCTGACGGCCTTCCCAGTCGCGACGCCGTTCGGCCGCGACCCAGCGCCACTGGGCCGCCGTGGCGGCGTCGAGAATACCGACGATGACCCCGATCGCGAGCAGGGCGCCGAAGCCCAGGGCGATGACCGTGATCATGGCGACCAGCCGCCTCGGCGAGCAGCCAGGGCCCTCGCCGCGCGAGCGGTGATGCGGTGGGTGTCCATCAGGTCCCCTTTCGATGTCTCCCGCACCGGCGGTTGCCGGCGTCGTGGCTCTCGGGGGTGGCGACCTCCCTTCCCGGCTGTGGCCCCAGCGGGGAGATCCTGACCGCTGATGGCAGCTGTGCTTAGATTGCCCGATGGCAGTGCATTATGCAATTGCATCTCGCTGAGCGAGAGGGAAAGCCCCGCTCGGATCAGCGCGATGACGCTTCGTGACGACGGCACGGCGGCATCGGATCTCGAGGCAGGAATGGTGGGATGGCCGAAGCGCAAGGTCCGGCCGGACCGAGGCGTCGCCTTGGCGCCGAGCTGCGCCGGCTTCGCCGCAAGACCGGGATGCACCTGGAGGACGTCGCCGCGCGGCTCGACTGCTCGACGTCGAAGATCTCCCGATTGGAGACGGGCAAGGGCATCCCGAAGCTCCCCGACGTCCGCGAGCTGATGCGGATCTACGGCGTCACCGCCGACACCGAGCGCGACATGCTGCTGCGACTGGTCAAGGACAGCCGCGCGCAGGGCTGGTGGGAGCCGTACACGGAGGGTGTGCAGCCGGCCCGGCATGTCCTGGACTCACCGGGGCGCTACGCCTCGCTGGAGACCGAGGCCGTCGCGAACCGCAGCTTCACGGCGATGGTGCTGCCCGGCCTGCTCCAGACTCCCGCCTACGCGCAGGCGCTGCTGTCGGCGATCCTGCCGCAGCACCGTGAGCGGGATATCGCACGCCTCGTCGAGCTGCGGATGCGGCGTCAGCAGGCGCTCTACCGCGCGGCGCGACCGCTGGCGCTGTCCGTCGTCATCGACGAGGCCTTGCTGCGCCGCGTGGTGGGTGGGCCGGAGCTGATGGCGGCCCAGCTGAGGGCGATCGCGGACAAGGCCGACCTGGCCAACGTGGACATCCGGGTGCTGCCGTTCGAGGTCGGCGTCCACCGTGCGCACGTCGGGCAGTTCACGATCCTCGAGCTGCGCAAGCCGCTCGGCGACGTCGTCTACATCGAAAGCCATGCGGGAGATACCTATTTGGACTCAGCGGACGACGTCGCGCTCTACGAGGAGATCTTCGCCGACGTGGCCGCGCGGGCCCTGTCGCCCAGCGAGACCAAGATCATCCTTGCGGGGTATCTTCGCCGCTACACATGAGGAAGGTGGGTCGTGACCAAGTTCGTCACCAGCAGTTTCTGCAACTTCGGCGAATGCGTCGAGGTCGGCCGCGACCCGGACGGGACCATGCTCGTACGGGACAGCAAGAACCGCGACCAGGAACCGCTGAGGTTCAGCCGCGCCGAATGGGGCGCCTTCGTCGCTGGGGTCAAGAACGGGGAGTTCGATCCCTCCTGAGGCGCCGGACGACCGAAAGCCGGGCGGACCCATCGCTCGCGCCGAACCGCAGCCCGAAGGTCGGAGGTGGTGTACTCCGACCCCCGGGCGTGCCCCGGTCGGCGAGATCGTCGCTGACCGGGACGGGTGAGGTGGCCGCAGCCTCCTGCACGAGCAGGCTCACCGGAGCGATCGTCGTCGCTCGCGGAGGCGTCAGCGCATGGCGCGGTTGACCGCCGAGACGACGGCCTTGAGCGAGGCGCTCACGATCGAGCCGTTGATCCCGATGCCCCAGAGGACCTTCTCGTCCACCGCGCATTCGACATACGCCGCGGCACGGGCGTCGTCGCCCGCCGACATCGCGTGCTCATGGTAGTCGAGCACACGGACGTCGAAGCCGATCCCGGCGAGCGCGTCGACGAAGGCCGCGATCGGGCCGTTGCCACTGCCGGTGATCTCGTGCACCTCGTTCTCCACCCGCACGGTCGCGACGATCTCGTCGGTGCCCTCGCCGTCGGACGACAGTCGGTGGCGGATCAGCTTCAGCGGGGTGACGCGCTCGAGGTACTCGGTGTCGAAGACGTCGCGCATCTCCTTGGGGGAGATCTCGCCGCCCTGGCTGTCGGTGACCTCCTGGATGACCCGTGAGAACTCCATCTGGAGCCGCCGGGGCAGGTCCAGCTGGTGCTCGGTCTTCATGATGTACGCGACGCCGCCCTTGCCGGACTGCGAGTTCACCCGGATCACGGCCTCGTAGGTGCGGCCGATGTCCTTCGGGTCGACCGGCAGGTACGGGACCTCCCAGCGGAAGTCGTCGACCGCGACGCCGGCCGAGTCGGCGTCGTCCTGCATGGCCTTGAAGCCCTTGTTGATCGCGTCCTGGTGGCTGCCGGAGAACGCGGTGTAGACCAGGTCGCCACCCCACGGGTGGCGTTCGTGGACCGGCAGCTGGTTGCAGTACTCGACGGTGCGGCGGATCTCGTCGATGTCCGAGAAGTCGATCTGCGGGTCGATGCCCTGGGTGAACAGGTTCATGCCCAGGGTCACCAGATCGACGTTGCCGGTGCGCTCCCCGTTGCCGAACAGGCAGCCCTCGATACGGTCGGCACCCGCCTGGTAGCCCAGCTCGGCGGCGGCGACCGCGGTCCCGCGGTCGTTGTGCGGGTGCAGCGACAGCACGACACCCTCGCGGCGAGCCAGGTGCCGGTGCATCCACTCGATCGAGTCGGCGTAGACGTTCGGGGTGGCCATCTCGACGGTCGCCGGCAGGTTGACGATCATCGGGGACTCCGGTGTCGGCTGCCAGATCTCACTGACCGCGTTGCAGACCTCGACCGCGTACTGCAGCTCGGTGCCGGTGTAGGACTCCGGGGAGTACTCGAAGCGCCATTCGGTGTTCGGGTACTTCTCGCTGAACCGCAGCACCTCCTCGGCGCCGCTGGTGGCGATCTTGGTGATGCCGGCCCGGTCGGACCGGAACACGACGCGGCGCTGCAGCACGGACGTCGAGTTGTACAGATGCACGATCACCCGGGGAGCGCCCTCGCACGCCTCGTAGGTGCGTTCGATCAGCTCGGGCCGCGACTGGGTCAGAACCTGGATGGTGACGTCGTCCGGGATCAGCTCACCCTCGATGATCTCGCGGACGAAGTCGAAATCGGTCTGGCTCGCGGCCGGGAAGCCGACCTCGATCTCCTTGTAGCCCATGCGTACGAGCAGATCGAACATGCGGCGCTTGCGGGCCGGGCTCATCGGGTCGATCAGCGCCTGGTTCCCGTCGCGCAGGTCGACCGCGCACCACAGGGGAGCCTTGGTGATCCGCTTGTCCGGCCAGGTGCGGTCGGGCAGGGACACCGGCTCGACCACCTCGTGGAACGGGCGGTACCGGTGAATCGGCATCTGCGACCCGCGCTGCGGGTTCCAGGGAGCCTGGTCCTCGGGAGCGGGGCGCGACGGCGTGCGCAGGCGGCTGGCGGAGGAAGCGGAGTAGGCGTCGGACGACGAGTTCACTGTGGTCGCTCCTTCGGGATGTGTGCCGGATCATTGACCGGCAAGCACGCCGAACTCCGCGACGAGGGGCCGGTCGGTCAGACCCCGCCGCGGCGGCGAAGGAGCAGGTGCGCCACGCACGAGAGGGTAGACCCGTCGCCCCGTCGCTCGGCAACCAGGTCCCGGGAATTGGGACGCAGCGCACGTCCGACACACCCGAACGGACGACAGCGGTGGGCTGTCGCGGCCGCACGAACGTGTCAGGATGCAAGCCGATCGTCCGCCGGGAGGACTGATGGGCGTGGGGACCGCGACGCGCCGCGGCGCGGCGCTGCTGGCGAATGCAGTGCGGATCATCGGAACGGCGATCGCGCTCGTCCTGGTCCTGCACGTCGCTCTGACGCTGCTCGATGCGAACCCCGCCAACCATCTGACGATCTACGTGGCGGAGTTGGCGGCCCGGTTCAACCTCGGGCTCGACGATCTGTTCCTGCCTGACGAGCCCAAGCTCGCGGTCACCCTCAACTACGGGCTCGCCGCGCTCGTCTGGTTCGGGGTGACCGCGGTCGTGGTCCGGATCGTGCGCCGCCTCGCCTGAGGTCCGGGCCGCTGGAAGACCCGGTCCGCCCGGTATGCGCTCAGCGGCGCTGTGGGATCCGTCATCGGCGTTAACGCGGATGAGTGCCGCAGGTAGGCTCGATTTCCGACCAGCGCTCGGACTGCGGCGGTGCCTCGCATCGATCCGCGTGCCGGGTCAGACACCGCAAACGCCGGCGGCACCCGGTCGCGGGGCAGGAACAGGAGGTCGGGGTGGCCCTCGTCGTGCAGAAGTACGGCGGCTCATCGGTTCAGGACGCAGACCGCATCAAGAAGGTCGCCGAGCGCGTCGTCCGGGCCCGCAAAGAGGGACACGACGTCGTCGTGGTCGTCTCCGCGATGGGCGACACCACCGATGAGTTGACCGATCTGGCCAGGCAGATCTCTCCGGCCCCGCCGGCTCGCGAGCTGGACATGCTGCTCACCGCGGGTGAACGGATCTCCAACGCCCTCGTCGCGATGGCCATCCACGCCCTCGGCGCCGAGGCGCGGTCGTTCACCGGCTCGCAGGCCGGCATGCTCACCACCGCCAAGCACGGCGACGCGCGCATCGTCAACGTCAACCCGGGCCGGCTGCGCAGCGCGCTGGACGAGGGTTCGATCGTTCTCGTCGCGGGATTCCAGGGCATGAGCGAGGACTCCAAGGACATCACCACGCTCGGCCGCGGCGGCTCGGACACCACCGCGGTGGCCCTCGCCGCCGCGCTGGAGGCCGATGTCTGCGAGATCTACACCGATGTGGACGGCATCTTCTCCGCCGATCCCCGGATCGTGCCCGATGCGCAGCGGCTCGAGAGCGTCACCTACGAGGAGATGCTGGAGATGGCCGCCTCGGGTGCGAAGGTGCTCCACCTGCGGGCGGTGGAGTACGCGCGGCGGTACAACGTGCCGCTGCGGGTGCGCTGTTCGTACAACGACAAGCCGGGGACGCTGGTCGCCGGTTCGATCGAGGAGATTCCGTTGGAGAACCCCATCCTCACCGGGGTCGCGCACGACCGGTCCGAGGGCAAGATCACCGTCGTCGGGGTGCCGGACACGCCGGGGATGGCCGCGCGCATCTTCCGCACCGTGGCCGACGCGGAGATCAACATCGACATGGTGCTGCAGAACATCTCGCGCGAGTCGGACGGGCGCACCGACATCACCTTCACCCTGCCCCAGAAGGACGGGACGCGGGCCGTGAGCGCCCTGGAGACCATCAAGGAGCAGGTCGGTTTCGAGGAGCTGATCTTCGACCCGGAGGTGGGTAAGGTTTCGCTGGTGGGTGCCGGGATGCGCAACCACCCCGGCGTCACCGCCACGTTCTGCGAAGCGCTCTCAGCGGTCGGGATCAACATCGAGACCATGAACACCTCGGAGATCCGGATCTCGGTGATCTGCCGGGTCGACGAGCTCGACGACGCCGTGCGCGCGCTGCACCGGGCGTTCGACCTCGGCGGCGACGAGCAGGCCGTCGTGTATGCGGGGAGTGGACGATGAGTCAGCAGGGTCCGGTTGTGGCGATCGTCGGGGCGACCGGCGCCGTCGGTTCGACGATGATCGAGATCATCGACGCGCGGCCGTCGGTGCCGTGGCACGAGATCCGGCTGGTGGCCTCGCCGCGGTCGGCGGGCACGGTGCTGCGGGTCCGTGGCCAGGACATCACCGTGCAGGCGCTGGCGCCTGAGGTCTTCGACGGCGTCGACGTGGCGCTGTTCGATGTCCCGGACGAGGTCAGCGCGCAGTGGGCACCGATCGCCGCCGCCAGGGGAGCGGTCGCCGTCGACAACTCCGGTGCATTCCGGATGGATCCTGAGGTGCCGCTGGTGGTGCCCGAGGTCAACGCCGCGGAGGCGGCGAACCGGCCGAAGGGGATCATCGCGAATCCCAACTGCACGACGCTGTCGATGATGGCGGCGATGGGGGCGCTGCACCGGGAGTTCGAGCTGCGCGAGCTGGTCGTCTCCTCGTACCAGGCGGCCTCGGGCGCCGGCCAGCCCGGCATCGACCGGCTCTACGCCGAGCTGGCGGCGCTGGCCGGCAAGCCGGTCGGTCACCGCAGCGGCGACATCGCCGAGGTTCTGCGCGAGGCCGGTCTGGGCACCGACTCGCCGTTCCCCGCCCCGCTGGCGCTCAACGTCGTGCCCTGGGCAGGATCGTTGAAGGACGACGGCTGGTCGTCCGAGGAACTCAAGGTGCGCAACGAGTCGCGCAAGATCCTCGGCATCCCCGAGCTCAAGGTGTCGGCCACCTGCGTCCGGGTGCCGGTGGTGACCACCCACGCGCTCGCGGTGCACGCGACGTTCGGCCGGGACGTGTCGGTGGAGGCCGCCCGCAAGGTTCTCGCCGCCCAGCCGACGATCGTGCTGTGTGACGACCCCGCGGCGGGCGAGTGGCCGACTCCGGCCACGGTCGTCGGCGAGGACCCGACCTGGGTCGGCCGGATCCGGCAGGCGCTCGACTTCCCGAACACCCTGGAGCTGTTCGTGTGCGGGGACAACTTGCGCAAGGGCGCCGCGCTGAACACCTACGAGATCGCCGAGACGGTCGCGGCCGGCCTGTAGACCCGCCCGCCCACCGCGTTATGGAGCCATAACGCGGTCCGTGCCCGGCCGCCCAGCGCGTGATGGAGCCATAACGCGCTGCCGGCCACCAGCTCATGCGCCTGCCCGGGGCCCCGCTAGTTTTGCGTCATGAGCCATGAGGAACTGGTGCGCCGCTATGAAGCGGGGGGCGGACAGCTCGCCGCCGCCAACGCGGAGGGACTCGCCGTCCCGCCTTCCCTCCAGACCGCCCTGTTGACCTGCATGGACTCGCGGATCGACACCTTCGCGCTGTTCGGGCTGAAGCTGGGCGAGGTGCACGTGCTGCGCAACGCGGGCGGCGTCGTCACCGACGACGTGATTCGGTCGTTGACGATCAGCCAGCGCAAGCTCGGGACCCGGGACGTGGTGATCGTCCAGCACACCGGCTGCGGCCTGACGATGTTCACCGATGACGAGTTCTGCGAGGAGCTCGCGACCGAGGTCGGGATGCGCCCACCGTGGCGCACGCACGCGTTCCGCAACACGGCGTTGAGCGTGCGCCGGGACATGGCTCAGCTGCGCCACGACCCGTTCCTGCTGCCGCAGACGCGGGTGCGCGGGTTCGTGCTGGACATCGAGCGCTTCGTGCTCGACGAGATCCACCTCGACGACTAGGACATCTGCTCGGGTACCCGCAGCGTGGTGACGACGGCGCGGTGGTCGCTGCCGGGGATGTCGTGGATCGAGAACGTCTCCGCGGCGATGCCGTCGGAACTGAGCACGTGGTCGATCTGCGGGCCGAGCCAGCGGGGGGCCCAGGTGGGCCACGTCGAACCGAGGCCCGCCCCGCGCTGGGCGGCGGCATCACCGCACCCGGACGTCGCGGCACGCAGCACCGAGTGGTCGAGGGTGGCGTTCAGGTCGCCCGCGACGATCGCGGGTTCCGTACCCTCGCACCACCGGGACAGCAGGGCCAGATCGGAGCGCCAGTGTGGGACCGCGCCCGCGGTCGGCGCGACCGAGTGGAACGCGACGAAGTGCAGGCGGCCGAGTGCGCCACCGGTGACCTCGATATACGGGAAGGATGTGTCCCCGATCCTCATCTCGACATCGCCCAGTGTGCGGGAGACGATCGCGGCGACCCCGTTGACGTCGGCCGTTCCGTGCCCGGTCGAGGCCCGAACCTGGTAGCCGAGCGGCTCGACCAGCGGGGCGATCCGGTCGCGGTAGCCCGCGCCCGCCTCGGTCAGCGAGACGAGATCGGGGCGTTGGGAGCGGATCAGCGCGGCGAGCGCGCCGGTGTCGGCGGCCCCTTCGTAGGTGTTGAAGGTGAGCACGGTGAGTGCCCGCCCGGACGTGCGCAACGGGTCGGGAATGGCGCGCGGCAGCACCAGCGCGCTCGCCAGGAGCGTCACGACGACCAGGCCGACGGCGAACGGCCATGCCCGCGGCTGGTACAGCGTCCCCAGCACCGCGAGCGCGGCGAGCACCGCCACCGCACCGAGCAGCAGCGGCCGGAACGCGATGAGCTGCGCGAACGGGCTGAAGTGGTCCATCCGGAAGAGCAGATCCGGAAGCAGCCCGACCGCCGCGATGGCGGTGAGCAGCCCGGCCGCCAGGAATCTCCCGGATCCACCGCGGCGACGCGGCGGGGAGAAGGGCGGCGGGGTGCCGTGCCGAACGGGGCCAGGGGGAGCGCTCATCACCCGACAGTGTGCCGTATCCGGGTTCGGCCCGTCTGATCATCGGCGGGCGATGAGCGCCGACGCGCCGGCCATCGCGACACCCACCAGCCCGGCGGTGACGATCGCCGCCGCCGGAGAGATCGCGTCGATCAGCGCCCCGGCCAGCGGCGCGCCGAACGCGGCGCCGAGCGTGATCGACGAGCCCTGCAGCCCGGTGACCATGCCGCGGACCCGGTCCGGGGCCAGTGCGGCGACGGCGTCGGCGCTGGCGGTGAGCGACGGCGCGCAGGCCAGCCCGGCGGGGATGAGCAGCAGCGCGAAGGTCCACCAGGATCCGCCGAGCGCCACCGGCAGGGTGGCCAGCCCGAGCGCGGCGACCAGCGCATACAGCGAGCGGGAACGGTGCGCGGCCCCGTACAGATAGCCGCCGGCCAGTGAGGACAGGCACCACACCGCGATGACGACGCCGATCAGGCCGGCCTGCCCGCTGCCCTGCAGCGCCGCGACGATCCCCAGCTCACACCCGAAGACGACGGCCGCGGCGGCGGTGGTGGCGAGCAGGGTGGCCACGAGCTTTGGCGTCAGCCACTCCGAGACCGGCCCCGTCTCGCGTCGGCCATCGTGCGGCGTCTCGGCCCGCGTCGGGGGGTTGAGGATCCACAGCGCCACACCGCCGAGCGCGTAGCCCGCTCCGACGACGGCCATCGCGGCCGTCGTCGAGACGCCGACGGCGAGCGCCGTCCCGACGGCGGGCCCGAGGATGTAGGACAGTTCGACCGACATCGAGTCCAGTGCGTACGCCGGACGCCGCCGCGCGGTGGGCACGAGCGCGGCGATCGCCTGCCGCACGACCGAGTACACCGGCAGGGCGAGCAGACCGCCGAGCAGCGCACCCACCAGCAGCGCCGGGAACGGCAGCCACGGCGCCACCGCCCAGAAGCCGACCTCCGCACAGGTGGTCAGCACGAGCACCAGGCGCAGCCCGCGGCGATCGATCAGCCGTCCCAGCAGGGGCGCGCCGAGCGCCATCCCGATCGTGGTGGCCGCCCCGACCGTGCCCGCCGCCGCATAGCCCTGCCCGAGTCCGAGCACCACGTGCAGCGTCACGGTGATCGGCCCGGCGGACGCCGGGATCCGCACGAGGAACCCGATGAGCGACAGCGAGCCCACGCCGGGCAGGGCGAGCACGTCCCGGTAGGTCGCGATCCCTGTCCTGCCCCCGCTGATGCGGCTCGTCGCTGTGGTCACCACGCCATCGTGGCCGGTGCGTACGCCGCGGCGGCAAGCGGTTTCCGCTGGAAAGCCTCAGCTCACGCGGCCACAGTCACCGGGGTATCGCCGGCACCACGGGGTGAGACCCGGGAGCTGGCCGCGGTTCCGCGAGATCCACTCGTAGCAGGTTTCCTGGAGGTTCTGCGTGCGGCGGTAGAGCCGCATCGGCAGGTCGGTGCCCAGCGCGACGGACAGCGCGGCGTTCGCCGCCTCCGCCCCCGCGGCCGTGCTGCCGTCCGCCCCCTTCCAGCGCACCGAGGCCCTGCACTGCTCGGCGGTGGCGTCGACGAGCGTCGGCGCGTCCGGTCGCTGTGCGGGCACCGTGGTGATCCGACTGTCCCGGTCGAGCACGCGCAGCCAGCCGAGGGCGCGCATGCAGAACCCGCAGTCGCCGTCGAAGACGAGGGTCCCGGCGGTGAGGTTCATGCGGTCGGGCATGGCGCCTACGATTATGGCGTGGCCACCGCTGATCGTCCCGTCGTCTGGCACAACCCGCGTTGCTCGAAGAGCCGGGGCGCGCTCGATCTGCTCACCGAGCGCGGTGTCGACGCCGACGTCGTGCGCTATCTCGATGACGCGCCGACCCGCGCCGAGCTGGAGGACGTGCTGCGCAGGCTGGGCACCGACGACCCGCGCGCGATCACCCGTACCGGCGAGGCCCGATATCGCGAGCTCGGGCTGGCCGACGCCGACCGGGACGCGCTGCTCGACGCGCTGGCGGCGAACCCGATCCTCATCGAGCGGCCCATCGTGCTGCTCGGCGACCGGGCCGTGGTGGCCCGGCCGCCGGAGAAACTGCTGGATCTGCTGGGGGACTGAGCCGGCTCAGCCGAGCATGCGCCGGGCGAAGTCGATCTCCGTGGCGACGTGCCGCAGCGTCTGCTCGACCACCAGGGAACCGTGGCCGGCGTCGAACCGGCTCACCTCGTAGCGCACCGGATCGGGTCGCGCGGCCAACGCGTCGAGATAGTTGTCGATCTGCCGGATCGGGCAGCGCGGGTCGTTCTCCCCGGCCAGCACGAGGATCGGCGCGCGCACGTCCGCGACGTAGGTGAGCGGGGAGGCGGTCCGGTAGGTCTCGGGTCGCTGCTCGGGTGAGCCACCGAACAGCGCCCGGTCGAAGGCGCGCAGCTGCTCCATCTCGTCGGCATAGGCGGCCAGGTAGTCGGCCACCGGCACCCCGGCGATCGCCGCCGCCCACCGGTCCGGTTGCGTCCCCGCGGCGAGCAGGGCCAGAAATCCACCCCACGACCAGCCCTCGACGACCGTGCGCCGCGGGTCGGTCAGCCCGGTGGAGACCGCCCAGTCGTGGACGGCGGTCACGTCCTCGAGCTCGGTGAGCCCGGGGCGGCCCTCGATCGCATCGCGCCACGGCGTCCCGTAGCCCGTCGAGCCGCGGTAGTTGACCTCGATGACGGCGAACCCGGCGTCCACCCAGGCCGCCCGGATCGGGCTGAACCGGTCCTCGTCGGCCGCGTGCGGGCCGCCGTGCAGGCTGAAGACCGCCGGGTGGGGCCCGTCGCCCGCAGGCCGGGCGATCAGCACATGGACCGGTCCGCCCGGTCCGTCCACCCACGCATCCGTGAGCGGCACCGAGCCCGGTGCCGGACCGCCGGGCGGGACGAGCAGCTCCCGGTCGTCCCCATCGGGGGACAACGCCCGGATGGAGGGCGGTTGCGCCGCCGACGAGCACGTGTACTCGACCGTGCCGTCGGGCCGGACCCGTGCCGAACCGATGCAGCCGGGCGCGGTGGTCAGCTCGGTCAGCTTTCCGGTGTCCAGGTCGTAGCGGTGCAGCCGGGTGCGCGCGGCGTGGATGTGCCAGACGAGCAGCGCGGTGGCGTCCGGATAGAAGTCGGCGAACAGCTCGCCGGGCAGGTCGATGGCCAGCTCGGTCTCACGGTCGGCGACGACATCCCACAGCAGCAGCTCCTCGCGGCCGCGCCGCTCGTGCAGCAGCAGCAGCCGGGGGTCGCCCGCCACCGGCGCGAAGGCCAGCGGGGTGAGTCCCCTTCCGGGGCCGTCGGACTTCTCGGCGACCGTCGAGAAGTCGGCGGTACGCAGCACGCGGACGGCCGGGTGGCGTGAGTCGCCGTGCTCGGAGTGGCTGATGGCCAGCAGCGTCTCGTCCTCCGACAGCGCGCCGACGCCGGCGTCCTGCGGATGCTCGTAGATCACTGCGGCCTCGGCCGTGCTGTCGCGGCGGTGCAGCCAGATTCGCGAGCCCTCGTCGGTCGAGGTGCCGACGGCGGTCAGCGTGCGGCCGATCTCCAGCCCGGCGGGGTAGCCGTCCTCGACGCCGGGCACCGCCGCGCTCGGCCGTGCACCGTCGGGCAGCCCGTCGAACGGCTCGGCGACCCAGCGGCCGAACTCGTCGCCGTCGGTGTCGTCGAACCACCAGAGCGTCGTGCCGTCGGGGGGCAGCTCCGCCACGTGTGTGCCGTTGCGCCTGCTGGTGACCTGACGGTGCCGGTCGGTCGGCCGGTCCCAGGCGTAGATCTCGGTGGTGCCGCTGGCATTGGACGTGTAGACGCTGCGCCCGGGCGCGTCGCGGGCCCAGTCGGGTCGTGACATCCGGGTGGCGGTGAACCGTGCCCGCCACCGTCGTTCCCGGTCGTCGTCGTCGAAGAGCCGGTCGGGAACGGCAGCGACGGGGTGCTGGCTGGTCACGCCCGCAGATCCTGCCGTACCCGGCGGCGGGACATCAGCCGGCGGGGGCACCGGCCGCTCGGCCCATCCGCTCGATGATCTCGGTCAGCAGCGGGCGGGTGGTGGCGAAGTTCAGCCGGACGAACGTGTCGTAGCCGGTCCCGAAGCCTGCGCCCGGGTTGACGGCCACGCCGGCGTGTTCGAGGAAGAACGCCGCCGGGTCGGCGACGCCGAGGCGACGGCAGTCCAGCCAGGCCAGGTAGGTGCCGTCCGGGATCCGATAGCCGATCCCGGGCAGATGCGCGGCGAGCAGGTCGGCGAGCAGGACGCGATTGCCGTCGAGGTGATCCAGGACGTGGGCGAGCCACGGCCCGCCCGCGGTGTACGCGGCGATGTTGGCCGCGATGCCCAGTGGCGCGGCGGGGCCGATCTCGGCGAGCGTCAGCCGGTCCCAGCGTTCGGCGTCGGCGGGGGAGCTCAGCACGACCTGGGCGCATTTCAGCCCGGGGATGTTCCAGCCCTTCGACGCCGAGGTGACGGTGACCGCGTGCGCCGCGGCCGCGGCGGACACCGTCGGATAGGGGATGTGGCGGGTCGGCGGGTAGGTCAGTGGGGCGTGCACCTCGTCGGCGATCACCCTGCCGCCGCCGCGCTCGACCGTCTCGGCCAACGCGACCAGCTCGTCTCGGTCGGCGACGTGTCCGGTGGGGTTGTGCGGGTTGCACAGCAGCACCGTCGCGGCCCCGCGGCCCAGCGCGGCGGCCACGGCATCGAGGTCGATCGTCCGACGGCCGTCGCGATACCCCATCGGGACCTCGATCACGGGGCGTCCGCACTGCCGGATGACGGCGAAGAACGGCGGATAGGCCGGGGTCGGCAGGATGACGGCCGAGCCGGGCGGGCTGAACGCGTGGATGGCGGCCGCCACGCCCCGTAGGACGTCGCTGACCAGGCGCACGTCCCCGGGCTGGACCTGCCAGCCGTAGGCGGTCGACAGGAACTCCGCGCAGGCGGCGGGAAGTCCGCTCAGCTGGTCGGGTGGCGGATAGCCGAAGTCCTGCCGCCTGATGGCCTCGCGGAGCGCATCCGAGATCGGCTCCGCGGTCCGCACGTCCATCTCCGCGACCCACGCGGCCAGCACGTCCGGTCCGAATCGGGTCCATTTCATCGTCCGGCGGCGGCGCAAGGCACCGACATCGAGGTCGTCGAACGGGTTGGCCATGTCGTTATCAGAACATCATCTGTTCACCACGACAGCTCGGCGCAGCGGGTCTGCGAACCCGGGGGCTCGACCTGCAGCGTGAAATGCGTCATCCCGTGGCCGTCGGCCAGCAACGTCCGGGCCTGGGAGAGAACCGTGGCGGGATCGCAGTGGGGGCCGACCCTCAGATGCGCCGAGCCGACCTCCATGCCCGAGGTGAGGGTCCACACGTGCACGTCGTGCACGTCCTCGACGCCCGTGAGCGCACCGAGTTCGGCGCGGATCGCGGCCAAGTCGACGTGTGGGGGCGCGGCCTGCACCAGGATGCGGACCGCCTGCTTCCCCAGCACGAACGTCCGCGGCAGGACGAACAGTCCGATCCCGATCGCGACCACCGGGTCGACCCAGGTCCAGCCGAAGACGAAGACCGCGGCACCGGCGAGCAGGACCCCGACCGAGCCGAGCGTGTCGGCGAGCACCTCGAGGTAGGCACCGCGCAGGTTCAGGCTTTCCTTCGCGCCCTCCCGCAGCAGCGCGAAGACCACGAGGTTGGCGGCCAGCCCCGCCGCGGCGGTGGCCATCAGCGGGACACCGGGGATCTCCGGGGGGGCCGCGAACCGTTGAACCGCCTCGATGATCACCCAGGTGGCCACCCCGAACAGCAGCACCGCGTTCGCCAGCGCGGCGAGCACCTCGGCCCGGTAGAGCCCGAAGGTGTGCCGATCGGATGCCGCCGACCGGCGGGCCGTCGTGATCGCGGCCAGTGCCATACCCACGCCGAGCACGTCGGTGAACATGTGGCCGGCATCCGACAGCAGCGCCAGCGAGGACGTGGCGAGCCCGACGACGACCTCGACGGCCAGGAACACCGCCAGCACGCCGAGCGAGATCCATAGCCGTCGGGCATACCGAGCTGACGCGCTCACCCCGGCCGCGAAGCCGTGCCCGTGTCCATGCCCGTGATCCGCACTCACGCGGCGAAATATATGCACTCATTCGCATGAGTGCAAGAGAGGGGTGGAAGCCGTGCCCGTGGCCCGTGGCACGATGGGGGTGTGGACGATCTCGCACGCCCGGACGACCTCCGGGCGTCCGACGCGGACCGCAGAGCGGTTCAGGACCGGCTGCAGTGGGCGCACGGAGAGGGCCTGCTCGACCTGAACGAGTTCGACGCGCGGACCCGGGCGGCCTGGGACAGCAAGACCCGCGGCGAACTCGCCCGGCTCACCGCGGACCTCCCCGCCCGCCCCCGCAGCCCCGCCCGGCCCCGGGTGTTCTCCGACACGGCCGGGGGCGTCACGATGCGGGTGCTCACGATCGTCTTCGCCA
This sequence comes from Pseudonocardia hispaniensis, assembly GCF_042658695.1. Lineage (NCBI taxonomy): Bacteria > Bacillati > Actinomycetota > Actinomycetes > Pseudonocardiales > Pseudonocardiaceae > Pseudonocardia > Pseudonocardia hispaniensis. Next base: position 107,136 of record NZ_JBHSQW010000023.1, on the reverse strand, counting down.
GCATCGCCGTGGTCAACCTGATCGTGTGGGGTCTGCTCGTGCTGACCATCGGCTGGGTCTATCCGTGGTGGGTGTGGACGGCCGCGCCGCCCGGCGCGGTGCTCGGCGTGCTGTATCTGGCGGGTATCGGGCGACCGGACCGCGAATAGCTGTCCACAATCCGCACAGTCCGCGCAGCGTGAGCCACGTCAGGATCGGGGCATCCGTGACGAGCGGCCGCCCCGCGCGTCGCCGTCGACGATCGACGACGATCAGGAGGACCACGTGAGCAGACTGCGGTTCGGAATCTTCCTCGCCCCGTTCCACCCCGCCGGACAGAACCCCACCCTCGCGATGCAGCGCGACCTCGAGCTGGTCGAACACCTCGATCGCCTCGGTTATGACGAGGCGTGGATCGGCGAGCACCACTCCGCGGGAAGTGAGATCATCGCGTCTCCGGAGATCTTCATCGCCGCCGCCGCCGAGCGGACCCGCAGGATCAAGTTGGGCACCGGTGTCACCTCGATCGCCTACCACAACCCGTTGTGGGTCGCCGACCGCATGGTGATGCTCGACCATCTCACCCGCGGACGGTCGATGCTGGGGGTCGGGCCGGGCTCGCTGCCCACCGACTCGGCGATGATCGGGTTGAACCCGACCGACACCCGCGAGCTGCTCGACGTCAACCTCGACATCATCATGCGCCTGCTGCGCGGCGAGGTCGTCACCGAGCAGACCCGCACGCACAACCTCATCGAGGCTCAGCTGCAGCTGCGTCCCTACACCGATCCGTGTTTCGACGTCGCCGTCGCCGCCGTCGCGTCGCCGACCGGGCCGCGGCTGGCCGGCCAGCACGGTGTCGGGCTGCTCTCGATCGGAGCCACCCTGACCCAGGACGGGTTCGATGCGCTGGCCCACCACTGGAACGTCGTCGAGGAGCGGGCCGCGCACTACGGCCGGCCCACGCCGGACCGGTCCGGGTGGCGGCTGGTCGGGCTGATGCATATCGCGGAGACCCGCGAGCAGGCGTACAAGGACGTCGAGTTCGGCATCGAGCAGTGGTTCCGCTACTTCCAGAAGGTCGCGGCCTTCCCGCAGATGGCGGTCGAGGGCGGCAACCTCAAGGAGATGATCGACTTCGTCAATGAGGCCGGGATCGGGGCGATCGGCACGGTCGAGGACGCCCGGGCGCAGGTGCAGCGGCTGGCCGACCAGTCCAACGGCGGGTTCGGCGCGATGCTGCTCATGGCGCACGACTGGGCCAACCCGGAGGCTACGAAGCGCTCCTTCGAGCTCATCGCCCAGGAGGTGTTCCCGCACTTCCAGGGCCAGGCCGAGCCCACCCTCGCGGCCAAGCAGCGGGCCGAGCAGACCCGCGAGGCGCACGCCGCGACCCAGATGACCGCCGTCCAGGTGATGACCGAGCGCTACCAGAAGGAGCGTGCCGGGGGCTGACGCGGCTGCCCAGCCCGGCGGCGCCATGTCGACCGCATTATGGAGCCATGACGCGCTGGGTGAGTGTCCCCGGGCCGCGTCATGGAACCATGATGCAGCCCGGGGCTGATTCTCAGCCCGGTTCGGCCATGGGATTCCAGTCGGTCAGCCCGCTGACGTCGTTCTCCCGCAGGGCCCGCAGGTAGCCCCACACCGCACGGCCACCCTTGACGCTGCCGTGGTGACACGCGAGTGTCACGGGACCGACCGCCTCGATCTTGTCCAGCGCCGAGTCCAGGTGCCGCTTCGAGGGGAAGATCCCGATGGCCCGGTAGGCGTCGAGCATGGCGTCGCTCTCGTCGCGGTCGATCACCGCAGGGCCGTCGCCGAGGGAGATGAACACGTCGGAGCAGAAGACGGTTCCGGTGGCCGCGTCGTAGGCCAGCATCGAGTCCCACTGATGGACGTATGGCGTGACGAGAAAGCGCAGCCGGTGCGCCCCCAGGTCCAGTTCCGTGTTCTCGTCGGCGGCAACGGGATCACGAATGGCGAAGTCGGACAGGTTGAGCGCGGCTCCGATCGGGCTGCCGACCGGTTCGGCGTGCGGGGCGCGTTCGAGGAACCGGTTGAGCGCGCCCGACTCGTCCCCCTCCAGGTGCGGCACGACGATGTACCTCAGCGCCACCGGGTCGAGCAACCGGCTCACCGCGTCCCAGGCATCGTCGAAGGTCTTGCGGTACCCGGTCTCGATCAACGTCGGCTGGTCGTCGCGGATAAGGAAGAAGCTCGTGGTGACGGGACTGCCGGGGGTCGCACCGAGGTCGATGCGGAAGATCTCGGGCGCGATCTCGTCGACGGTGGCCATGGCCTCGCCCCTCTCGCCTCGAGTTGGCGATGGGCCAACGATAGGCGCGAGGTGGAACGGGCACCAGGCTCCACGCTGCGTCATGGCTCCATAAATGCGCTGGGCAGGCCGCCCCGTGGACGTTATGGAGCCATGATGCGCTGGACGAGTGGTAGGGCATCCGTCGCAGCCGACCGGCAACCGTGCCCTGCTCGCGATGCCGGAGCCGGAACGCGATCTACGCTGACGGCGTGACCGTCGCGCGCTCGATCGTCCTGTTCGTTCTCGCGGCGCTGGCCGAGATCGGTGGCGCCTGGCTGGTGTGGCAGGGCGTGCGGGAGAACCGCGGCTGGCTCTGGATGGGCGCCGGCGTGATCGCGCTGGGAATCTACGGGTTCGTCGCGACGCTGCAGCCCGACGCGCACTTCGGCCGCATTCTCGCTGCCTACGGCGGGGTGTTCGTAGCGGGTTCGCTGCTCTGGGGCGTCGTACTCGACGGCTTCCGCCCCGACCGATGGGACATCACCGGTGCGCTGATCTGCCTGGTCGGCGTCGCCGTCATCATGTACGCCCCGCGTGCGCTCTGAGGCCGTCCCGGCCACGATCCGCTTGCTCCCACGACGTGGAGGTCGCTGCGGTGGATCGGCGACGCCGAGGATCTGGGGCTACCCCCAACTCAGGTCGGGGGCTCTCGCCCGGCGACTCTGGGGTGGACACCCTCGACTGAGCCGGCCACCGACGCGAGTCTGGGTATGTCCCTGACCGGGCAGACCACCGGCTCGATCGGCTTTTCCTGCTCATCTCGAATGGAGCGACTCCGTGACGGACTCCAGCATGAGCGGGTCTTCCGCTCCGGGCGCCATCTCGGTATCCGCTCGGTCGCTGGCGCCGGATCTGGCGCGCGGCGCGATGCTGCTGTTCATCGCATTGGCCAATGCTCCCGGCTTTCTGTACGGCCATCCCAAGGGTGTGCGAGGGTATCGCATTCCGGACGCGATTCCGGACAAGGTGGTCGTGCTGCTGCAGATGGTCGCGGTCGATGGCCGCGCTTATCCGATGTTCGCGTTTCTGTTCGGTTATGGCATGATTCAGATGCTCCGCCGGCACACCTCTGTCGGAGTTGACCCGGTGACGATCCGAAAATTGATCCGCCGGCGCGGCTGGTGGTTGGTGACCTTCGGTTTTCTGCACGCGCTACTGCTTTTCTCCGGAGACATCCTGGGTGCGTACGGGGCGCTCGGGGTCATGCTCGCCGGGGTGCTGACGCGCGTGAGCGACCGGACGCTGCTGCTCGCGGCGGCGGTGTGGATGGTGCCGGTGACGACGCTGGGCGCGGTGGCGCACTCGGTCAGCCCTGATCACGGGACCGCGGCCACCACCACGAACGCGGTGATGGCCGTCGCGGACCGCGTCGGGGAGTGGCTGCCTGGCGTGCTCCTCAACTCCGTGATCAACCTGGTGCCACCGCTGCTGCTCGGGATCTGGGCGGCGCGCCGCCGAGTGCTCGATGACCCCGAAAGGCATCGACGTCTGCTGGTGCGGGTCGGGGTCCTCGGCGCCGGGTTGGCTGTCGGGGGTGGACTGCCGATGGCGCTGATGGGGGCCGACTGGTGGCAGGTGCCCTCGGCAGAGGCATTGGTGCTGGTCGCGGCGGTGCATACGGTCACGGGCTATGCGGGCGGGATCGGGTACGCCGCGATCGCCGGGCTTGTCGCCATCCGAGTGGGCCAGCGCCACGGGAGGGTCGTCACCGCGCTGGCGGCCTGCGGTCAGCGGTCGCTGACCTCATACCTGCTGCAGTCGGTGGTGCTCGTCTCGGTGCTGGCTTCCTACGGTGGTGGCCTGGGGGACCATCTGACGGTGGCGCCGGTCGCCGTGGTGGCAACCGCGACGTGGGCGATGACCGTACTGTTGGCCGAGTTCATGCGCCGACGGGGTCAGCGGGGGCCTGCCGAGGTGCTTCTGCGTCGCCTGACCTATCGCGAGCCGACTGTCGGCCGGACCACGCGGCAGCCCACCGCCGTTGCGCGAGCTCATGACCGTTCGCACCGGGGAAGGCAGGCGGGGATCAGCGGTCCGGCTAGCCGACCAGGATTTCGCCACCCGGTCCGCCGCTCATGATGGTATTCACCGCGAGAACGATGATGAGCGCGTTCAGGAAGAAGCTGAACGTCGTGTGCCAGACGACCGTCCACCGCATCCGCGAGTCGACGACGAGTACATCGGATACCGAGAAGTTCGTGCCATTCGTGAACGCGAAGTACGCGAAGTCGGTCCGCCGTGGATCCGGGGTCCGGGGAAACTCGAGCGGTCGCCGACTCGTGCTGCTCGCGTGGTAACGATGGTAATAGATCTGGGCGTATCCCCAGTGGAAGAGCGCCCACGACAACACCATCGCCCACACCGCGATGATCTCAACGGCACCCTGCCACCGGGGTTCATTTCGCAACACGATCATCTCTGCTGCCGCGCCGAGACCCACCAGGCTCGACAGGAACGTGCCGACGGTCGCGATGGCGCGCGATGCCCGGCTCGCTCGGAATCTCGCACCGAACGATTCGACGTCATCGGCGGGTCGCCGCAGCGACAGCGACAGCGAGACCAGCACGACCACCCAGTAGACCGAGCCGAGAAGACACCAGGAAATCAACTGAAGGATCGCGGTCTCGTGATCGCCGTTGACGATGAACGTCAGACCCAGAACGACGAGCCCGAGTTGCGTCAGGACGCCGAGCACGTGCCCGGCGGCCCGGAGAGCAGCGCCGACGTGACCCCAGGCCCGTCGCAGCGTTCCACCCACATCGAGAGGGTATCGGGACGAGCGCATCGTCCTGGCGGCCCGGCGATGGAGGCGGTCAGATAAATGCTGGAGTACCGGGCAGGAAATGCTCAGCGGCCGGATTCCTGGGACAGGATCCGATCGATGTGGGCGAGCAGATCGGTACGGTCTGACTCCGAGAGGGTTCGGGTCAGGCGTGCATTGACCTCGTGCACGGACGGTACCACCTCGGCGAGCAGCGTTCGTCCCTCCTCGGTCAGTTCGAGTAGATAGCGCCGGCGATCGCGGTCGTCCCGCCGCCTGCGGACCCGACCTGTCCTGATCAGCCTGTTGACGACGTCAGCCCCGGTCGAGGAGTCGAGCGCGACCAACGAACAGAGCTTCTGTTGGTGAATGCCCGGGTGGGCGGCGAGCGTGGCCAGCACACCGAACTGGGGAGGGGTGAAGACGCCACCGAGCTCGCTTTCCCAGATGCTGTCGTGCAGTTGGTGCAGGCGCCGAATCATGAATCCCGGCATCGAATGAATCTCGATCTCTTCACCGTTCATCGACATGATCAGACTATTCACCTCGAGCCGCGACTGCCTGGGCTTGCGGAAGGGTCGGAGAGCGTGTCAAGCGGTTCACGCTATCGACGCTTCAGCAGATGTCTCTACTGAGGACTATATCTGTGCGCAGTGACGCATACCGCGAGGCCGGTCGAAGCCTCGTCGTGACGAGGGGCCCACGGGACGACGCGCCGCGCGGGTGGGGTCGACGACCGGCCGGGCGCGTCGGCGCCGTCGCCCGGCCGGTATGGCGACCGTCACGCCAGAGGGGCCGGGTGGTGCTCGCGCTTGCCGCGGCGGGCGACGACCCCTATCGTACGTATACGTACGAATTCTGGCGGTCGAATCGCTCAGGCGATTCCGCCGGATCCATGACTCCCGGAAGGGGCCTTCGATGAGCGCATCCACCGCCTCGCCGGTTCGTCTCACCGCGCTCGACGCGCCGGGCCAGCCGACGCCCTCGCCCGAGCTGGAGGATCTCTACCGCGGCTTCGAACGAGAGCTGCTGGTCCCGCTGTGGACCGAGATCGGTGACCTGATGCCGGCCAGCCCGCGGCCGCAGGCGGTCGCGCACCGGTGGCGCTGGGCGGGCCTGGTCGAGCTGGCGCGGCGCTCCGGGGCGCTGGTGCCGGTCGGTCGCGGCGGTGAGCGCCGGGCGATCGCGCTGGCCAACCCCGGTCTGGGTGGGGCACCGTTCGCCACCCCGACGCTGTGGGCGGCGATCCAGTACCTCAACCCGCGCGAGGACGCGCCGGTGCACCGGCACACCCAGCACGCGTTCCGGTTCGTCGTCGAGGGCGAGGGGGTGTGGACCGTCGTCGACGGCGACCCGGTCGCCATGCGGCGCGGTGACTTCCTGCTCACCCCCGGCTGGTCCTTCCACGGTCACCACAACCAGGCCGAGGTCCCGATGGCGTGGCTCGACGGGCTGGACATCCCGTTCGTCCACTACACCGGCTCGACGTTCTTCGAGTTCGGTCCCGAGGAGGTGAACGACCGCTCGACCCCCGCGCGCTCGCGGGCGGAGCGGTTGTGGAGCCACCCCGGGCTGCGTCCGGTCGCCCTGCCCGGATCCCGGCCGAGCTCGCCGATCGCGGCCTACCGCTGGGAACACACCGACGCGGCGCTGGCCGACCAGCTCGCGCTGGAGGTCGAGGGGCACCCGGGCGTGGTCGAGCCGGGTCACGCCGCGGTCCGTTACACCAACCCGACGACCGGCGGTGACGTCATGCCGACCATCCGCGCCGAGATGCACCGGCTGCGTCCCGGCGTGCGCACCGCCACCCGCCGCGAGGTCGGATCGGCGGTCTGGCAGGTCTTCGACGGCGCGGGCCGGGTTCGCGTCGGCGAGCAGGAATGGGCGGTCGAGCGGGGCGACCTGGTCGTCGTGCCGTCCTGGGCCCCGCTGACCCTCACCGCCGACACCCGGCTGGACCTGTTCCGCTTCGCCGACACCCCGATCTTCGAACGGCTGTACGCCGACCGCGTGCAGCTGGAGGGAGCACCCAGATGAGACTGACCACCCTGCGCACCGCCGACGGGACCCGCGCCGCTCGCGTCGAGGATGACGTCGCCATCGAGCTCGACGCCCCCGACGTCGGGGCGCTGCTGGCCACTGAGGGCTGGCGCGACGCCGCCGCCACCGGCGGGACCCGGCACGACCTGGACAGCGCCGACCTCGCCCCACTCGTGCCGCGGCCCGGCAAGATCGTGTGCGTCGGCCTCAACTACCGCAACCACATCCTGGAGATGGGGCGCGAGCTGCCGACGTATCCGACCTTGTTCGCGAAGTTCCCCGAGGCGCTCATCGGCCCGGCCGACCCGATCGCGCTCGACCCCGCCTCGCAGGCCGTCGACTGGGAGGCCGAGCTGGCCGTCGTCGTCGGAGCACGGGTCCGGCGCGCGGACGACGCCACGGCGGAAGCCGCCATCGCCGGTTTCTCGGTGCTCAACGACGTCACCATGCGGGATTGGCAGTACCGCAGCCCGCAGTGGTTGCAGGGCAAGACCTTCGAGGCCACCACCCCGTTCGGCCCCGTGCTGGTCACCCCCGACGAGCTGCCCGGCGGGGTCCGGCCCCGCCTGGCGATCACCGGGTCGGTCGACGGAGAAACGGTGCAGCAGGCCAACACCGCCGACCTGGTCTTCGATCCCGTCGCGCTGATCCGCTACGTCTCGGAGATCGTCACCCTCAACCCCGGCGACGTCATCGCCACCGGCACCCCCGGCGGCGTCGGGCACGCCCGCAAACCCCCGCGTTACCTGACCGACGGCGCCGTGCTGGTCACCCAGATCGACGGGATCGGGCGGCTGGAGAACCGCGCCCGCTCGGCGGCGGTGGTGTCGGGATGACGCTCGCCGCCGAGACCATCCGAACCACCGGGTGGGTCATCGAGGGAACGGCGCTGCTGCTGCGGGGACTCGACGGACTGACCGAGGACGACCTCGACACCGAGACCGCGTTGCCCGGCTGGACCCGGCGCCACCTACTCGCCCATGTCGCATCCAACGCGGAGGCGATCGGCAGGCTCGTGACCTGGGCCCGGACCGGGCGAAGGACCCCGATGTACGCCTCGGCCGAGCAGCGCGCCGCCGACATCGAGGCGGGTGCCCGTCGCCCCGCGGCTGAGCTTCGCGCCTGGGTGCGACAGTCGGCCGACGAGCTCGCCGAGGCGTTCTGGGCGCTGCCGGACGCCGCCTGGCAGACCGAGGTCGTCACCGCGCAGGGCCGGACGGTCCGGGCCACCGAGGTGCCCTGGATGCGCGCCCGCGAGGTCTGCGTGCACGCGGTCGACCTGGGCACCGGGATCGGCTTCGCGGACCTGCCCGAGGGGTTCTGCGCCGCGCTGATCGCCGACATCGCGGCCTGGCGAGGGACCCGCCGGAACGGTCCGGCGCTCACCCTCGCGGCCCTCGACGGCGACGCACCATGGACGATCGACGGGTCCGGCGAGCCTCGGGCCGTCACGCTGCCCGTCGCCGAGCTCGCCGCCTGGCTGGCCGGGCGTCCGGCACGGGCGGGCCTTCCCAAGCTACCCCCGTGGCTCTAGCCGTTTCGGCCGCGAGGATCGTGTAGGTCGATCGCGTCGCAGGTGGAGGTCCCGATGTTCCTCTCGTCAGCCACAGCCGCGCCCGCTGTCACGGAGCCGCTGCGGCAGTACGGCCGTCTGCGCACTGCGGATGTGGCGGTGGCCCAGGAGGTCGTCGCCGACGTCTACGAACCGCACATCCTGGAACCGGTGCGCCCGTCCCAGCTCGACGCCCGGCTCAACGCGGTGCAGACGGGAGGCCTGACCCTCGGCTACCTTACCTACCGGACCGAGACACGCATCACGCTTCCCCCCAGCGAACGCTGGTACCACGTGAACATCACGCTGTCCGGCAGCAGCCGGGTGGCCCGTGAGGACGGCCCCCGCGGGACCACCGCCGGCATGTGCAGCGCCGCGATCCTGCTTCCGCATCGCGCCCAGCGCATCGACTGGGGCGGCGGATGCGGCCCAGTTCGCGCTCAAGGTTCCCCGGGCGGACCTGGAGGGGCAGCTCGCCGAGCTGGCCCGCCGACCGGTTGCCGACCCGATCGACTTCGACCTGGTCATGAACCTGACCACGCCGGCCGGGAAAGGGTTGCTGCGGTGCATCGACTTCGTGCGCACCGAATGGGATGAGGGCGGGATCCTGACGAGGAACGCGGACTCGCGCCGGCATCTGGAAGCCATGATCCTGACGAACCTTCTCGCCGCCGCGACCGGTCCGCATCAGCGGCTGCTCCAGGAGGCCACGGACACCCCGACGCCGGCCGCGTTGCGCCGCGCGCTGGACTACATCCACGGCCACGTCCGGGACCTGCCGACGCTGGCCGATCTGACCGCCGCCGCCGGGGTGGGCGCACGAACGCTTCAACTGCAGTTCCTCCGCAACCTCGGCTGCACCCCCCTGCGGTACCTGCGTGACCTGCGGCTCCGGTCGGCGCGGGCCGAGCTCCTGCATCCCCGATCGGCCGACCTGATGGTCAGCGAGGTCGCCACGGACTGGGGCTTCTACAACTTCGGGCGGTTCGCCTCGCTCTACCGGTCCGTCTACGGGGAGCCGCCGTCGGAGACCCTGCGGCGGGCGTTGGGCGACGGTGGGCCGACCGCGGACGCCCCGGGGGGCCGGCGGCCCGCGCAGCGCACGGCGGCGGCGCACCGATGATCGGGCGCCGCCACCGTGCGGTTCCGGCCCCGCCGGGATGCCCGCCATTTCGACAGCTCAGACGACCTGGACGATGTGCTTGTACTCCTGGAACTCCTCCAGGGCCCGATTGCCGTTGAGGCGGCCGAGGCCGCTCTGCTTGTAGCCGCCCTCCTCGAACTGGTCGAGCACCACGGCCCAGCCGTTCGTCCACACGGTCCCGGCGTCCAGGGCGTCGGCCATCCGCAGCCCCCGCGCGCCATCGCGGGTCCACACCGAGGCGGCCAGCCCGTACTCGGTGGCATTCGCCATCCGCACGGCCTCCTCCTCGGTGGTGAACACCTCGAAGGTGGCCACCGGGCCGAACAGCTCCTGCTGCACGAGCGGGGAGTCGGTGCTGCGCACCCCGAACAGCGCCGGGCGGAAGTAGGCGCCCTTCGCCAGGCTCTCGTCGTCGGGGCGGCCGCCGCGCACGATCACCTCGGCGTCACCGAGGCTCTCCTCGATCAGCGCTTCCAGCCGGTCCCGGCCGGCGAGGTCGATGAGCGGCCCCATCTGCGAGCCCTCGGCGTCCCCGGGACCCACCCGCACCTCGGTGAGCGCCGCGGCCAGCCGGGTCCGCACCTCGTCGGCCACCGAGGCCTGCACCAGGACCCGGCTTCCGGTCATGCAGAACTGTCCGGTGAAGGTCGTGATGCCGGCGACGATCGTGCCGACGGCCGCGTCCAGGTCGGCGTCCGCGAACACGATCATGGGTGTCTTGCCGCCGAGCTCGAGCGAGAGCCGCTTGAGGGTCGCGCCCGCGTTGGCCATGATCTGGCGCCCGACCCGGGTGCTGCCGGTGTAGCTCAGCGCGGCCACGTCCGGCGAGTCGACCAGCAGCTCGGCGCCCGTGCTGCCGGATTCGGTGAACACGTTCAGCACCCCGGCCGGCAGGGACGGGCACTCGGCCAGCAGCTCGGTGAGCCGGGTGTTGACCAGCGCGGTCTGCGCCGCCATCTTCATCACGACCGTGCATCCCGCGGCCAGCGCCGGGGCGAACGACCGGACGGCGAGCACGACCGGTGAGTTCCACGGGACGATGACGCCGGCGACGCCGACCGGTTCGGACAGCAGGATGGAGTAGACGCCGGGGCGCACCCGGCCGCCGCGACCCGAGTCGGTGAGTGCCTGGGCCGCGTAGTAACGCAGCTTCGAGGGGGTGAGGCTGAGCTCGAACCGGGCCTCGGGCAGGATCTTGCCGTTCTCGCGGGCGAGCAGCAGGGCCAGCTCGTCGGTCGCGGCCTCGATCCGATCGGCCATCTCGTTCAGGACCTGCGCCCGCAGCTGGCGGTTCGCTCGCCACTCGTGCGTCGCGAAGGTCTGCTTCGCGACGCGAATGGCCTCCCGCACCTGTGCCTCGTCCGCCTCGTAGTAGGTGCCGAGCACCTCCCCGGTCGCGGGCGAACGCGACACCCCGGTGGTGGCCGAGGCAACCCACTGGCCGCCGATGAAATTCCGGGCCGGTGCGGTGTCCTGGCCGGTCGGACGGGTGTCGGTGACGCTACTGGTCATGTCTTCTTCCTTGTGAAACGGACCGTCAAGGGGTCCGGTCCGAAGTGCCGGCCGGACAGGTTCTCGGCGAGGACGACCAGTTGGTCGGCGAACTCCCGGAGATCGGCCAGCGCCTCCGCGTCGACCTCGGCGGCGCCGAACACGCGGTCGACGAAGAAGGCGCTGTTGGGGGCGGTCAGGGCGCCGAACCAGCTCAGGATGTCACGCAGGTGCCGTTCGGCGGACAGGAAATGGTGCGGGGCCGCCGCGACCGTGAGAATGCCCACCGGCTTCGACCGCAACGCCTCGTTCGGCAGCATGTCGATCAAGAGCTTGAGCGTGCCGGTGATCGATCCGCGGAACACGGGCGAGGCGAGCACGACCGCGTCGGCCCCGCTGATCCTCTCCACCGCGTCGTCGCCCCACGTGGCGACGACCGGAGCGACCGGGTTCTCCGGCTCGATCCGGTCCACGACCCAGTTGGGATGGCGGTCGCGGACATCCTGCTCAAGGAGCCCGAGGGCGCGGGCGAGCTTTCCGGGAGGCGTCGGGCTTCCATAAACCGTCGTCAGCCTCATGGCCGCATTCACTTCCGCAGGCCGGCTTCCCGCATCAGGGGAAGGATTCGCTCGCCGAAGTAGGGGAGCTCCTCGACGTAGTCGAGAAAGCCCACCATCATGCCGTCGACGCCGGCGTCGGAAAGCTCGACCAACTGCTCGACGACCTGCTCCGGCGTGCCGATCAGCGGGTATCCGCCGTAACCGAGGATGAACCGCTCCTGGAGGGCCTTGATCTTCTCGAACGATCCGCTCTCGGTCCCGAGACCGCCCGAGACCATGCGGGCCACCTCCCAGTCGCCCTTCTCGAGAATGCTGTTCAGAAAGGCCTTGGTCTCCTTTTCGGTGTCGCGGGAGACGATGTTGCCGTAGCCGAGGATCCCGAGGTCACGCCCCAGGTTCTGGGCGATCGAGCGGACCCGGGTCGCGGTGCTGCGAGCCTCCTGGGGATCGGCGAAAGCGATGAAGTTGAAGTCGCATTCGCGTGCGCAGAACTCCAGTCCGGCCGGCGAGTTCCCGGCGTTCACCAGCACGGGGTACGGCTTCTGGATCGGCTTCGGGTCGGACTGGGCGTCCTTGATCTCGAAGAACTCGCCGGCGAAGTCCACACTCCCGTCCTCGGTCCACATGCGCTTCACGATGTTGATCCACTCGGATCCGTACCGGTAGCGCGCATCGTGTTCCCGCTGGGTCCCGCCGAACATCTCCATCTCGGCCTTGTACCAGCCCATGGTCATGTTGAGGCCGAACCGACCGTTGGAGATGTGGTCCACGGTGACCGACTCCTTGGCAGCGACGAGGGGATGCTTCGTCGGGACATGCGTGGTCGAGAAGACCATGATGTTCTCGGTCGCCTGGGCCAGGCCGGCCGCCCAGGTGTGCGTCTCGAAGTTCGAGCCGTTGAAATTCGTCTCGCCGCCCATGCCGCGGTACCTGGCCACCGGCAGCATGGCCTCGAAGCCGAGTGCGTCGGCGATCTGAGCGATCTTCTGCGTGTGCTCCCAGGTGAGCTCGTACGAGCTCTCGGCGTGCGTGGCCATGAGGCCGTGGCTGCAGTTCGCCCCGAAGATCCCCAGCTTCATCTTGTTCTCGTTGAACATCGGGACGCCGCTCGCGCGACGGGCCTCGACCAGTTCCTCGTAGGTGAGGACGGGTGCAGCGACGGTGGCGGTCATATCAACTCCTCGCTGAGCAGCGGTGACGCCGCATTCACGGCGTGCGGCGGTTTCGGGAAACGTAGGCCGAGGGCCGGAATCGGGACTATGCGTGAAACGAAGGAGCGCAGGCCATCAAACGAAGCCCCGCTGGGTGATCGAGCGGGCGGCGGGGCGACCCGGGGTCAGGGTCCGGGTTGGCGGCGGATGCGGGCGTACTGCAGGGCCCACCAGACCTCGAACGCGGTACGGGTGTCGTGCAGGTCGGCGCCGGTGAGTGCCTCGAAGCGCTGGAGGCGGTAGCGCAGGGTGTTGACGTGCACGGACAGGGCGCGGGCCGTGGTCGGGATCGACCGGCGGTGGTCCAGGTAGACCTGCACGGAATGCAGGATGGTCGCGGACAGGCCGGAGCCGGCGTGCACGCTGGCCGCGTACCGGCGGTACAGCATCTCGCCGAGCCGTTCGTGATCGGCCACGGCGGCGCGCAGCGAGAGCCGCGCGGCGTCCACGACCCCGCGCAGGTCGAAGCGGGCGGCGATCTCCAGGTGCCGGGTGGCCTCGACGAAGGCCGTGTGCAGCCCGGTCGCCGACACCGGGCCATCGATGGCGATCAGGGCATGGTTCGGGCCCTGGTCCGGGGGGCGGGCGATGATCCCGGCGACGTCCTCGCCGATCAGCCCGAGCAGTGGTGGGTGGTGTGCGGCGGCGGTCGCGCGTTCGAGCGAGGGGATCAGCTCCACGGCGTCGCGGCCCGGCGTCATCGAGCGGGCCCGGATCACCCAGTACTCCCGGTCGGTGCGCAGGCCGTGGGCGGCGCCGCCCTCGACGAGCTCTCCCGGCCGGAGGGTGCCGGTCAGCACGTTGTGCAGGAAGGTGAGCCGCTCGCGTTCCTCCCGCCGCACCAGGTCCAGCTCGACCTGGTGACGGGCTGACACGAGCTCGGTGCTGAACCGGTCGGTCAGCTCCCAGAGTCTGCGAGTGCCCGCGAGCACGGCGTCGAGTGGGATCGACAGCGCCGCCGCCGCGTCGAGGAATGCGTCGCGCAGCACGCCGAGCACCGCCCGGTAGGCGGCGACGACATCGTCGGACGGGATGCCCTGCAGCGCTCGACGGCGCCCGCTGTCGCGCTCGTCCTCCTCGATCTGTGGGGGCAGCCGCGCGTCGCCGCGCAAGCTGGTCACGACGCGCAGCACGTTGCGCTCGCAGGAGCGGCGCAGATCCTCCGCCGGTACCCGGCGGTAGGAGGGGAACCGGTTCAGCGCGGCCAGCTGCTGCGCCACCAGCTGCCCGGACTGCTCCTCGAGTCGCTGTGCCACGCGGGCCAGCCCGTCCTGCCGGTCGTCGCCCATCGCTCTGCCGCCCTTCTTCGTAGCCACCTACGAAACGTGCGGGAAGGACTCATTTCGGCGTCCATGGTGACCACAGGTGCGGCCACCATAGCCTCGGGTCGGGACAAGTCCCGGTGATACATGCGGACGCGAACAGTGGTCCGCCTGGCCGGGCCGTCGCTTGCAGCACTACCAACGAGGACTTATATCCGGAACAGGGGACATCCTTGACCGCCACGGCCACCTTCGCGAACGCCTCACCCGGTGGTTCGGCGGTCAGTGGGCGACGCCGAGTCCTCGCCGGTGCCACGACCGGGACGCGATCGAGTGGTACGGCTTCGCCGCATACCGTTTCGTCGCCTCCTACAGCTGGGCGGGATGCGTCCCGTTCGGCGACCCGACCGCCCTGCGCGCCGTGGCGGTCCCGCCGTTCGTGCGCGACGCCGACCTGCACACCACAACCTGGAAAGGGCTCCTGACCATGCGTGAGGCCTACATCGTCGCCGTCGCCTGCACCCCGTTCGGCAAGCATCGCGACCTCGGTTTTCGGGAGCTCGCCCGGCAAACCCTGGACCTGCTGGTCGCCGATGGTGGACCGGCGGGGGACGCGGTGGCGACCGAGTTGGACACGCTGTGGTTCGGCAACTGCTTCATGGACGCCTGGGGCCAGCGCAACCTGCGCGGACAGGTGGCGCTGGTCGAGCTCGTCGACGAGGGGAGGCTGCCGGCCCGGTTGCCGGTGACGAACGTCGAGGCGGCCTGCGCGACCGGCTCGCTGGCCCTGCACGGGGCGGTGCGTGATGTGCGCAGCGGTGAGGCGGAGCTCGCGCTCGCGCTGGGCATCGAGAAGCTCGTGCTGCCCGAGGACGCAACTGGGCCCACGGCGCTGCGGCTGATCGAGGGCTGCACCGACAACCTCACCCGGGACCGCCTGGTGCGGACCTACCAGGAGGCTGCCGAGACGGTGGGTGAGACCTTCGCGGTCGGCGCCGACCGCAGCCTGTTCATGGACACCTACGCCACCCAGGCGTTGCTGCACATGAAGCGATACGGCACCACCCGCGAGCAGCTCGCCGTGGCCAGCGCGAAGAACCACAACTACGGTGCGCTGAACCCGTTGGCGCAGTATCGGTTCACCACAACCCCGGACGCGGTGCTGGCCGACCGGGAGGTCTCCTACCCGTTGACCCGGGCGATGTGCTCCCCGATCGGGGACGGCGCCGCGGCGGCGCTGGTCTGCTCCGGGGACTGGCTGGCCGCGCAGCCAGCCTCGGTGCGCGAGCGGGCGGTGCGGGTCCGGGCCACCGCCGCCGCAGGCGGCACCTACCTGCGCACCCCGGACGTGCCGACCCTGTCGTACGAGGCCGCCCGCCGGGCCTACCGCCGGGCCGGTATCACCCCGGCGGAGGTGGACGTCGCCGAGGTGCACGACGCCACCTCGTTCGGCGAGATCCTGCAGGTGGAGATGCTGGGCTTCTGCGCGCCCGGCCAGGGCGGGGCGTTCGTCGCCGACGGGGCGACCGGACCGGGCGGCAGCCTGCCCGTCAACACCTCCGGCGGGCTGGTCTCCAAGGGACACCCGATCGGCGCCACCGGGCTGTCGATGACCTACGAGCTGACCGTCCAGCTGCGCGGCGAGGCCGGTGCCCGGCAGGTGCCCGACGCCCGGATCGGTCTGGCCGAGAATGGCGGCGGAGTGATCGGGCTGGAGGAGGCGACCTGTGCGGTGACCATCTTGGAGCGGATGTGATCATGTGCGGTCGGTGGTGGGCCTACCGCTCGATCGACTGCTCGGCGTTCCACTGCCGCATCCGATCCGTGAACTCCTGATCGGCCAGCTCGGGTGGGCGCCCGGCGGTGAAGATGACCGTGTAGCCGTTCGGGTCGACGGTGGTCAGATCACGGCTGTTCCACGGTGTGTCGATCGGGCCCTCGACTCGGCCGCCGCCATGCGCCCGGGCCCGCTCAGCGAGCGCGTCGATCTCGCCGTACACCGCGGCAAAGCTCACCGCGCACCCCGAGCCCGGCGTAACGGGTCCAGCGGCGGGACGAACCAGGAGGTCCTGGAACTGCCAGCGCCGCAGGTGTACCAGCGCTGGCCGTCCGTCCGGGCCGGGCACCGTGAACAGGTTGACGAAACCGAGCCCATCGACGTACCAGCCCAGGGTGGCGTCAAGGTCGACCGCGCTCAGCGAGACGAACATCGGCATTCCGTAGATCGCGCGGCTGATTCCGGGTGCCTGTGCGTCGAGGGCCGGTACGGGGACTGGCGAGAGGATGTCGCTCATGCCGTCGATGGTCAAGCCTCCAGCGGGTGGAGAGTCAAACGGGACCGGTTGTGAGCGTGCGCACGCGGGATCGGTCGACTCGTGCGGGCGGCGATCCCCTGCACGACAAAGGCCCTGGTCGTGCGCTCACGATTGAGCGTCTGACCAGGGCCTTCGTGTGGTCGGGGTGACAGGATTTGAACCTGCGACCTCTTCGTCCCGAACGCGGACGCGGGCTATCGGGCAGTGTCGTCCTATGCCGCCGCATGCGGCCTGACCTGCGCGTCCGTGCTAGCGGGTCCTGTGACGTGACGGACGCTGGCGAGCCGTTCGCTCCGGGTTTGCTCCGGCGCCACGTTAGGTAAGGTCACGCGTCGAACCCCAACTTGGAAGACTGCCTCGCGGGCCACTCCTCCAGTCCTGACCTGTGCCCGAACGTGCAGCGGCATGCGCCGAGTGCCTATCGCTGACCCCGGGTAGTTGCACGCTAGTTGTACGCGGGACCACCGGTGTCTGTCCCCACGCTGGGATCTGTGCGGCATCCCGTCGACCTAGCGCAGTCCGACCGCGCGGTGCTCCGGGCGCAGCCTGCCGCCCGACCGCCACCGATCATGCCGAGCCTGCGCCTGGAGCACTGTGTGGTAGCCCTCGGGGAGGTCGATCGGGATGCCGCACCTCTCCCACCCCACCCGGTCCCCGCCCGGCCCTGCCCGGCCATCCTGGAGACCTGCCCGCCCGGCGAGGGCAGCCTTGCCACGGACAGGCACCGCCGCTTCGTCGGCCACGCGCTCAACGGCGGACCTCGGGATTATGAGGCGGGGCTTACCCCGTCACCTACACGCAATCCGCCAGCCTCAGCAGCTGCAGCCGGGGACTGTCGGGGGTCGCCTGTAGCTTCGAAGATATGTTCGATAGAGGCGCGCACAGCTCCTTCGACCGTCGACACGGCACGATCGAGATCTTCGTGTTCCCAGATCCGGATGACGCACCACCCGGCGTCCCGAAGAGCGCTGTTCACCGTCTGGTCTCGCTCCATGTTCCTTCGGAGCTTCGGAGACCAGTACCAATCGTTGGTCGCCGGGTAGCGCCCATGCTGGGGACAAACGTGCCAGAAGCACCCATCAACGAACACCGCCACCTTTCGCGCTGTGAAGACGATGTCGGGGCGGACTCGGCCAACGCCCTCAAGCCGCAAGAGGAGATCCTTCCGGAACCTCAGGCCTCGACGGTGGAGGGCGCTCCGCAGCATCGTCTCCGGCTTGGTGTTCGCCCGGCGGTTCGCCTGCATGTTCCGCGACCGCCCCTCGTTCAGAGGCGCCGGGTAGAGACCCTGCTCATGAGCACGTTGCCGCAGCATGTCGCGGTCGTTGTCCGACACGGATGTAGTCAACCCCAGACGGTCCCACGTTTGCTCAGCTCGCTGGGGCAAGATACCCGTCGGAACCTCGAGCGGACCGCCGCCATCTCTGGAGGGAGTGCCAGTGTCGCTTAACGTTGTCGAGATCTGCGCTGGTGCAGGTGGTCAGGCTCTCGGCCTCGAGGAAGCGGGATTTGAGCACGAGCTCGCGGTCGAGCTTGACGCCCATGCCTGCCAGACCCTCCGTGAGAACAGGCCGAGCTGGAAGGTCGCCGAGGGCGACGTCGCTGACCCTGACGTCTGGAACCCGGCAGCTTACCGAGGCGTGTCACTCCTTGCTGGCGGGGTTCCTTGCCCCCCTTTCACCATCGCAGGCAAGCAGCTCGGCGCTACCGACGAACGTGACCTGTTCGCGTGGGCCGTAGAGCTGGTTGCGACCGTTCAGCCACGCGCTCTGCTCCTCGAAAACGTTCGTGGCCTCAGCATGCCTCGGTTTGCCGGTTATCGGCAGCACGTTCTCGACAGGCTCGCAGCCCTCGGATACGTCGGCGAGTGGCAGCTTCTTCAGGCCTCTGACTTCTCAGTACCTCAGCTCCGGCCCCGTTTCGTGCTCGTCGCGCTTAGGCCTGAGGATGCACCGTATTTCGCCTGGCCTCAGGCCCAGGGCGCCCCACCCACGGTGGGCGAGACTCTCCTCGACGCGATGAGCGTGGACGGCTGGGAGGGAGCTGAAGATTGGGCACGTAAGGCAAACAAGATTGCTCCCACGATCGTCGGCGGCTCCAAGAAGCACGGCGGAGCCGACCTCGGGCCGACACGGGCTAAGCGCGCATGGGCCGAGATGGGGGTTGACGCTCTCGGAGTTGCAGACAACCCTCCGCGGGCTGGGGACAGGTTCAACGTCGGCCCGAAGCTGACAGCTGATATGGTCGCCCAGATTCAAGGTTGGGAGCCAGGCTCCTGGACCTTCAGCGGTCGAAAGACAGCAAAGTATCGACAGATCGGTAACGCCTTTCCTCCGCCAGTCGCCGCCGCCGTCGGACGCTCCATTAAGCGCGCACTAAACCACGAAGGTGTCGCGACCGAGCGAGCGTCTGTCGAACACGATCCCGTTTACAAGATATTGCGGTCCGTTGACGACTTTATGACTCATTCACAAATCGAACGGGCGATCGGCACCGCAATCGAGTTACCCGATTTAGAGCGACGCATCAGTCTCCTGAGTCGGGACTTCGATCTCGAAATCAGGAATGGCCAAGGCCCCGTTGCCTACCGACTGGGAGCGTTCCGCGCCTTTCTTGGCCAAGAAGGCCACGTCCGAAACGAACTCTTCCTGTCGAACCGCTCCCGGATCAGCTAGCATTCCATTGCGAGCTGGGGCTAAGGGCGCGATGTAAATCGATGCGAGTGGTGCCGGTGCGCAACAACGCGCACCGGCATAGTACCCGAAACCCCGATTCAGATACGCGGCCTCCGGCCCCTCAGGATCTAGGAATCAGTGGCGCAGGGACAACAGGGTCATTGGGGTTCGCGATCACCCAAGCCAGACCATTGATGACAGCCTGCGGACGAGGGTCTCCTGTAGGTGCAGGGACAACTCTCGTTGAGATGAACTCCCCCTTAGTAGGACGGGGCAGACCCAGAGCCTCCGCAACATCGGGGTCATTATCCTGATGTCCAAGGACCAGAATTCCCTCCGGCTGCAGCTTGGTGCGAGCACCTCCGTTAGAACGAGCACGCTTCATGAAGTCGTCCTGCTGCGCCACCGTGGCAAGGACCGCGCGCCGCACAATCCTCCCCTGTACGGAGCGGAACAACTCGTTGACGCGAGCCTGTCCGTGCTGATTACCTGTGCGAGCTTTAGCCGAGAAGATCCTCTCGACAACACCGACGGGCAGGTGAAGGAGAAGGTTCTCTGCAAGTTCGCCCCGACCGCCCCAGAGCGGTCTAACGTAGCTATGACCTTCCTTAGATAAGCTCCGCTTCCCGTCACGATTTGGGCGCCGCATGAATCGTTCATCAACCCGGAAGAGCCCTGCAGACCAAGCACTTACTGAATCATCTGCCCAGAGCCCCAGACAGATATGATTTATGGACTCAGGCGGTAGCATCCACGAGTACGGAGACATTGAGAACTTGCAGTCTACTTCGATTCCAGCGATCCTATAGTCGAGCTTCAGACCGTCATCAAAGTTGAATTCCCTGTGGAGATTTATCTCCACCAAGGTGCCCATATGAGTTTTCTCGGTCTTATGTAGGGACTCATATCTCCACCGGCCCGTCCGCTGACCGTCATATAGCTGGTCAAGCGTTTCTCGAATTACGGTGGCCACCCGGGACCCGTCCGGGTCTTCCCTGTAGAGATACCTCTGCACAAGGTCGATCTCAGGGTCGTCCGCCCCTGTCGCCATGTCCACCATGCGTCTCCTGCCGTTGACTTCCGCGCCACCACAGCCTCGGGCGACGCGGGCATCAGCATGATCGCCGGCTTACGCAGAGTGATCGCGTGTACCGTCGAGCGGCAATCTCAGCAGGTCGCAGCAGCGAGCAGTCGCGCATCTCGCTTCCTCAATCAGTGACAGCCCCCATAGATGCGCCGGGCACAGTCGCCGGCTACAACTGAGGCATGAGCGAGCGCGGCCAGGGAGAGGAGTTTCCGCCGGGTGCCTACACGCCCGACGGGCGTCTCTGGTGGAAGCTCGACTTCTGGCCCGGCACGAAACGACCCTTCGGCGACGAGCGCAAGCTGGCTGCGTGGCTACAGTTCAACATAAACATCGGCGAGACGTTCACCATGCGCGACTTGCGTCAAGTGCTCGGAGCCAACGTCCCAAATGATCGAGAGCACTTCAACCGCAGATTTCGCGAGCTACGCAAGGACGGGTGGCTGTTTTCCTCATACAAGAATGCAAGCGATCTCGCACCTGACACCTATCGCCTTAAGGCAAAAGGATGGCATCCAGGGCGTGGATCCCGGCCCAAGAGAGCGGCCATTACGGCCACAATGCGCCGCAGAGTGTTCGAGCGCGACGGACGTCGTTGTGTGATCTGTTTCATTGGGGGCGGAGAGCCCTATCCAGACAACCCAGATTTGGTCGCTGTGTTGACAGTCGGCCATCGAATACCGAACGAGCGCGACCAGAGTGTGCGAAGTCTGGACGAGCTGCAGACGGAATGCCAGCAGTGTAATGAGCCTGTTCGTGATGAACTGCCGAATCCGTCCGATCTTGCTGAGGTGCTCGCAGACATTAAACGGCTGAACCGTGCGGAGCGTCTGGACTTGCTGAGGTGGCTGCGGGCTAAGCGCAGGATGCGTTCACGACTTGACGAGGTCTACGACCGAGTGCGCACTCTGCCGCCAGAAATCCAGGCAAAAGTCGTTGAGGCGCTTAGTTGAGCCGCCTCTCCGCGCCCCGAGGTGCGCCCGCTCAGCCGCGCTCGGCGGGGACCGGCCGGAGGCCGCAGCCCCGCGCGGCAGGCGCCGGAGGCGCCCTTGATCATGGATGGGAGATCTAGACACAGCGGACGCTGGGTCGCCGGGTCGGGATGTCAGTGTTGGTCGGCGGTCCAGGTGAGGAGGGTCTTGTCGTCGTGCGGCTTGGCCCGGGGCAGGGCTCGGCCGTCCGGGTCCTTCTCGGCTTCCCACTGGTGAAGGTGGCGGAGTAGGTCGCGTAGCTGGTCGGAGTTGTTGGCCGCGACGTCGTTCCACGGGATGTGGAGGTGGTCGATGAGGCGTTGTGCTCCGTCTGTTGCCAGTACCGCCCACCGCACGTCGCGGGCTGGGTATCGAGTGGTGGTCGCGTGGTGGCCGGCGTGGCTGGAGGCCTCGGCGATCCAGTAGCCGCGGTGGGTGTTGCGGGTGCGGCGTTCGGTGGCCTGGAGGTCGGCGAGGATGCGCCGGTGGGTGTGGTCGTAGCCGGTGCCGCGTTCGAGTCGTTTCCGGTAGGCCTGTCGGTGGGCGGCTCCGACGGCTTGGAGCCGGTCGTCGGTGAGTCGGTTCTCGCGGCCGTCCCGGGTGCCGATGATGATGGTGCTGTCGCCGAGGACCGCAACGTCGATGTGGTCGTCAGTCCAGCGCAGCAGGGCGACTGTGGACGACGGCGCTTCACCTGGTTCCAGACCCAGCGACGTCGCGACCGTCGCGATGGCTGCGGAGATGACCGCACGCAGGTCGGTCGGCGATCCGAGGCCGGTGCGCAGCGCGTCGAGCAGCGCATCGACATAGCGCTCGGCGGACGGGGTGTCGGAGCTGAACGGGGTGGCGCCGTCGAGCACGATGAGCCCGTCGCCGGTCGCTGCCCAACGGTCCTGACCGGGTGGTGTCCCGCCCGGCAGCGATGCGCTGTGAGTGGTCATCAGGGCCATCGTCGCGGCGGGACGACGAGGTCCAGCGCGGTGGGGTTTAGTCCGTCGAACTCGCTCGCGACGACCATGCTGAACGATCCGTCCCCCAGTTCGGACCAGAGATCAGCCACGTGCTCGGTGAGGTAGTGGGCCGCCCCGATGGAGCCCAGCGCGTGCACTCCGGCGATGTGGACGACGACGGCACCGGAGGGCATCGCGTGTCGTGCGAGGTAGGCGATGTCGGCTCGGCGCGGCTCGGGTTCGTCCATCGGGGAGAGGAACCGCTCGCCGGTCCCCCGGTCGGTGATCCCCCACCGCGCTCCGTCTCCGATCGTCATGGTGAGCAGTGGGTCCCGCTGCATCAGCATGTTGCCCACGTGCGCGGAGGCCGGACCGCACACCACGATGGCGTCACGGGAAGGCTCCCACTCCTGTAGCGGGTCGATGATCCGGCGCTCGACGGCGAACGACAGGCGCTCGGCCTCGTCGGCCAGGTGTGCGCCGGTGGCGTCGTCCTCGGTGGCGATGACGAGATCGTCGCGATCAAGCAGGCGGCGGCCGGGCAGGGCGATGTCCAAGGGGCCGACGCCGAAGAACGCCCGGTGCGCAGGCGGGGCGCTGCTGCGGATCTGGGTGATGCGGCCCTTGGTCAGGCCGAATGCGCGGGCGACCTCGGTGTAGCTGCCGCCGAGCTGGTCCCGGGCCTCCTCGACCGCGGCGCGCCGGATGCGCGCGAGTTCCACCGAACGCTGCTGGTAGGTCGCCAGCAGGTCGGTTGCACGCCGTCCGCGCCGGACCGGGTCCGGCTCCAGGCGGAGCGCGTGGAACTCGTCGTCGACATCAGCCACGACATCGAGTTTAGGCCCCTTGACAAGATGGCGCGCCGCGCGCATGCTGGTTTAGCCCCCTGAACAGCCAGGCTCACGCGGCGATCGTTTAGGGGTATTAACACGCTGAGAGGTGGGGACATGAGGGATCTTCCGGTGGTGCTGGACGGCTACAAGCTGACGGTGGTGGAGCCGCCCGCGCCGAAGACGCGGCAGGACGCGAGCGGTGCCGAGGTGCCGGTGACCGACCGGGACGGGGTGACGCAGTTCGTGGTGTCGCTGTTCGCGAAGCTCCAGGTCCAGGCGGGGCAGCGGGCCCCGAGGGGCGAGGAGATCAAGGTGACGCTGACGACCGATCCGGGTGAGGGGTTCGACGAGGACACCCGTGTGCAGCTGATCGACGCCCGGATCAACCCGTACTCGATCGAGTCGCCCGACGGGCGGACGGTCTCGGGGATCGCGTTCAAGGCGATGGGTCTCAAGCACGTCACGCCGATGCCGGTGCGGCGCGGCAAGGACGACAGGGGCGACCAGTGAGCCGCCCGGCCTTCCTCCCGTCGTCCACGGTCTCGGTGAACCTGCACGTCTACGAGACCACGATCGTCGCTGCGCGCCCGTACCCGGCCGAGGATCGGGTCACGGTCGATGTGACCGGTTCCGGTGGGACGGTGACGCTGTACCTGGGCCGCCCGGACATCGGCCGCCTGCGGGCGGTGCTGGAGCAGGCCGAGCACGAGCTGACCGACCAGCAGAACGGGGTCCGCGCGTTCAGCGGACCGGCAGCCTGACAACCGCGCCTATTTTCTTGCGGCCGGATCGTTTCCGGCAATTCCGAGCAATTCCGCGATGGGGACACCTGCGTCTCCGAACAGGGGTGATCGCCGGTGGTGTGTGGCGAATGCAGCGGTAGCCGCGCCTGCGATGTGTGCGACGGCTACGGCGACTCGGTCGACGGGACCGAGTGCATGGCGTGCAGCGGTTCGGGCACCTGTCCGGGCTGTTTCGGCGAAGGCGAGATCAGCGGCACCGGGTCGCTGACGGGAACGGAGGCAGGGCGATGAACACGACCACGAATACCCGGCCGCGGGTGACCACCGGTGTCGGGCGGCTGGTGCGGCGGCTGGAGATCGAGCGGCGGCGCTGGGCCCGCACTGAGACGCCGGTGGTCCCGACCGAGCAGGCCTGGCGGGCCGGGGTCGCGGAGGGTCTGCGGCTGGCGCAGGTCGCGATCCGCAAGGGGGTGTAGGCGGTGGCGCTCAACCTCGGTCCGCGGGACCGGATCGCGACGCTGCCGCAGGTCAACCGGCGGGCGCTGCGCAAGTACGGCGAGTTCTGGCGGGCCCTGCAGCTCGTCGGCGACGCCCTCGCCGAGGCCGAGAAGGTTGCCGCCCGGGCCATCGACGGCACGGGCAAGCGGCGCTCGGGCAAGGGTGTCTCGGCGAAGGCCGGCGTCGAGGGCCGTCACTGGTCGGTCGCCTCGCCGGAGGAGATCTCCGCGGCGGCGAAGAAGTCCCACAACTCGCTCCGCGTGATGGCCGCCTCAGCCAAGAAGTGGGAGGCCGAACTCATCTCCCGTGAATGGAGGAAATGATGTCCAAGGCTGTCGACCGGACCGTGGAGGAGCTGGACGCGGCGATGCGCGAACTGCGCCGCTGCCTGCACGGGATCCCGTACCGGACCGGTGGGTTCAAGAACACCCACGACAACCTCGCCCGCGACGTCGCCGTACTGACCGTGCATCTGGATTCGGCGCGCGGCGCGTTGCGCGAACAGAAGTGACCACCTGGGAGGTGGGACGCCCGCTGAAAGCGATTCTTGGCGGAAACACACAGCGGGCGCCCCGCTACCCGACCCGATTTCGTGAGGACTGGTAGCGATGAACAAGCGTAGTAGCGCGGCAACCCGTATCAGCGGCCCGGCCCGGCACGCCTCGCGGCGGCCCGGGCGTGAGGTCCAGGCCCTTGCCTGGCTGTTCCGGCACCCCGGCTTCCTGCTCGCCCCGGCCGCGGTCGTCGGCCTGGTCGCCCTTCTCGGGCCACTCGGGGCCGGCATCACCGTAGCCGCACTGGTCGGGGGGCTGCTGGTGTGGTGGCGAGTTCACCCGGCCACGTTCGATCGGTTCGCCGCGCCCCGGCTGCGCGCCACCTGGCGACGCTGGACCGTTTACCGCGGCCGCCGCTGGGCACAACTCATGTCCGACTGCGGGCTGACCCGCGAGCACCGGCACACCGCGGAACAGCTCGTCCCCCGCGTGCTGCGGGTGCGGTCCTCGTCACCGACGATCGACACCGTCTACGTCCGGATGGTCCGCGGGCAGGACGTCACCTTCTGGCAGGACCGCGCCTCCGTGCTTTGGGAGGCGTTGATCGCGCACCGGGTCGCGATCACCCGCCACCGCCCCGGCGTGGTGGCGATCGTCATCGAGTGGGAGCTCCCGTTCACCCGCACCATCCCGGCCCCGGACATCCCTGACCAGGCCGACGAGGTGGACCTCGGCGCGGTCGAGATCGGTGACAACGAACGCGGCGAACCCTTCACCGCACCCGTCATCGGCGGTCACCGCCTGGTCGCCGGCGCCTCCGGCTCGGGCAAGGGCTCGATCCTCTGGTCCACCCTGCGCGGAGTCGGACCGTGCATCCGCGACGGCGTCGTGCGGATCTGGATGGTCGACCTCAAGGGCGGGGTCGAGACCGAGCAGGGCGCCCCGCTGTTCCACCGCTACGCCACCTCGATGTCCGAGGCGCTGGAGCTGCTGACCGAGTTCCGCGACGCCATGCGTGACCGGCAGGACTGGATGCGCGACAACAACATCCGCACGTGCACCCCGTCGGCGGGGACGCCGGTGGAGCTGCTGGTGATCGACGAGATGGCCATGCTCACCGCCTACGGCGACCGCTCGGCCGTGCGCGACGCGCTGCGGCTGCTGGCCGAGATCATGACCCAGGGTCGGGCGTCGCTGTTCTGCGTGCACGGCTACCTCCAGGAACCGTCCAAGGACGTCCTGGACGTGCGGGAGCTGTTCACGCAGCGGATCTGCCTGGGCGTCACCGCCGCGAGCCACGTGGACATGGTGCTGGGCGAGGGCGCCCGGGAGCGTGGGGCGCTGGCCGACGAGATCCCCGGCGACGACCGGCACGCCGGGATCGGGTTCGTCATCGACCGGGGGTCACGACTGCCGGTGCGGTTCCGGGCCGCCTACGTCACCGACGACGACATCACCGAGCTGGTCCAACGCTGCGCACCCCGCGACGCCGACGTGATCGAGCTGGCCGGGGATCGGGGCGCGGCCTGATGGGCGCCACGACGCTGTGGGCCCTGCGCACCTGGGCCAAGCTCACCGTTGTCCTGCTGCTGATCGTCGGTGGCACGTGGCTCTACCTCGGCGCCGCCTCCGGCTGGTTCTGGGTCATCACCGGACTCGCCGTCGTCGCCGAGTACTACGTCGTCCGCCAGCTCGCCCGTGAATGGTCCTGGGAGGCCCGCTCCACCTGGTGGTGGTCGGCATGACCGGCACCGTGCAGGACGCGCTGTTCGGCGATCCCGCCGCACCGGCCACGACGAAACGGACGCCGCAGCGCACGACCGGAACGATCGGCGTCGACGTCGTCCAACCCGGTAAGGCCCTGGTCACCCTCGGCAGGACCGGGGCGGGCGGGACCGTGCTGCGCGACGACGGCCGATACCGGGTCGAGAACGACCACGGCGAACTCGTCGGCCACGCCAGCTCCTACCGGGCCGCTGCCCGGCTCCTGGCCCGCTACCACGGCTACGCACCCGGGCCGGTCGAGATCGAGCACGAGCACCGCATCTACGGGCACTGAAACCCCATCCGGCCCGGTCCCGCCGCTGTCGAGTCCAGCTCGCGGCGGGCCCGGCACCCCCCACCGCTTCTCACCCCGGAAGGGATGCCGTCATGACGGCTGCCATCACCCCGCACGATCACGACCTCTCGCACCTGCTCCGCTCCGCCGGCTTCCAGGACTGGCGCCGTCAGGTCACCGCCATCGGCGGCTGCGCCGTTCCCATCCACCTCACCGGCTCCTCCCGCATCCTCGACCGCGCCACCGGCGCGGTCCTGGCCGGACGGGACGGCGAGATCCTCGCCCCGTGCGGGAACCGGCGCGCCTCGGTGTGCCCGGCCTGCTCGGACCGCTACGCCTCCGACGCCTACCACCTCATCCGCTCCGGAATGGCCGGCGGCAAGGGCGTCCCCGAGTCGGCGGCGGAGCACCCGCGCGTGTTCGTCACCCTGACCGCGCCCTCGTTCGGACCCGTGCACACCCGTCGGGTCACCGCCCGCGGCCTGGTCATGCCGTGCGGCTGCGGAACCAAGCACCACCGCGACGACCCGACCATCGGAACCGCGCTCGACCCGGACACCCACGACTACGTCGGCGCGGTGCTCTGGCAGGCCCACGCGGGCACGCTGTGGAACCGCTTCGCCATCCGGCTGCGCCGCACCCTCGCGCAGATGCTCAGGGTCACGGTCCGCGAGTTCCGCGACCACGCCCGGCTCTCCTACGCCAAGGTCGCCGAGTACCAGCGACGCGGGCTGGTCCACTTCCACGCCGTCATCCGCCTCGACGGCCCCGACGGCCCCACCACCCGCGCCCCGGCCGGGATCACCGCCGAGGGGCTGGACCCCGCGGTCCGCGACGCCGCCCGCTCGGCGTCACTGACCGTCGACCGGCCCGATGGCACCCCCCTGCTGCTGGAGTGGGGATCGCAGGTCGACGTCCGCCCGATCACCGCCCACGCCGCCGGGCAGCTCGAGGACGACAACGGCGAGATCACCGACGCCGCCCTGGCCGCCTACGTCGCCAAGTACGCCACCAAGGGCACCGGCAAGTCCGAGGCCACCGACCGGCCGATCCGCGACATCGCCCACGTCCGCCACCTGGACATCACCGACCACCACCGCAGGCTGATCGAAACGGCGTGGGAACTCGGCGGCCGCGACGAGTACCGGGAGCTACACCTGCGCCGGTGGGCGCACATGCTCGGGTTCCGCGGCCACTTCCTCACCAAATCCCGCGCCTACTCCACCACCTTCGGCGCCATCCGCGGCGAACGCCGCGCCTACCGGCTGACCGAGACCCTCGCCGCCCTCGACGCCCCGGCCGAACCCGGCTCGGTGCTGGTGGTCAACGACTGGCGGGTCGTCCACATCGGCCACCGCAACGACGCCGAACGAGAGATCGCCCTCGGCATCGCCGAACGACGACGCGAACAACGCCGCACCCGCCATGAGAGCCGCACCGAGCACGGGAGGACGTCATGACCGGCACCGAGTCCCTGACCTACACCGTCGAGCAGGTCGCCGCATTGCTCGGCATCGCCCGGGGAGTGGCCTACGAGTCCGTCCGCAACGGCGAGATCCCCGCGACCCGCGTCGGGCGGCGCTGGCTCATCCCACGCAGGCGGTTCCATGCCTGGCTCGACGGCGAGACCGAGCAGGCCACCCAGGTCGGGGCGGTGGCCTGATGGGCTTCATCGACAAGACCCCGGAGGGCCGGTACCGCGCCTACTTTCGCGACCCATCCGGCAAGCAGCGGTCCAAGACGTTCCGGCTCAAGAAGGACGCCGCCACCTTCCTGGCGGAGATCGAGACGGCCAAGACGCGCGGTGCCTACGTGTCCCCGCACGCCGGGCGGGTCCCGTTCGGAGCGCACGCCGCGGAGTGGATGGCGACCTGGAACACCGAGATCACCACCGCGGCCCGGGACCGTTCGATCATGGGCACCCACGTCCTGCCGCGCTGGGGTGACGTCCCGCTCGCGAAGATCGACCACCTGGCGCTTCAGGCATGGGTCAGCGACCTGGGCAAGCGCCGGTCCCGCGCGACCGTCGTCGAGGCCCTGCGGCTGGCCTCGACGGTACTGCGCTCGGCCGTGCGGAACAGGCTGATCCCGTTCAACCCCGCCGACGACGTCCGGGTGCCCCGGGCCCGTACCCGCGACACCGACGAGCGGATCATCAGCCGCCCGGACCTACGGAACCGGCTCCTGCCGGCCCTGCCGGAGCGCTACCGAGGCATCGTCGCCACCGCGGCCGGGGCCGGGCTGCGCTGGGGCGAGGTGGCCGGGCTGCGCACCGACGCCCTGGACCTCGACGCCGCACGGCTCTTCGTGATCCGGACCGTCGTGGAGGTCTCCGGGACCACCTCATTCAAGCCCTTCCCGAAGAGCCGCGCGGGCCGCCGCACCGTGCCGCTCCCGGGCTGGCTGCTACCGATCATCCGCGAGCACCTGGACCGCTGGCCGACCGATCCCAGCGCACCGATCTTCGCGAACGAGGTCGGGGCCCCGCTGCTGCGGACGTCGTTCCGGTCACGGATCTGGCGTCCGTCGCTGGTCCGTGCCGGGCTGCTCGGTGCGGTCGAGCAGGTCGACGACGGCCATCAGGCCCTGTGGACCGATGCGGCAGGGACGAAGCACACCGAGACGCGGCGGACCGAGACCGCAGCCGTGCACCACGTCGCACGGAACCAGACCGGCGGTCTGCGCTTTCACGACCTCCGCCATTCGTACGCCACGTGGCTGGTCGACGACGGCGTACCGCCGAACATGGTTCAGCGGGTCCTCGGGCACGAGCGCGCCTCGACGACCCTCGACCTCTACACCCGCAGGACCGACAACAGCGACCGCATCCTCCAGGCGCTCGACGACCAGGAGGACGACGACGGGGGAGTGGTGCCCGCTCCGGGCTGAGGCGGATGCTCCGGAAATGCTCCGGACGCGATCCCCTGCACGACGAAGGCCCTGGTCGTGCGCTCACGATTGAGCGTCTGACCAGGGCCTTCGTGTGGTCGGGGTGACAGGATTTGAACCTGCGACCTCTTCGTCCCGAACGAAGCGCGCTACCAAGCTGCGCCACACCCCGATGGCCCGCCATCCTCCATGGCGACCGGGAGAAGTCTAGCTGACGTGTGCCGCGGCCGACGCGGGGGTGGTCAGCTCGGCGCGGGGCCCGCCCGGCCGGGCTACCAAGGTCAGCAACGTGGCCTCCGGCGGGCAGGCGAACCGGACGGGGGCGAACGGTGAGGTACCCAGTCCGGCCGACACGTGCAGCCAGGTGTGGGCCCCCCAGCGCGACGCGCCGCGGGCCCGGGACCGGTCCAGCCCACAGTTGGTCACCAGCGCGCCGATGCCCGGCACCCGCAGCTGCCCGCCGTGGGTGTGCCCGGCCAGCACCAGGTCATAGCCGTCGGCGGCGAAGCTGTCGAGCACCCGGGGCTCGGGCGAGTGGGTGAGCCCCAGCCGCAGCGCGGGTTCACCGCAGGGGCGGCCGGCGATGCGCCGGTAGCGGTCCAGGCTCAGATGCGGGTCGTCCACCCCGGCGGCGGCGATCCGCACCCCGGCGACGTTCAGGGTGAGCCGGGTATGTGTCGCGTCCGACCACCCGCGCTCGATCAGCGCGGCCCGCAGGTCCCGCCACGGCAGCGGTTCCCCGTGCACCGGGTCCTCGCGGCGGCGCAGGTAGCGCAGCGGGTTCTTCGGCAGCGGGCCGAAGTAGTCGTTGCTCCCGAAGACGAACAGGCCCGGTCGCTCGAGCAGGGGGCCGAGAGCGGCAAGGACGCTGGGCACGGCCCGCCGGTGCGCGAGGTTGTCGCCGGTGTTGACGACGAGGTCCGGCTCCAACGCAGCGAGTTCGGCGACCCAGCTCTGTTTCCGGGTCTGCCCGGGCGTCAGGTGCAGGTCGGAGATGTGCAGGATCCGCAGCGGCCGGGTCCCCGGCGCGAGCACCGGGAGCATCGACTCGCGCAGGGTCCAGCGTCGGCGCTCCACTCCGGCAGCGTATGCGACGGTCGCCGTTGCGGTGGTGGTCGCGCCCAGCGCAAGTCGAGCCCAGCTGTTCACATCGTGCAGCGTACGTCCCGGCACGGGTGGGCTAGCGTGACGCCCGTGAGCGAACTGAAGGACCGGCTGCGCGCCGACCTGACCGCGGCGATGAAGTCCAGGGACGAACTGGTCAAATCCACCCTGCGGATGGCGCTGACGGCGATCAACACCGCCGAGGTCGCCGGTTCCGAAGCCCGGGAGCTCGACGACGCCGAGGTGGTCAAGGTCCTCACCAAGGAGGCGAAGAAGCGGGCCGAGTCCGCCGAGGCGTTCGCCGCGGCCGGACGCGCCGAGCTGGCCGCGCAGGAGCGCGCCGAGGGTGAGGTCCTGGCCCGCTACCTGCCCACGCAGCTCACCGACGACGAGCTCGCCGCGATCGCGCGTCAGGCCGTCGAGGAGACCGCCGCCGAACTCGGTGAGCGGCCAGGTCCTCGGCAGATGGGGCAGGTCATGAAAAAGGCCACCGTCGCGGTGGCCGGGCGGGCCGAGGGCGGCCGGGTCGCGGCGGCGGTCAAGCCGCTGCTCACACCCTGACCCAGCCGAGCGCGCCGGAGCTCGGGCCCGTCGGACAACGCGATCCGACGGTGCTCGCTCAGCCCGTCGGCGCCTTCTTCGTCGGCGCCTTGCGCGCCGTCGTCTTCCGCCGTGGCGCGGGTGCCTTCGCCCGCCGTTCCGCCAGCAGCTCCGCGGCCCGCTCGTCGGTGATCTCCTCGACGGTGTCGCCCTTGCGCAGCGACGCGTTGGTGGAGCCATCGGTCACGTAGGGCCCGAACCGGCCGTCCTTGACCACCATCTGGTTGCCGGTGGCCGGGTCGGTGCCCAGCTCACGCAGCGGCGGGGTGGCCGCGGCGGTGCGCCGCCCCCGCTGCTTGGGCTGGGCGTAGATCGCCAGAGCCTCGTCGAGGGTGACGGTGAACAGTTGCTCCTCGCGCTCCAGCGAGCGGGAGTCGGTGCCCTTCTTCAGATACGGCCCGTACCGGCCGTTCTGGGCGGTGATCTCCTCGCCGCTCTGCGGGTCGACCCCCACCAGCCGGGGTAGCGACAGCAGTTTGAGCGCGTCCTCGAGCGTCACCGTGTCCACCGACATGCCACGCAACAGCGACCCCGTCCGTGGCTTGGGCTTCGCGGTCCGCCGCTTCGTGGCCGCCGACGCTTCCTCGGCGGACTCGGGTAGCAGTTCGGTCACGTACGGCCCGAACCGGCCCTCCCGGGCGACGATGTCGTTGCCGGTGACCGGGTCGGTGCCCAGGACGCGGCCCTCCTGCGGCACCGCGAACAGCTTCTCGGCGACCTCGGCGGTGAGTTCGTCCGGCGGCAGGTCCTCCGGCAGGTTGGCCCGCTGAGACTTCCCGTCGACCTCCCGCTCCAAATAGGGTCCGTAACGCCCGACCCGCACGACGACGTCATCGAACATCGGGATCGAGTTGATCTCGCGGGCGTCGATCTCCTCGAGATTCACCCCAACGAGCTTCTTCAGACCGCCTGCGCGGGCGACCGACCCGTCGGAGCCCTGCTCGGCGCCGAAATAGAACCCGTGCAACCAGTCGGTGCGGGAGTTCGACCCCGCCGCGATCGCGTCGAGCTCATCCTCCATCGCCGCGGTGAAGTCGTAGTCGACCAGCCTGCCGAAATGGTGCTCCAGCAGCCCGACCACGGCGAACGCGACCCACGACGGGACGAGCGCGCTGCCCTTCTTCCAGACGTAGCCACGGTCCTGGATCGTCTTGATGATCGACGCATAGGTCGAGGGCCGGCCGATCCCGCGCTCCTCCAGCGCCTTGACCAGGCTCGGCTCGGTGTAGCGGGCCGGCGGGTTCGTCGAATGTCCGTCCGGGTCGAGCGCGATAGCCGTCACCGGAGAGCCCTGGGAGAGCTCCGGCAGGCGCGACTCGGCGTCGTCGGCCTCCCCGCCGCTGTCCTCCTCGACGGTCTCGACGTAGGCCTTGAGGAAGCCGGCGAAGGTGATCGTGCGACCGGACGCGGCGAACGTGACCTCCTCACCCGTCGCCGCGGTGCCGATGATCCGCAGGCTCGTCGTCGTGCCCCGCGCGTCGGCCATCTGGGACGCGACCGTGCGCTGCCAGATCAGCTCGTAGAGCCGGAAGTCATCGCCCTCGAGCTGACCGGCGAGCTCACCAGGGGTCCGGAAACTCTCCCCGCTCGGCCGGATCGCCTCGTGGGCCTCCTGGGCGTTCTTCACCTTGCGCGTGTACTGCCGAGGCGCCGGGGAGACGTAGGCGTCCCCGTAGAGTTCGCGGGCCTGGGCGCGGGCCGCCGCGATCGCCGACTCCGACAACGTCGTCGAGTCGGTCCGCATGTAGGTGATGAAACCGTTCTCGTAGAGCCGCTGCGCGGTCCGCATCGTGCGCTCAGCGGAGAACCGCAGTTTGCGACCCGCCTCCTGCTGCAGCGTCGAGGTCATGAACGGCGCATAGGGCCGCCGGGTGTAGGGCTTGGACTCGACGCTGGCGACGGTCAGGTCACGGCCGTCCAGCGCCTCGGCGAGCCGCCGGGCGCCGGCCTCGTCGAGCGCCCGCGCGTCCCCGCGCAGCTGCCCGTCCGGGCCGAAGTCGCGGCCCGTGGCCACCCGGTCGCCATCGACCGCGACCAGCCGCGCGCCGAAGGTGCGGGGATTGGCGTCGGCACCGGCGTCGAGCGTCGCGGCGATGTCCCAGTACTCGGCGGAGACGAACGCCATCCGCTCCCGCTCGCGCTGCACGATCAGCCGCGTCGCGACCGACTGCACCCGGCCCGCCGACAGCTTCGGCATGACCTTCTTCCACAGCACGGGGGAGACCTCGTAGCCGTAGAGCCGGTCGAGAATGCGCCGGGTCTCCTGCGCGTCGACGAGGTCCTGGTCGAGGTCGCGGGTGTTCTCCGCGGCCGCGCGGATCGCGGGCTCGGTGATCTCGTGGAAGACCATCCGCCGGACCGGGACCTTCGGCTTGAGCGTGTCGAGCAGATGCCAGGCGATGGCCTCGCCTTCCCGGTCGGGGTCGGTCGCCAGCAGCAGCTCGTCGACGTCCTTGAGCGCGTCCTTGAGCTCGGAGACCTTCCCCTTCTTCTCCGGCGTCACGACGTAGAGGGGTTGGAACTGATTCTCGACGTCCACGCCGAGCCGGGCCCACGCCTCGCCCTTGTACCGCGCGGGTACGTCCGCGGCCCCACGCGGCAGGTCGCGGATATGGCCGACCGAGGATTCGACGACGTAGTCGTTCCCGAGATAGGGAGCGATCTTCTTCGCTTTGGTGGGCGACTCGACGATCACCAGCCGCCGCGTCGGGCGATCGGTTGCCGACGCGGTGCGCGTGCCGTTGCGACGGCTCCCACCAGCACTGTTGCGGACGCTGTTGCCGGTGCCGGCCTTCGAGCCCGTCGTTCGGGTTGCCACCTTGGTTCTAACTCCATCCTCGCCGACCACGCCGCGACCGCGACATGCCCGACGGCCGGAGGTCCGGCCGCTCGAGTCGTCTCCCATCGGTACTGCCGTGGGTTCGCCAGTATCCCCGTACCACGGATGCTGCCTGCCACGTTCGCACATCGACCCGATGTGTCGTTGACGTCACGCCGAGTGTGAACGCGACGAGCGGCAGCGTAACCAGCGCGTCAAGTGCGGGACCGACCCCAGTATCTCGGCCACTGGGAAGCGGGTACCCCGACCGGCGGCGGCCCGACCAACTCCACGAGCCGCCGCATCCGGCGCGTTCCGCTGACCCGCAACGCCGGGGCGCCCCCACCGCTTCCGACCCGGGCAGGGGGGATGCCGGCCCGGGTCGCCGCGGCGATGAGCGGCTGATGGGTCTGGACCGCATGCGGGTCGAGGGTGAGCAGGTACCCGCCGCGCTCGTCGGCGCGTCCCGCGGCCAGCGCCCACATCCGAAGCAGCGGCCCGTCGAGCTGCAAGTCGTCCGGCACGGCCTTGGCGGCGCCTCGGATCCACTGCCCCGCGAGGGTGACCAGATCGCAGCGGAACGCCGTGCGCAACGCGGTGCCGCCGCTCCCGGCGGGCTCCGACTCCAGCCGGACCCCCGTCGCGGCCGCGACCGCGCGCACGGCCGGTGCGCGGCTGGGATCGGGCAGGACGATGCTCAGCCGGGCCGTGGTCCCGGTCCCGAACCGCACGATCTGGCCCGGGCCGCACAGCAGCCCGGCCAGGTCCGCGAGTCGCACCGGACGCGCCTCCGCGGAGAACAGCGACAGCTGGCACACCTCACGCACGGTAGAACACGCGTTCGACGAGATCACTCTCGACGCGCCGGACGGTCGGCTCCGCTCAGGTGGCCGGGGGCAGCGTCGCCAGCCGCTGGCAGTTCACCGCCTTCTGGGTGGCCTTGGCCAGCCGCGGCAGCCTGGCGAGGCTCGCCAGCGAGTCCGGGGTCGTGACCTTCGCTAGCGAATCCTGCGCACCGGCCAGCGTCGCCTTGAACGCGTCGGCGTTGTTCGGGTCCGCCCCGTCGACCTGCGCCTTCACCGCCGCCAGGTCCGCTTCGAGTTGACGGAACACGTCGCCGATCCGGACCAGGGCCTCGTCCCCGCCGGTGACCGGGGAGCGGCCGACCGAGTCGAGCTGAGTCCGGCCCTGCTGAAGCCCGGTGAGGACGGTGGCGAGATAGTCGCTGAGCCTCTTCTGGATGCCGGGGAGGTCGGGCACGTCGGTGAACGCCGGCCGGGCGAGCGCGGGCTCGCTGTAGGCGAGGACCGAGCCGCAGACCCGGTCGGCCCAGGCCACCGGGTCGCTGCCGGGGCCCTCGGTGGGGGCCGGGGCCGGATCGGGCCCCGGCGTGCCCGTCACCACCGTGGAACAGCCTCCGACCAGCAGGGCGCACAACGCGGTGGCCGCAGCGAGTCGGCCGGTGCGAGTCATGCGCCTTCTCCCGGTCGTTGCGAGACGTGCCAACGGTCCGGTTCAGTCTGCCTCCGGCCGATCGGGGGCGGGAAAGCGGGGCTCAGCCGCCGAACTGCGCCCGCATCTTCTGGCAGGTCGGTGCCTGCTCGGCGGCGGCCTGCAGCGCGGCGTTGTCCCCCAGCGCCTGTGCCGACTCGCTCAGCTTCTGCAGGTTCTGCAGCGAGTCCAGCGACTGGAGCGAGGTGCCCAGCGAGCTCAGGTCCGGGCTGTCCCCGGGCTGGAGGTGGACCTGCATCACCTCGAGCGTGTCCTTCAGGGCGCCGATCATCGTGCGCAGTTGCTCGACCGCGGCATCGCCGCCCTCGATCGGCGACGGGCCGACCGAGTTCAGCGACTCGAGCGAGGTTGCCACGGCGGTCCGCATCTCCCCCATATGAGTGGTCCAGCCCTCGAACACCTGGGCGGGATCGGTGTTCTGGCCGTCGGAACCGACCTCGGCGATCGGCAGGGTCGCCGCACACAGCCGGTCGACCCAGGCGACCGGGTCGGTCGCCGGACTCCCCGGCAGGAGCGACGAGCAGCCGGCGACGGCCAGCGCGGCGCAGGCAGCGAGGGCGAGACGGACAGGGCGGGGGGCGCTGGGCATGAAGGAACTCCGGTCTCAGAGGGGTTCGGGGAAGGAACGGGGAGTCGCGCGGATCGTGCTCAGCCGCTGCCCGCGCGCAGTCGCTGGCAGTTGGGTGCGGCGTCGACAGCCTGGCGCAACTCGGCGTTGGCGGCCAGGTCCTCGGTGGGGTCGGGCAGGTTGGTGAGGTTCTGCAGCGGCGCGATCGACTGCGCCAACGCCGTCTGATCGGGAGCCGCCTCGATCTGGATCTTCGCGGTGGCAAAGGTGGTCTGGATCTGGGTCAGCCGCCGAGTCAGCGTCGCAGCGAAATCGGCGGCGCCGTCCACGGCCGGCGCCTCGGCCGCGCCGATGTCTGCGATCGCCCGCTGCGCCGCGAGTACCGCGTTGTCGGCGA
Source organism: Pseudonocardia hispaniensis (assembly GCF_042658695.1). NCBI lineage: Bacteria > Bacillati > Actinomycetota > Actinomycetes > Pseudonocardiales > Pseudonocardiaceae > Pseudonocardia > Pseudonocardia hispaniensis. Next base: position 70,306 of record NZ_JBHSQW010000023.1, on the reverse strand, counting down.
AGGCGCTGAGCTGCCGCACCTGCTGGGCATGATCGGCTGCGGTGGCCGTGGGTGCCGCCGCGGTGAGGGCCTCGCGGAACGAGACGTAGGAGCCGCAGACCGTGCCTGCCCAGGCGATGGTCTCGGCGTCGCCGGACCCACCGCATCCGGCGGTCAGCAACGACAGCGCGACGGTGGCCGCCCCGATCGAGCTCCGAACACGCATCCATGCCTCCGGGTCCCGTGGGGTGATGGTGCCGCGCGGGCCAGCGGACCCTACTTCGGGGTCGGGGCTGCGACAACGGCCGCCCACCCCGATCGGGGTGGGCGGCCTTGTCGAGCCGAGTGCGCGGTCTAGCCGACCGGGCTCTCCGCTGGGGTTTCGGTGATCGAGGTGGAGCGGCGCTTCGAGACGACGACGGCCGACACGATGATCAGGACCGCGATGACCGCGATGCCGATGCGGATCGGAGCGGACGCCGAGTCGCCGACCGAGAACACCACGACCGCCGGCGCGATCAGGACGGAGACCAGGTTCATCACCTTGATCAGCGGGTTGATGGCAGGACCCGCGGTGTCCTTGAACGGGTCGCCGACCGTGTCACCGATGACCGTGGCGGCGTGCGCGTCCGAGCCCTTGCCGCCGTGGTTGCCGTCCTCGACGAGCTTCTTGCCGTTGTCCCAGGCACCGCCGGAGTTGGCCAGGAAGATCGCCATGAGCACGCCGGTGGCGATGGCACCTGCCAGGTAGCCGGCCAGCGGGCCGACACCGAGGCCGAAACCGACCGCGATCGGGGCGAAGATCGCCAGCAGGCCGGGGGTGGCCAGCTCCCGCAGCGAGTCGCGGGTGCAGATGTCGACGACCCTGCCGTACTCCGGCCGGACGGTGCCCTCCATGATTCCAGGGTTGTCCCGGAACTGCCTGCGGACCTCGAAGACGATCGCGCCCGCGGCGCGGGTCACGGCGTTGATCGCCAGCCCCGAGAACATGAACACGACCGCGGCACCGATGATCACGCCGACCAGGGTGTTCGGGCTGAACACCTCGTAGGCGAAGGCGCTGCCCGCGTCCTGCAGGGCGACCCCGGCCTTGTCCAGCGCCTTGGTGATGGCGTCGCGGTAGGAGCCGAACAGCGCCGTCGCGGCGAGCACGGCGGTCGCGATCGCGATGCCCTTGGTGATGGCCTTGGTGGTGTTCCCGACCGCGTCGAGTTCGGTGAGGATGTCCACGCCGTCGCCCTCGACGTCCCCGGACATCTCCGCGATGCCCTGCGCGTTGTCCGACACCGGACCGAAGGTGTCCATCGCGACGATGACCCCGACGGTGGTGAGCAGGCCCGTTCCGGCCAGCGCCACGGCGAACAGCGACACGACGATCGAACCGGACAGCAGGAACGCGCCGTACACCGCCGCGCCGATGACGATCGCGGTGTAGACGGCCGATTCGAAACCGATCGAGATGCCGGAGAGGATGACGGTCGCGGCGCCGGTCAGCGAGGAGCGGCCGACGTCCTTGACCGGCTTGTCCTCGGTACCGGTGAAGTAGCCGGTGAGCCACAGGATGATGCCCGCCAGCACGATGCCGATGACCACCGCGACCGAGGCGATGATCCGCGGGTCGGCGGTGAGGCTGGTGACCGAGGAGTCGGTCGGGCCGACCAGAGCGCCGAAGGTGTTCGGCAGGTACAGGAACGCGGCGACGACCGAGAGCACGCCGGCGAAGACCGCCGAGATGTAGAAGCTGCGGTTGATCGCCTTGAGGGTGTTCTCGCCCTGCCGGGCCTTGGTGATGTAGACGCCCATGACGGCCGTGACCACGCCGATGGCGGGCACGATCAGCGGGAAGAGCAGACCCTGCAGGCCGAATGCGGCCGTACCCAGGATCAGCGCCGCGACCAGCGTCACGGCGTAGGACTCGAACAGGTCGGCGGCCATGCCGGCACAGTCACCGACGTTGTCGCCCACGTTGTCGGCGATCGTGGCGGCGTTGCGCGGGTCGTCCTCCGGGATGCCCTGCTCGACCTTGCCGACCAGGTCGGCGCCGACGTCTGCGGCCTTGGTGAAGATGCCGCCACCGACCCGCATGAACATCGCGAGCAGCGCGGCGCCGAAGCCGAAGCCCTCCAGGACCTTCGGGGCCTGGCCCGCGTAGACCAGCACGACCAGCGCCGCGCCGAACAGGCCGAGGCCGACCGTGAACATGCCGACGACACCGCCGGTGCGGAACGCGATCCGGGTCGCCTTCTCCCGGCCGCCCGGCTCCCGAGCGGCCGCGGCTACCCGGATGTTGGCGCGGGTCGCCAACCACATTCCCAGATAGCCGATGGTCGCCGAGAAGACCGCGCCGATGACGAAGAAAATAGATCGCCCGATCCGTTCGATCATGTCGTCCGCGGGGAGCGCGAACAACAGCACGAACACGATCACGACGAAGACGCCGAGCGTGCGGAACTGTCGATTGAGGTACGCCGCGGCGCCTTCCTGGACCGCTCGGCCGATGTCCTGCATCTTGGTGGTTCCCTGGCCGGCAGCCAGGACCTCCCGGAGCAACATGTAGCCGATGGCCAGGGCGGCGAGCGCGACCACCGCGACCACGCCGACCACGACGCGGTCACTCGCGGCGAGCTCGAGGCCCTGCGCGAGGGTGGACACGGACATCCGTCCTCCTGGTTCGTGGAACTAATGTGGCCAGGGAACGATGACGGCATCCCTGGCGTCGTCTGTCACCCGTCCCCGCTGGTGAAGCGGATGACAGGCAGGTGCAGTCTAAGAGTGGGTTCTGGCGGGTGCGCCATTGGCTGGTCTCGAATCACATTCGTAACGTTTCGGACACATTTTCTGAAAGGGGTAGTACGCCCGTACTTTGACGAACGATCGCTTGTGAAACGTTCGTGTTATCGACGGGTCGGCGGCCCGTCGATGCCGGGTCTGTGTCAACCTCGTCGGGTATGGAGGCGGTGACGGGCGGGCCCCGCGGTCCGGCGCAGCCGGCAGCGGGTCCAGCCGGGCGGGGCGAGCGGCTGCTGCGCCGGGTGCTCGTCGGCTCCGGACCGGACAATCCGCTGCGCCACGCCGTTCGGCTGCCCTCGCGGCCCGGCCGCCCGGCGCCGTGGCCCTCCTGGGCGCCCCGCAGCGTTGTGGATGCCCTGCAGGCTGCTGGCGTCGAGACGCCGTGGACGCATCAGGCCGAGGGCGCCGAGCTGGCCCACGCCGGGCACGACGTCATCGTGGCCACCGGGACGGCATCGGGAAAGTCGCTGGTCTACCAGCTGCCGGTGCTGGCGAGGTTCGCGGCCGACCCGCGCGCGACCGCGCTCTACGTATCGCCGACCAAGGCCCTCGCCGCCGACCAGCTCCGGGCCCTGATCGCCCTGGGCATCGACGGACTCCGCCCCGCTCCGTTCGACGGTGACACCCCGATGCCGGAGCGGGACTGGGCGCGCCGCAACGCACGCTGGCTGTTCAGCAACCCCGACATGCTGCACCGCTCGTTGCTGCCCCGGCACGGCCGGTGGTCGGCGTTCCTGCGCAGGCTCAGCTACGTGGTGCTCGACGAATGCCACACCTACCGCGGTGTGTTCGGCTCGCACGTCGCCCTGTTGCTCCGGAGGCTGCTGCGGATCGCGGGACGGTACGGCGCCAGGCCGACCATCGTCCTGGCGTCCGCCACGGTGGCTGACCCGGCCGCGTTCGCCCACACCCTGACGGGGCGCGACGTCGTCGCGGTCACCGACGACGGGTCGCCGACCGCCGGACGGACCGTGGCGCTGTGGGAGCCGCCGTTGCTCCCCGAACTGGCGGGCGAAAACGGCGCACCCGTCCGCAGGTCGGCCCAGGCCGAATCGGCTCGAATGCTCGCCGATCTCGTGCTGGAGGGCGCCCGCACGCTGGCCTTCGTGCGGTCCCGCCGCGGCGCGGAGCTCACGGCGCTCGGAGCGCAGGGGGCCGTCGCCGCAGTCGATCCGGATCTGGTGCCGCGGATCGCCTCCTACCGCGGTGGGTACCTGCCCGAGGAACGCAGGGCCCTGGAGTCGGCGCTCGCGGCCGGTGAGCTACTCGGCGTCGCCACGACCAACGCGCTCGAACTGGGCGTCGACATCGCGGGGCTGGACGCGGTCGTCGTGGCCGGGTTCCCGGGGACCCGGGCGTCGTTCTGGCAGCAGGCAGGCCGGGCCGGCCGGGCCCGCGACGAGGCGCTGGTCGTGCTCGTCGCCCGCGACGACCCGATGGACACCTACCTCGTGCATCACCCTCAGGCGCTGCTCGGCGCCCCGATCGAGAGCTGCGTGCTCGACCCGTCGAACCCGTATGTGCTGGCACCGCAGCTGGCCTGCGCCGCCGCCGAGCTCCCGCTGACCGAGGCGGATGTCCACGGCGTGTTCGGGGGTGCCGCGGCCGCCGCAGTGCTCGGCGAACTCGTCGACGATGGGGTGCTGCGGCGGCGGCCCACCGGGTGGCACTGGCCGTCCGCCCACAACCAGCCCGCGGCGTCGGTCGACATCCGCGGCTCCGGGCTCGGCCAGGTGGCCGTGGTCGAGGCCGCCACGGGGCGGGTGCTCGGCACCGTGGAGGGGACCTCGGCGCCCGCGACGGTCCACCCCGGCGCGGTGTACCTGCACCGCGGCGAGAGCTATGTCGTCGAGTCGTTGGACCTGGAGAGCGGCATTTCGCTGGTCCGCGCGGAGACGCCGGACTGGCGCACCGACGCCCGCTCGACCTCCGACGTCGAGATCGTGGCCGTGCACAGCCATCGTGACCTCGGCCCCGTGCAGGTGTTCTTCGGCGAGACCCGGGTGACCACGCAGGTCATCGGGTACCAGCGGCGGTCCCGGGACGGCACGGTGCTGGAGAGCGTCCCGCTGGACATGCCGGCTCAGACCCTCGACACCCGCGCTGTCTGGTACGCGATCGACGACCGGGCGCTCGAGGAGGTGGGCATCCGGGCCGCCCGCATCCCGGGATCGCTGCACGCCGCCGAGCATGCCGCGATCGGGCTGCTGCCGCTGTTCGCCATCTGCGACCGCTGGGACGTCGGGGGGATGTCGACCGCGTGTCATCCCCAGACCGGGCTGCCGACGGTGTTCGTCCACGACGGCCATCCCGGCGGCGCGGGCCTCGCCGAACGCGGTCATGCGGTGCTCAGGAGATGGCTGCGCGCCACCCGCGCTGCGATCGCCGACTGCGAGTGCCGGACCGGGTGCCCCTCGTGCGTACAGTCTCCGAAGTGCGGCAACGGCAACGTGCCGTTGGACAAGGCGGGAGGCGTAGCGGTCCTCGACGTGGTCACGGCGCGACTGCCCGATCCGGTTGCAGGACCGTGACCCGCCAGCGGCGGCCAACCGGTGAGTGACCGCCGACGACCGGCCCGTCGGGGGCCGGACCGGTCGTCGGCGGCCGGGTTGCGGTGGAGCCGAATTGGGGGGTCGGCGTCATCAGGCGCTCCGGCGCCACCGCAGTCTGGGGAGCGTGTTCGACATCCCCGGCCCGGCCATGCCGACCGGGTGACGCCTCCTAGTAGGCAGGACCCGGTCCACCTGCCGCCAGCCGTTGTCGCTGATTGGTGTGCAGGCAACGACGAGTGCGATGTAAGCGGCGGATTCGCGACGATGCATGTCAGGCCCGGATGGTCTCGTTGGTCCGGTCGGCCGACCCGGGCCCGTTTACCCGGCCTTGCCGACCGCTCATCGCCCAGGTTCCAAGAGGTAGCCATACTGGTCACCGATCCGGTGGGGCCGCCTACCGCGCGGCCGCTCGGGCGGTGGAACCGGCCGGGTGGTGGAACGTGGCCGCGGCTGGAGGCCGAGATCCACGTCTCACGGGGCGGCCTCGATGCCGGGTCGTGCAGTCGTCACCCCGGTCGGGTCCAGCGATGCCCGGTCCTGGATGGGGGCCGGTCCGGCCCGAGCCCGGGCATGGGCGTCGGCCGGCCCGAGCAGCCTGAGCCGACGACTGATCGTCACCTCCACCTGCGCGTCCCAGCCGATCAACGCGCATCGCCGCATCCTGCCGCCCGTCAGTTCGGCGGTGCGCCGAGCGCGCTCGCAGGCGGGCTCCTGCCCCCGGGCCGCCTCGGCCGCGGCCGCCAGCGCCGCCAGATCAGCGGCGGCCTCGGCCCGATGCCGCGCCGCCACGGCCGCTCCCAGGTCGATCGCGGCCAGCACGATGCCGAGGATCGCCACCACCGCGAGAGCCGCCCAGACCGTCGCGACCCCGGCGTCTCCCCGGGCGGTCGGGTTCATCACGATTCCCGTGCGGCGTCAACACCGGGTTCGAGGACCCCGGCCGCGCGGCCGCTCACGCGCAGCGGCACCAGCCGGACCGCGGCCGCGCTGACCTCGGCGCGAATCTCATCGCCCGAGACAGTGACCTCGATCGTCGCTCCGGACGGGGCCAGCCCTGCGGCGACCGAGCGCGCCCGCTCCGGCTCGCCCCGTGCGGTGAGCCGGACCAGTTCGCGGGCGGCGTCGATGCACCGGACGGAGGCCGCGATCGTGGCGACCGAGCCGAGCGCCGTCGCCGTGACCACCGCGAGGGTGCCGAGGGCCAACGCGGCCTCGACGGTCACCGCGCCGTGATCGGCCCGGCCCATCAGAAGGTCACCGAGAGCGCGCGCCGGACGAGGTCGGTCAGCGCGGTCACGATGGACTCGCCGCTGACGACGGTGTAGAGGATGGCGGCGAACGCTGCGGCGGCGATGGTCCCGACCGCGTACTCGACCGTTGACATGCCGTCGTCGGCACGGTTCAGGACCGTCAGCCTGCGGCGCAGCGCGCAGCTCCGCCTGGCCTCCTCGTTCGGTGCCGGGGTCATCTGCGATGTGACGGCGGTGGATGTGAACACCTGGGTTCTCCTTCTGCTGGGCCCGTGGCCGGGCGGGACTCACCACTGTGCGAGGACGTCGCCCGCAAGCCCGATGACGACCGGGGCGATCCCGAGGACGAGGAATGCGGGCAGGAAGCAGAGGCCGAGCGGGCCGGTCATCAGCACGGCGGCGCGTTGCGACCGGGCTCGCGCGGTGTCGATCAGCTCGGCACGCAGCCGGGCGGCCTCGGTTCGGGCGACCTGGGCCAATGCGGCGCCGGTGACGGCCGAGCGCCGGGCGGCGCGCGCGAACACGGCCAAGGCCGCCACGGCGTCCGCGGTGCGCCAGGCATCGGCCGGGTCGGCGCCGAGCTGGAGCATCCCGGCTACCCGGCGCAGGCGGGTGCCGGACCGGCCGGTCAGCCGGGCCGCCGCGGCCTCGACCGCTACGGGCACCGGCAGCCCCACCTCCAGGCACACGGCGAGCAGCTCCCAGCCGCAGGCGAGTTCGCCGTCGTCGCGCTCGGCGCCGGCGTCGCCCACCTCCATCCGGCGGGCGGCGAGAACGAGCGCCCCGGCCGCAACGGCACCAATCGCGATCCCGACCGCGACGCCCGCGACCGCGCCACCGAGCACGGCCACGGCGAACCCGCCGAGGACGGCCCAGTGCGTCCGCAGTCGGGCCGGTTCGTCGGCCGGGACAGCAGAGCGGTCCCGGGTCAGCGCCCGCAGCCTGCTCCGCCCGGCCGGGGGCGCGGCGAGCACCAGGGCTCCGGCCAGCAACAGGGCGGCCGCCGAGTCTGTGCCGCCGGTCATCGGGGAGCCGCCGAACGCAGGATCTGCTCGCTCCACAACACCCCGGCCCCGGCGAGGCCGATGCCGACGACGAGAAGGGCAGGGCCGAGCAGGCCGGTCCGCAGCACCACCAGGGGGTCGGCACCCAGCAGCTGGCCCAGGCCGAGCCCGAGCGCGGGCAGCGCCGTGAGGACGGCCGCGGTGGCCCGGGGACCCGCGAGCTCGGCCCGGACCCGCCTGCCGAACGCGATCCGCCACCGTAGGTCGTCGCGGACCCCGCCCAGCAGATCGGCCAGCGGAACGCCGTGCCGGTCGGCGAGCGCCCAGGCGGCGGCGATCCGATCGACGTCCGCGGCCAGGGCTTGCTCACCGCAGGAGCGCGCGAGCGCGGCCGGTACCGCTTCGCCGAGCCGGGCGGCCGATGCGGCGGGGGCCAGCACCGCCCGTGCGTGCGGTCCGTCGGCGCCGATACCGGCGAGGGCAGCGGCGGGGTGGGCACCCGCCCGCATCTCGTCGGTCATCCGGGTCAACGCGTCGGCAAGCTCGACACCCGCCGTCTCGGCGGCGGCGTCGCTGCGACGTCGAGACCGCCGACGCCCCCAGACGCCGACGACCACGACGCCGGCCACGGCTCCGCCGAACCCGGCGACAAGCCACCCGAGGCCGATCCCGGCGGCGAGTAGCCACGCCAGCCCCGGTAACCGGACCTGCGTGCGGCCGATCTTCCTGACCGGCCCGGTTACCGCCTGCAGCCGTCCGCGCGCCGGGGTGTCCGGCGCGCACAGCAACGCCCCCGCCAGAAGAATCGCGGCGACCGCGGTCACCACGGCACCGCCGTCCCACGACCGGTGAGGAGGTCCGCAAGCAGCGATCGCGCTTCCGTCCAGCCGCCCGACCGCGTCCAGACCGGACGCACCGCAACGTCGGCACCGCTGTGGACGAGCGTGCCGACGCCCTCGAGCACCCGGCCGCCCTCGGAACGGCGCCGCATATGCAGCACAACCTGGACGGCAGCACCCAGCTGGCTGTGCAGCGCGGCCCGGGAAAGCCCGCCGAGAGCCGCCAGAGCCTCGAGCCGGGCAGGTACCTCGCGCGCCGAGTTCGCGTGCACGGTGCCCGCCCCACCGTCGTGACCGGTGTTGAGCGCCGTGAGCAGGTCGCAGACCTCCGCTCCGCGCACCTCGCCGACCACCAGCCGGTCGGGCCGCATGCGCAGCGCCTGACGAACCAGGTCGCGCAGACCGACCCCGCCGGCCCCTTCGATGTTCACCGGCCGCGCGACGAGCCGCACCACATGCGGGTGCCGGGGCCGCAGCTCCTCCGCGTCCTCCACGGTGATGATCCGCTCATCCGGCTCGACGCTGCTCAACAGTGCCGTCAGCAGAGTCGTCTTGCCGCTGCCGGTTCCGCCCGAGACCAGGAACGCCAATCGGGCGGCCACGACCGCACGCAGCAGGGCTTCGCCTTCCGCGTCCACCGTGCCCAGCTTCTGCAGGGCGGTCAGGTCGTGCGCTGCCGGTCGCAGCACGCGCAGCGACAGGCAGGTCCCGTCGGCGGCGACGGGCGGTAGCACCGCATGCAGCCGAACCCCGGCGTCGGACAGCCAGCCGTCGACATACGGGCTGGCATCGTCGAGCCGCCTGCCCGCGCTCAGCGCGAGCCGCTGGGCGAGCCGGCGGACGGCCGCCTCGTCGGGAAACCGGACGTCGGCTCGCTGCAGGCCGCGACCGCGGTCCACCCACACCGCATCCGGCCCACTGACCAGGACGTCGGTGGTGCGTGGATCGCGCAGCAGCTGGTCGAGGGGGCCGGCGCCGACGAACTCCTGGCGCAGGACGTGCAGGGCCGCGAGGACGTCGAGATCCGATGCCACCCCACCGGCCTCGGCCCGTACCGCCTCGGCGACCGCAGCCGAGGTCGGTTCGCCGCCGGCCGCGGCAAGCCGGGACCGAACTCGATCGACAAGGGCAGGCGGCGGTCTGCCGGCTGGTTCATCGGTCCTGGTCACCGCAGCGGCGAACGGGAAACGCGTCGGACCGGTCACGGCGTCTCCACACCGGTGCTCGCCGCTCCCACACCCGCGCGCAACTCGGCCAGCACGGCGCGTGCCGCACCGGCGAGCGGTCCGCGGGCGCGGTCCGGTGGATCGCCCCGATCCAGCGCCCGTGCCAGCCCTGGCTCCGGCCGCATCGTCGTGAGCAGGGGAAGTCCGAGGGCGCTAGCGACCTCGTCGGCGGAGACACCGCCGGGGGCCGGGCCGCGGACGACCACGCGCACCGTCCCGGTCTGTTCGGCGAGCACCGCAGCGACCCGGCACGCGGCCGCGCAGGAGCGGACGTCGGCCGGCACCACGAGGACGGTCAGGTCGGCAGCGCTCAGCGCGACGAGCGCAGCCTCCGTGGGATATCGCGGCAGGTCGCAGACAACCGTCTCGCCGGCTCGCCTGCCCGCCTCGACAACGGCGGAAACCGCGCTGGCGGACGGCCCGCAGGCTGATCGGTCGCAGGACAGGACGGCGAGTTCGCCGCCTCGGTTCCGGCCGGCCGCGGGTACCGGGAGTGCGGCGTGTAGCGCTGCGGCAGGCACCCGCCCACCGGCGATCACCAGGTCCGGCCAGCGAAGTCCCTGCATGTTCTCGGCGCCGAGGACGAGGTCGAGGCCGCCGCCGAGCGGGTCGCAGTCGACGAGCAGCGCATTCCGGCCGTCCTGCGCGGCCTGCACCGCCACCGCGGCTGCCAGCACCGAGGCGCCTGCCCCGCCGCGTCCGCCGACCACCGCGAGCACCGGGCCGGCGCTTCGCATCCCCTCGGCTGCCTCGGCAAACGCCGACACCAGCCACGACTCGGCGTCGGGAAGCGACACCACGTGCTCGGCGCCGACCATGACGGCTTGTTCCCACACCGCCGGCGGCGGTTCGCCGTACACGGCAACCACGACGGCTTCTCGCCGCGGCATCCGGGCCCGGGCGCAGCGTTGCGCGGCCGGCGGATCGAGGAGCACGAGCGGGGCGTCGGTCCAGTGCCGACGGGCGTCGGCCGCGTCGATCGCGCGGTGCAGCTCGCAGCCGGCCGCGGCCGCGAGCCGCAGCACGGCATCGAGCAGTTCGGGTTCCTCGACCATCACCAGCGCATGTCGCTCGCCCACACCAGACCTCCTCGGCTCGTCCCCGTCCGGCAGCGGACGGGGCACCGACCAGCGTGCGGCTGGCGGGCGGCGCACGGGGAAGGAATCTCGACGCTGTGGACAGCCGGTGGCGGATGTGGACAGCTCACCGGTGCATCGAGCGGATGGCAGCGAACTGTCCGGGCGATCGGGCATGCTGGAGCGGGCCGCGCATGGCCTTGGCCCGAGTTGGGACGACCCCCGCCAGGGGGGATTGGCGGGGGTCGTCGTCGGTTCAGCCCCGGGGGGTCGAGCTGAACCCGCCCGGTATGACCGGGCTAGAGACAACTGTAGCCGTAACCGCCCGCAACGCCCATCTCTGAGTCGATGCGGGTTTCGGTGCGTGCCGGTCGACCGCGCGCAGCTCGCCGGCCCGGGACCACACCGACCTCATCGGCGTCTGGCAAGCTCGGGCGCCGTGCCCGGTGCCACCCAGAATCCGCCGCGAGCGGCGGCCTTCTTCGACCTCGACAAGACGATCATCGCCGGGTCGAGCGCGCTGGCGTTCAGCCGCCCGTTTCGCCGCGAGGGCCTGATCAGCAGACGGGCCGTGGTGCGCAGCGGCTACGCCCAGCTGTTGCTCATGCTCTCCGGCGCGGACGCCGACACGATGGACCTGCTGCGCAACCGGATCGCTGCCCTGTGCACCGGCTGGGAGGTTGCCCAGATCCGCTCGATCGTCGCCGAAACGCTGCCCGAGATCGTCGAGCCCCTCGTCTATGCCGAGGCGGCCGCGCTCATCGCTGCGCATCGGGCTGCGGATGAGGAGGTCATCGTGCTGTCCGCCTCCGGGCTCGAGGTCGTCGAACCGATCGCGGACTTCGTCGGCGCCGACCGGTGCCTCGCGACCCGGATGGCGGTGCGCGACGGCCGCTACACCGGAGAGATCGAGTACTACTGCTACGGCATCGAGAAGGCGCACGCCGCTCGGCGGATCGCGGCCGAGCGTGGCTACCGATTGGCCGACTGCCGGGCCTACTCCGACTCGATCACCGATCTTCCGCTGCTGGAGACGGTCGGCCACCCAACGGTGGTCAACCCCGATCGGGCGCTGCGCCGGGAGGCCGAGCAGCGTGGGTGGCCCGTGCTCACCTTCGCCGATCCGGTTCCACTGCGCACCCGGTTCTGGGCGGCGCCCGCGACGGTGTTCGCCATGGCTGGTCTCGGTGCTCTCGCGTTCGCGGGTATCGGGCTGATTGGGCGAACGCGCAGGCGCCACCGACGCCATCCCAGCGGGTGAGAGGGCAGCGTTCGACTGGTTGTGATCGGTCCGGACGTCCCGGCTGCCCATCGCCGTGGGCGTCCGTCATTGCCGCGACCGCTACTCAACGTGCCTGAACCGATGCACCCGGACCAGCCCTTGATGCGGCCAGGACCACCGACTACAAAGTGTGTCACGGACCTCGGTCGGCCAGCGGTGGTACGAGGAGAAGTATCACCTCCCCCGATCGGGCTCCGTGTGCGAACGCCGAGCACTCCACGCACAGCACGCCGCGGGAGGCATGTCGTCGTGGGCCTGCGTACCGGGACGCTGGACGCCGAGGCCGGAGCACGACACGTAGTGCACGCCTGGATCCCGGGGTTCGCACGTAGAAGGACGGCGTTCTCACCGAGGGCGCCGTCCTTCGCGCGCCCGGGCCGTCACATGCGCGCCTCGGCAATCGACGTCGCCTCCCGAGCCCCGGCCTCCCACTGCGCACAGCAGTGCAGCACCCAGGTCCGCAGACCCTCGGCCGTCCCGCTGGCGAAGGCTGTGGCGGCCGCGCGATATTCCGCCGCCTGCCGCAGATGCCCCACCTCGGGCACCGCGAGGCCCCGTGGGTCGAGGCCGGCCGCCATCGCGGTCAGCCGCGCCGCCGCCCTGGCCACCACCCCGTTTGCCGCGGCGAACGGGGCCAGGGTGAGAAGTTCACCGTGGACGACCGCGGCGAGGACCGGCGCAGGAGTCGATGTGCTTGTGGTGACGAGGTCGGCCAGCAGCGCCAGCCGCTCGGACCCGCCCGGTTCCCGGCGTGGGCGGCCGAGATCCTCGGCCTGCCGGTCGGCCGGGACCAGGTCCGCCGCCGCGAGCATGTGCAGTCGCGCGAGCGCCTGCAGCGGGGCGCTGCTCCAGACACCGAGCAGCCGGTTCAGCTCGTCCGCCGCACGCACGGCGCCGGCCAGAATCGGGTCGGTGACCAGCTCGTTCGTGGTCGGGGTGAGTGGGGCGCCATCGAGCGCGGCGGAGGCGCGGGCCGCACGCAGTCCCGCCTCGGCAGCGTTCGCCGGCCAGCCCCGACGGTTGGCCGGGTGGTTGTGGACGGCGGTGACCGCCGTGCGGGCACGGTCGACGGCATCGGCGACCCCGGGCAGGTCGACCAGCGGGGCGAGCGGGTCCGAAGCACTCCTCAGCGACACGCCGTCATGCTGTCACCTGCGGGGGCCATGGCGGCCGGGGGTCGGTGAGATGGGGCCGCGCCCGTTGGCCCAGGCGGGCGCCGTTCGATGTGATGCTTCTCACCTTCTACGGGGCGAGGGCTGTCGATCAGCGTCTACTCCGGCGGGAAACTCTGTGCTCCCCGCTGGGGGAGTTGCGTGCCTGTCCGTACTGACGGTGCGCGGGGCACCGCTGAGCATTAGCGTCTGACCAGGAGCGCGACCGTGCTGCCGCCATCGCGGGCCCGAGCGCGTAGGGATGAAGGAGGGGACGAGGAGATGGCCGAGTCCGGCGTCACGCTGAGCAACCTGTCCACGGAGAGCCGCGTTTTTCCGCCGAGCGAGGAGTTCGCGGCGCAGGCGAATGCGACCGAGGACTGGTATGCCAGGGCCGACCGGGATCGTGACGCGTTCTGGGCGGAGCAGGCCGAGCGGTTGAGCTGGGCGCAGCGGTGGGACAAGGTCCTGGAGTGGAACGCTCCGTTCGCGAAGTGGTTCGTGGGCGGCAAGCTGAACGTTGCGTACAACTGCGTCGACCGGCACGTCGAGTCCGGTCACGGCGATCAGGTCGCCTTCTACTGGGAGGGCGAGCCCGGGGACACCCGCGTCATCACCTACGCTCAGCTGCAGCGGGAGGTGTGCAAGACCGCCAACGCGCTGACCGAGCTCGGGGTCAAGACGGGCGACCGGGTGGCCATCCAGCTGCCGATGATCCCCGAGGCGGTGTTCGCGATGCTGGCCTGCGCCCGGCTGGGAGCCCCGCACAGCGTCGTGTTCGGCGGGTTCTCCCCGCACGCGCTGCAGTCTCGGATCGAGGACGCGCAGGCCAAGCTGTTGATCACCTCGGACGGTCAGTTCCGGCGCGGCAAGGCCGGGCCGATGAAGGTGAACACGGACCAGGCGGTCAAGGACAGCCCGACCATCGAGCACGTCCTGGTGGTCAAGCGGACCGAGGAGCAGGTCCCGTGGACCGAGGGCCGCGACATCTGGTGGCACGAACTGGTCGACCGCCAGCCCGACACGCACGAGTTCGAGGTGTTCGACTCCGAGCACCCGTTGTATGTGCTCTACACCTCCGGGACCACCGGCAAGCCGAAGGGGATCCTGCACACCACCGGGGGGTACCTGACCCAGTGTGCCTACACCCATCACGCGGTCTTCGACCACAAGCCCGGCCAGAGCGTCTATTGGTGCACCGCCGATATCGGCTGGGTCACCGGTCACTCCTACATCGTGTACGGGCCGTTGGCCAACCGGGCGACATCGCTGATGTACGAGGGCACGCCGAACACCCCGCACGAGGGCCGGCACTGGGAGCTCATCCAGAAGTACGGTGTGACGATCTACTACACCGCGCCGACGCTGATCCGCACGTTCATGAAGTGGGGCGCGGAGATCCCCGCCAAGTACGACCTGAGCTCGCTGAAGGTGCTCGGCAGCGTCGGCGAGCCGATCAACCCCGAAGCGTGGATGTGGTACCGGGAGCACATCGGGCACAACAACTGCCCGGTCGTGGACACCTGGTGGCAGACCGAGACCGGCGCGATCATGATTTCACCGCTGCCCGGTGTCACGGCTGCCAAACCCGGCTCAGCGATGCGCCCGCTGCCCGGGATCAGCGCCGACGTCGTCAACGACTCGGGGCAGCCGGTCGGTCGCGGCAATGGTGGCTACCTCGTGCTCAGCGAGCCGTGGCCGGCGATGCTGCGAGGGATCTGGGGCGACGAGGAGCGCTACCGGGAGACCTACTGGGAGCGGTTCGCCGAGCAGGGCAACTACTTCGCCGGGGACGGCGCGAAGATCGACGAGGACGGCGCCGTCTGGGTGCTCGGACGCGTGGATGACGTGATGAATGTCTCCGGGCACCGGATCTCCACGACCGAGGTGGAGTCGGCGCTGGTCAGTCACCCGACGGTGGCCGAGGCCGCCGTGGTCGGCGCATCGGACGCGACCACCGGGCAGGGCATCGTCGCCTTCGTGATCATGCGCAGCGACGCGATCGCCGACGAGGCGACCGGCGCTGAGTCGATCAAGGCGTTGCGGGAGCACGTCGCCGCCGAGATCGGGCCGATCGCCAAGCCGCGCCAGATCATGGTCGTCGAGGAGCTGCCCAAGACGCGCTCGGGCAAGATCATGCGCCGGCTGCTGCGCGACATCGCGGAGAACCGCGAGATCGGCGACGTCACCACCCTGGCCGACTCGTCCGTGATGGACCAGATCGCCGCCGGACTGCGCGAAGGCAAATCGGAAGACTGACAGCACTGTCCTCGGGCATGCTCAGGGCATGCCCGAGGATGGTCTGCCGGTGCGCGGCTCGGTCGTGTTAGCCGAACGAGAGCTGCGCTGGCGGTTCTCGCGCGCATCCGGGCCGGGCGGGCAGGGGGTCAACACGACGGACTCCCGGGTCGAGCTGTCGTTCGATCTCGCCCGGTCGGCAAGCGTCCCGGCACATCTGCGGGAGCGCGCGCTCGCCCGTCTCGGGGGACAACTCGTCGATGGAGTCCTGACGGTCGTCGCCGCCGAGCATCGCAGCCAGCTGCGCAACCGCGGCGCCGCGCGCGAGCGGCTTGCCGCGACGCTGCGGGCCGCCATGACTTCCGACCCGCCTCCGCGGCGACCGACCCGGCCGACCGCGGCGTCGCGCCGACGTCGGCTCGACGACAAATCGCGCCGAGGTGCGGTCAAGAGGCTGCGGGGCCGGCCGCAGGTGTAGCGGTGGGGCGGTCCGCTCGCGCATGACCGATGCTCCCGTGCCCGGAGATACCGCGACTCGCGCACGGAAATACCGCGACTCGCGGGTGGGTGGGAACACGTTGGCGCGACAGCGGCAGAGGCCGGCCGTTAGGCTTGCCTGCGGTGCGCCGGGAAGTCTGGTCGGCAGTCGATTCACCGACCGCGTCTGGAGCCGCCAGTGATCGTTCCCCGTCGCCTGCAGAACGTCTTCTCTGTTCCTGTCTCGGAGTTCGCCCGCTACCTGCGCACCGAGACCGTCGGCGGAGTCGTCCTCCTCGTCGCCACCGCGATCGCCCTGATCTGGGCCAACTCGCCGTCGGCCGAGTTCTACGAGGCGATGCGGGAGATCAGGATCGGCCCCGCGGCGCTGCACCTGGACCTCACCCTGGCGCAGTGGGCCACCGACGGGCTGCTGGCGGTGTTCTTCTTCGTGGTCGGCCTCGAGCTCAAGCGCGAACTGGTGCTCGGCGAGTTGTCCAGTGTCCGCAGAGCGCTGCTGCCGGTGGCCGCGGCGCTCGGCGGAATGATCGTCCCGGCTGCTCTCGCGCTGATCGTCGGGCAGGGTGCGCCGGGAATGGAGAAGGCCTGGGCCATCCCCGTCGCCACCGACATCGCTTTCGCGCTCGGGGTGCTCGCCCTGGCCGGGTCGGCGCTGCCCACCACCGCGCGGGTGTTCCTGCTCGGTCTCGCCGTCGCCGACGACCTGGGCGCCATCGTCATCATCGCGGTGCTGTTCAGTACGGGCGTGCAGGTGGTCGCGCTGCTCGTCGCGGCCGCCGCCGCCGGTGTGTACTGGTTGCTCCAGCAACGCCGGATCCGAGCCTGGTGGCTCTACGTACCACTCGCGATCATCACCTGGGTGGCGGTGCATGAGGCCGGGGTGCACGCGACGATCGCCGGGGTCCTGCTCGGGCTCCTCACCAGGGTCAGGGCCGACCCGGGCGAGGCCGAATCGCCCGCGGTCCGGCTGGAGCATCGGCTGCAACCGTGGTCGGCGGGGTTCTGCGTGCCGGTGTTCGCGCTGTTCGCCGCCGGTGTACCCATCGGAGCGTCGGCGCTGAGCGCGGTGTTCACCGAGCCGGTGTCCCTCGCGGTCGTCGTCGGTCTGCTGGTGGGCAAGCTGGTGGGTATCTTCACCTCGTCCTGGCTGGTGATCAGGTTCGTCCCGGCGGCCCGGCCGCCCGGCCTCGGCTGGCGGGACATGGTCGCGGTGTCGATGCTCGGTGGGGTCGGGTTCACCGTCAGCCTGCTCATCGCCGAACTCTCGCTCGCCGACCAGGAACCGCAGCTCGTGCAGACCGCCAAGGCCGCCGTGCTGCTGGCGTCCGCGGCGGCATCGCTCATCGCCGCGGCCATGCTCATGCGGCGCGGCCGGGTGCATCGGCTCGCCGGCGAAGCATCGGAGTAGGCGGGTACCCTCCGCGAACGAGCGACGCGTTCACCGACCGTCCTGACCGGGCGGGGCGGGGGGAGACGTGGCACGATGGCGCAGCCGATCATGCCAACGATGAAACCCAGAGGTGACCGCGGTGGCCAGCACGAACAGCTCCAGCGGCACGGACGTTCCACCCGTGCTGCCCTCGATTCCGCTCTCCCCTGAGCCGGCCCGCAGGCCGGGCGAGGAGTCCATCGGCGCCCTCGTCCGCAACGTGACGACGCACGTCTCCTCGCTGATCCGCTCGGAGGTGGAGCTGGCCAAGGCCGAGGTCAGCTCTGAGGTGCGCAAGGGACTGCAAGGCAGCGTCTTCTTCATCACCGCACTGGTGATTGCGCTGTTCAGCCTGTTCTTCTTCTTCTTCGCCGTCGCCGAGGCGCTGGCGCTGGTCTTCAACCGGCCGGTCGCGTTCGCCATCACCTTCGGGATCATGCTGGTGGTCGCGGGCCTGGCCGGGCTGCTCGGCTACCGGCGGGTGCGCAAGATCCGTAAGCCGGAGCGCACCATCACCAGCCTGAAGGAGTCGGCGCAGGTGTTCAGCGGCCTCGGCGGCGAGGCCCCGGAGCTGAACGGGCGGCAGGCGACCGGCGCCCGCTGACCGTAGCCGTGGGACCTCGCGGCGGCCCTGATCCGTCGTCCGTCCGGCTGCCCGGGCCCTGGACCCATCGCGCGGTGTCGGCCAACGGCATCCGGCTGCACGTCGCCGAATGCGGCGAGGGACCGTTGGTGGTCCTGCTGCACGGCTTTCCCGAGTTCTGGTGGTCCTGGCGCCACCAGCTGACCGCACTGGCGGAGTCCGGCTACCGGGCGGTCGCGGTCGACCTGCGCGGCTACGGCGACTCGGACAAACCCCCCCGCGGTTACGACCTGTGGACCCTCGCCGGAGACGTCGCAGGCCTCATCCGGGCCCTCGGCGAACCCGAAGCGCGGGTCGTCGGACACGGCTGGGGCGGGCTGATCGGCTGGACCGTCGCCGCGCTGCAGCCGAGGGTGGTGCGCTCGTTGGCGGTGTTCGCCGCCCCGCATCCGCTGGCGCTGCGCGCCCAGGTGATGCGCGACCCACGCGGCCAGGGCCTGGCCACCGCCCGCTACGTGCTCGGCTATCAGCTACCGCGCTGGCCTGAGCGGTCGCTCCGTGCCGACGACGGGGCCAAGGTCGAGCGGATCATGCGGAGCTGGGCGGGCCGGGAGTGGACCCGCAGTGCCGACTTCGCCGCGGCAGCCGCGCGATACCGCCAGGCCGTACAGATCCCCGGGGTCGCGCACTGCGCGATGGAGTACTACCGGTGGGCGCTGCGCTCCCAGCTGCGCGTGGAGGGTCGGCGCTTCGCCGCCGCCGTCGCGCGCCATGTGACGACGCCGGTGCTGCAGATCCACGGCGCCGACGACCCCTGTCTGATGGAGCGGACGGCACGCGCCTGCACCCGCTGGACCAACGGCCCGGTCGACCACGTCGTGCTGCCCGCGACCGGCCACTTCCCGCACCAGGAACGGCCGGCCGAGACCGTCCGACACCTCGTCGGCTTCCTCGCCCGCTAGAGATCCGGTGCCGCGGTCAGACCGGCGCGAGCACCGCCGAGCGGGCGGCGACGGCGGTGTCAGGGTGGTCGGAGAAGAACCCGTCCACACCGGCCCGCAGGAAGGCCTCGTACTCGGCGAACGCGTCGCCGTAGTCCGCGCCGGAGCCGCCGGACCGGAACTGGGCGGGCAGAAACGCGTTCTCGTTGCGGAACGTGAACGGATGCACCAGCAGCCCGGCCGCATGCGCCTGGCTCACCAGGGGTGAGGGTGCACCGAGCGCACCGTCCGCCGACCGTGGGATCACCAGATCCTTGTGCGGCCCGATGCCGTCGGCGTACTCGGCGATCTCGACGAGTCCCGCCGCGGTCGCCAGGTCGAGGTATCCGCGCGGGTCCCCCACGGCGGCCAGGTCGGCCGGCGCGCCCGCAGCACAGATCAGCTGCACCAGCCGCACCGCGACCTCTCCGCGCAGCATCCGCAGGTTCGCGGTCTCGAACGACTGCAGGAACACCGGGGCGTCCGGCGCGTCGAGCCCGGCCTCGCGCAGCGCCCGCACCAGCGCGGGCTCCAGCGGCAGCCCGATCGAGGCGAAATAGCTGGGGTTCTTCGTCTCGATGTAGACGCCGATGTCGCGACCGAGCTCCGCGGAGAGCCGGGCGCGCAGCGCGAGCACCTCGGCAAGCGTCGGCACCCGGTAGCGCTCGGCGTAGATCGTGTTCTCCTGGCGGATATGCGGGAGCCGCTCGACCGCGCGCAGTGTGTTCAGCTCGGCAAGGGTGAAGTCCTCGGTGAACCAGCCGTGCCGGACGAAGCCGTCGATCGTCTTCGTTGTCCGGCGGTCGGCGAACTCGGGGTGTTCGGCGACGTCGGTGGTCGCGCTGATCTCGGGCTCGTGGCGTGCGACCAGGACGCCGTCGGCAGTCGTGACGAGATCGGGCTCGATGTAGTCGGCGCCCATGCGGGCGGCCAGCTCGTAGGCGGCCAAGGTGTGTTCCGGCCGGTAGCCGGACGCGCCACGGTGGCCGATCACCAGTGGGCCTGCTGCCCGTGCGGTGGCCGGGATCAGGACTGACACGACCGTCCTCTCAGGTTCGTCGGCATGCCCGCGACCCTGGCGGGCCATCGCGTCCGCGACCTCACGGCTCGGCAACCGAACGGCGTCGTCGGCATGAACGCGCGATGCGGCTGACTGTTCCGGGATGTGACCATCTACGCTCACCGACCGTGCGCGTCCTGGTCGTTGGTTCGGGTGCTCGTGAGCACGCCATCCTTCTCGCCCTTGCGCAGGACCCTGCGATCACCGCTCTGTCCTGCGCTCCCGGCAATGCCGGTACCGCAGCGCTGGCCGAACAGCGCGGCGTCGATGTGAGTGATCCGGCGAAGGTGGCGGCCTGCGCCCTGGAATGGGGAGCGGACCTCGTCGTGGTCGGGCCCGAGGTGCCGCTCGTGGCGGGGGTGGCCGACGCGGTGCGCGCGGCCGGCATCGACTGCTTCGGCCCGAGCGCCGCGGCGGCCCGCATCGAGGGCTCGAAGAGCTTCGCGAAGGACGTCATGGCCGCCGCGAACGTGCCGACCGCCCGGGCGGAGGTCGTCGACAACCCGGCGCACCTCGACACGGCGCTGTCCCGGTTCACCCCGCCGTACGTCGTCAAGGACGACGGGTTGGCCGCAGGCAAGGGCGTCGTGGTCAGCCCGGACATCGAGGTGGCCAGGGCACATGCGCTGCACCTGCTCGATTCCGGGCATCCGGTCCTGCTGGAGTCGTTCCTGGACGGCCCGGAGGCGTCGCTGTTCTGCCTCGTCGACGGTCGGACGGTCGTCCCGCTGCTGCCCGCCCAGGACTTCAAGCGGGTCGGCGACGGCGACAGCGGCCCCAACACCGGTGGAATGGGCGCGTACGCGCCGTTGCCGTGGGCCGACCCGGGCCTCGTCGACGAGGTGGTCGAGCGGATCGTGCAGCCGGTCGTGGACGAGCTCGACCGGCGCGGCGCGCCGTTCAGGGGGCTGCTCTACGCCGGCCTCGCGCTCACCTCGAACGGACCCGCGGTGATCGAGTTCAACTGCCGGTTCGGCGACCCCGAGACCCAGGTCGTGCTCGCCCTGCTGCGGACCCCGCTGGCCGGTCTGCTGCGGGCCGTGGCGACGGGGCGGCTGGCCGAGATGCCGCCGCTGGAATGGGCCCCCGGGGCGGCCGTGACCGTGGTGCTGGCCGCCGAGGGCTACCCCGGTACCCCGCGGCTCGGTGACGTCGTCACCGGAGCCGATGCGGACGGCGTGCTGCATGCGGGCACCCGGCGCCGCGACGACGGCGCGGTGGTCTCGGCGGGGGGCCGGGTGTTGTCGGTGGTCGGGACCGGTCAGGACCTGCGCGCCGCCCGAACGGACGCCTACCGCCGCCTCACCGGGGTGCACCTGGCCGGGTCGCACCACCGGACGGACATCGCGTTGCGCGCCGTCCAAGGCGAGATCAGCGTGCCGTCCAGGTCCCGACCGGCCGGTCCGGCCGCGTCCTAAGCTCGTGGGGTGACCGGACGTGCTGTACCGACGGAACTCCTGAGCGTCGCCAAACGGGCCGAGGTCCCGCCGTTCCACGTGATGGACGTGTGGGCGGCTGCGGACGAGCGGCAGCGCACCCATGGTGACCTGATCAATCTCTCCGCGGGACAACCGTCGACACCCGCGCCCACGGCCGTGCGGCTCGCCGCCGCGACGGCGCTGCAGACCGAGGTTCTCGGTTACACCGTGGCCCTCGGTATCCCGCCGCTGCGGGCCGCGATCGCGGGCCACTACGGGCACCGCTACGGCATCCAGGTCGATCCGGACGAGGTCGTGCTGACCACGGGGTCTTCCGGTGGGTTTCTGCTCGCCTTCCTCGCCGCCTTCGACGCGGGCGACCGGGTGGCGATGGCGCGCCCCGGATACCCGTGCTACCGCAACATCCTCAGCGCGCTGGGCTGCGAGGTCGTCGAGCTGCCGTGCGGGCCGCAGACCCGATTCCAGCCGACGGTGGCGATGCTCGAGGCGCTGGACCCGCCGGTGCGCGGACTCGTCGTGGCCAGCCCGGCCAACCCGACGGGCACTGTCCTCGAGGCGAGCGAGCTCGCGGCGCTGGCGGTGTACTGCGCGGACAACGGCATTGCGCTGATCAGCGATGAGATCTACCACGGCATCTCCTATCCGGGCGCGCCGGAGACCAGTTGCGCGTGGCAGACCTCGCGCGAGGCGATCGTCGTCAACTCCTTTTCCAAGTACTTCTCGATGACGGGCTGGCGGCTTGGCTGGCTGCTGGTTCCACCACGGCTGCGTCGCGCGGTCGACTGCCTGGCCGGGAACTTCACCGTCTGTCCGCCCGCGCTGCCGCAGCACGCGGCGCTGGGCGCATTCACGCCGGAGAGCTACGCGGAGACCGACGGGCATGTGGTGCGCTACGGCGTCAACCGGGGCCTGCTCCTGGAGGGGCTGCCGCAGCTGGGCATCGAGCGCATCGCCCCGCCGGATGGCGCCTTCTACATCTATGCCGACGTGTCGCATCTCACCGATGACTCGATGGAGCTGACCTACCGCCTGCTCAGGGAGACCGGGATCGCCGTCGCGCCCGGAATCGACTTCGATCCCGTCGACGGCGGCAGGTTCATCCGGCTCTCCTGCGCGGGCGCAACCGAGGACATTCACGAGGCGCTGCAACGGCTCAAGGGCTGGCTCGGTCGCTAACGGGCCGGGCTCACCGCTCGGCGGACCGCAGCGCGCCAGCTCCCGGGCCCCGCGTGGCCGAACCCGAGGGGGACGCGCTGTCGCGGGAGGGTTCGATCGGGCCGATCCGGTCGAGCGCGAGGGTGATGTCGGCGTCGGTGAGGTCGGCATGGGTCATGAGCCGCACCTTGCCCGCCATCGCGACGGCGCGGACGCCGGCGTCGGCGAACCGGCGCAGTGTCCCGTCGAGATCGGCCACGGTGACCAGCACGATGTTCGTCTGCGGCTGCTGCACCTGCCACCCGCGCTCGCGGAGCCCGTCCGCCAGTCGGGTGGCGCGTGCGTGGTCCTCGGCGAGCCGGTCGATGCGCTCGAGTGCGACGAGTCCCGCGGCGGCCAGCACCCCGCCCTGGCGCACCCCGCCGCCGAGCATCTTGCGCAGCCTGCGTGCGTCGGCGACGAACTCGGCCGAGCCCGCCACCAGCGATCCGACCGGTGCGCCCAGGCCTTTGCTCAGGCAGACCTGGATGGTGTCGGCGCCGACGGTCAGCGCCGCGGGTGGCACCCCGAGCGCGACGGCGGCGTGCCAGATCCGGGCCCCGTCCAGGTGCACCGCGAGGCCCGCGGCCCGCGCGGCGGCCGCGACAGCGGCGTGTTCCTCCGGGGCGGTGACCGTCCCGCCCGCGGCGTTATGGGTGTTCTCCAAGCACAACAGCTTGGTGCGCAAGGTGTAGTAGGGGCCGGTGGTGTTCGCGGCCCGGCGCACCGCGTCCGGAGAGACCTTGCCGGGGCCCGCATCGTGCGTCAGCGCCCGGGGCATTCCACCGGCCAGCCAGGCCGCGGTGCCCAGCTCGGCGTCGAGGACGTGCGCGCCCGCCGGGGCGAGGTACTCGTCGCCGCGGTCGAGGTGGGCCATCAGGGCGATGATGTTTCCCATCGACCCGCTCGGTGTCCACAGCGCGTCGTCGGCCCCGATCAGGGCCGCCACTCGCTCCTCGAGCGCGCGCATCGTCGGATCGCGGTCGAGCACGTCGTCGCCGACCTCGGCCTCGGCCATCGCCGAACGCATCTGCCTGGTCGGCCTCGTGACGGTGTCCGAGCGCAGGTCGATGGGGCCGCCCTTGGGACCGCGGGCTCGCCTCGTGGGTCGCACATCGGGGATTGAACCAGTAGCCGACGGGAAACGCGCGGCAGGGTCACGGAATGGTCACGGGGTGCATCCGATCGAGGGGTTCGGCGGCGCCCGTGCAACCGTGTCGGCCGGCCGTTACGTCGGATCGGTGGGGCGACTGGAGAGGACCGTGCGCGTGGACGAGGCCGCTGAGCGCGAGTTCGCGGAGTACTTTCGGGCACGCTGCGACGCCGTGCGCCGGACCGCCTACCTGCTGTGCGGAGACTGGCACCGCGCCGACGACCACGCGCAGGCGGCGTTCGTGGCGTTGCACCGGCATTGGCGACGCATCCGGGACCGCGACGCGCTCGACGCATGGGTTCGGCGGACGCTGGTCCGGTCGGTCGTGGACGAGTCGCGGCGGCCGTGGCGCCGGGAGCGCGCGGTTGCTGCGCTGCCCGCGGTGCCGGTGGCGGCCGCCAGCGACGCGGTCGCCACCCGGCACGCGCTGGTCGACGGCCTGCGCAGGGTGCCGCCGCGGCAGCGGGCGGTGCTGGTGCTGCGCTACCTGGAGGGTCTCGACGTCGCCGCCACGGCCGCGGTCCTGGGCTGTTCCGAGGGCACCGTCAAGAGCCAGACCGCACATGGGCTGGCCGCGCTGCGCGCGGCCCTGGGTGACGCCCTCGACGACCTGAGATCGGCAGGCTGAAGAAGGTGGAGATGGACGACGAGCAGCTCAGCGCCGGGTTTCGTGCGGCCGCCGCGGACTCGCCCCCACCGAGCTTCGGGTACGCCGACGTGGTGGCCGCGTCGCGGCGGGCCACCGCGCGGCGGCGCGCAACCGTGGCCGGTGGCGCGCTCGCGGCGCTGCTGGTGGTCGGCGGGGTCGCGGTGGCGCTCGGGGCGGCGCAGCCGGCGAACCGGGGGGCGCCGGCGGTCACCGTCGCCGCTCCCGAGGCCGCCGACCAGGCGTCCCCGGGTTTTCGCGCCAGCCCGCCCGGGCCCGGCGATCCGGGCGGCTGCGCCGCACCGCAGGACCCGGCCCTGCGGGCGGTGCTGGACGAGGTGCTACCCGAGGTGCGGTCCGCCCCCGCGGCGCCGGCCACGCCCGGATGCCGGCCCGGCAGCGACCGCGAGGTGCATCTGGAGGTCACCGACGGGGCGGCCCGCGGCCTGTTCAGCGTGGTCTACAGCGGCCCGGGTGAGGTGCCGCCGGAGCAGGGACTTCCGGTCGGCTGGCAGCGGGCGGGCGCGACGACCGCGTCCGGCGGGTATGTGTCGGTCACCTCACGCGCGGCCGTCGACTCGGGTGCCGTCCCGTTCTCCGGGCGGTTGCCGGGCATCGCCGAGGCGCTGGCGCCGCGCCTGTAGATGCTCCGGCGCGACTCGTCGGGCCCGGGCCGTAGGCTCACCCGACGTGATTCCCAACGTGCTGGCCGCCCGTTACGCGAGCGCCGAGCTGGTCGCGCTCTGGTCTCCGGAACGCAAGATCGTCCTGGAGCGGCAGCTCTGGATCGCCGTGCTGCGCGCCCAGCGGGAGCTCGGCGTCGACGTCCCGGAGCAGGCGATCGCCGACTACTCCCGTGTCGTGGATCAGGTCGACCTCGACTCGATCGCCGCCCGCGAACGGGTCACCCGCCACGATGTCAAGGCCCGGATCGAGGAGTTCAACGCCCTCGCCGGCCATGAGCACGTGCACAAGGGCATGACGAGCCGCGATCTCACCGAGAACGTCGAGCAGCTGCAGGTGCGGCTGTCGCTGGAGCTGGTCCGGGATCGGACCGTGGCCATGCTCGCCCGGCTCGCCCGCCGTGCGGTCGAGCACGCCGAGTTGGCGCTGGCCGGGCGCAGCCACAACGTCGCCGCCCAGGCCACCACGCTGGGCAAGCGGTTCGCCTCCGCCGCCGACGAGCTGCTCGTCGCCTACGACCGGCTCGAGGAGCTGCGCGGGCGTTACCCGCTGCGCGGGATCAAGGGGCCTGTCGGCACCGCCCAGGACATGCTCAGCCTGCTCGACGGCGACGCCGACCGCCTCGCCGAACTGGAGCGGCGGGTGGCCGAACACCTCGGCTTCACGGCGGTGCTCACCAGCGTCGGCCAGGTCTATCCGCGTTCGCTCGACCACGACGTGGCGTCCGCGCTGGTCCAGCTGGCCGCGGCGCCGTCCAGCCTGGCCACGACGATCCGGCTGATGGCGGGCCAGGAGCTGGTCACCGAGGGCTTCCAGGCGGGTCAGGTCGGGTCCTCGGCCATGCCGCACAAGATGAACACCCGCTCGGCCGAACGGGTCAACGGGCTGGCCGTCGTGCTCCGCGGCAACGCCGCGATGCTCGCCGAACTGGCCGGCGCGCAGTGGAACGAGGGCGATGTGTCCTGCTCGGTCGTGCGCCGGGTGGCGCTGCCGGACGCCTTCTTCGCTCTCGACGGGCTGGTCGAGACGATGCTGACCGTGCTCGACGAGTTCGGCGCCTACCCTGCGGTGATCGCCCGCGAGCTCGACCGCTACCTGCCGTTCCTTGCCACCACCGCGGTGCTGATGGCCGCGGTGCGCGCGGGCGTCGGCCGGGAGACCGCGCATGAGGTGATCAAGGAACATGCGGTCGCGGTCGCGCTGGCCATGCGGGAGAAGGGGCAGGCCGACAACGACCTGATCGCCCGGCTGGCCGCCGACGAGCGGCTCGGGCTGCCCGCCGGGGCGCTCGACGGCCTGCTGGCCGACCCGCTGTCCTTCACCGGCGCCGCCGCCGCGCAGGTCGAAGCCGTGGTCGCGCGGGTGCAGGACATCGTCGAGGCGCACCCCACCGCCGCCGCATACACCCCCGGAGCGATCCTGTGAAGCTGGTGCACTCGGGCAAGGTCCGTGACGTCTACCTCGATGACTCCCGCGACCCCGCCGACCTGATCCTCGTCGCCTCCGACCGGCTCTCGATCTACGACGTGGTGCTGCCGACGCCGGTCCCGGACAAGGGCGTCATCCTCACCCAGCTGTCGCTGTGGTGGTTCGAACGGCTGGCCGATCTCGTCGGGCACCACGTCATCTCCGCGACCGAGGTGCCCGCGGAGTTCGCCGGGCGGGCGATCCGCTGCCGCCGGCTGGAGATGCTGCCGGTGGAGTGCATCGCGCGCGGCTACCTGGCCGGACTGGGGCTCAAGGAGTACGAGAAGCAGGGGACGGTCTCCGGCGTCGCGCTGCCGCCCGGGCTCGTCGAGGGCTCGAAGCTGCCCGAGCCGATCTTCACTCCGACGACGAAGGCGGCGGTCGGCGAGCACGACGAGTTCATGACGTTCGACGAGGTGGCGGCGACCGTCGGGGCGGGCACCGCCGCCCGGTTGCGCGATCTGACCCTGGAGATCTATCGGCGCGGGGCCGAGACCGCCGCTGCCAAGGGGATTCTCGTCGCCGACACCAAGCTGGAGTTCGGGCTGGCGCCCGATGGCGAGATCGTGCTGGCCGACGAGGTGCTCACGCCCGACTCGTCGCGGTTCTGGTCCGCCGACCGGTGGGAGCCGGGGCGACCGCAGTTCTCCTTCGACAAGCAGTTCGTCCGGGACTGGTCGGGCACCCTCGACTGGGACCGCACCCCGCCCGGGCCCGAGGTGCCCGCCGACGTCGTCGAGGCCACGCGGGCCCGCTATGTCGAGGTCTACGAGCGGATCACCGGGGTCCGCTTCGAGCCCGTGAGTGCGTAACAGCGTTAGAACACTGTTACGCACTCACGACCGCGGCTGCGCTGGGAGTTCTCCGTTCGTTAGTCCGGCCCACCGGCCCCGGATGCCCCCGGTTTCACCCGGATGTGGCTTGATGGACGCATGTCCGCCCGACTCGTCGTCTCGCTGTCCGGCCTCAGCGCCGACAACGCGGCAGATCGAGATGCCGCCCTGGCCCGTGCGGTCGAGCTCGGGGCCGCCCTCGATGCCCGCGGGGTCCCGCTGTCACAGCTGTTCCGTCCACGTACGCGCAGCGGTCCGATCGACCCCGGCTCCGAACTCGTCGCCTGGATACGGCAACGCCGTGCGGCCGGGGATGCGATCGTGCTGCACGGCTACGACCACACCACGGCACCGATCGGCTCCTGGCAACCCACGGCCGTACCGAGACTGGGCCGGCGCGCGGAGTTCGCCGCGCTGCCCCGGCACGAGGCGGGCCTGCGGCTGATCGCGGCCCGTCGGCTGCTCACCGCCGCCGAGCTGACCACCGATCTGTTCATCCCACCGAGATGGCTGGCATCGCCCGGCACCGTCGAGGCCCTGCGCGACCACCGGTTCACCATCTGTGCCGATGAGCACGGGATCCGGCTGCTGGGCGAGGGCACCGAACTGCGGTCGCGGACGCTGGGTTTCCGGGCATCCGGTGAGCGCAATCCCGTCGCCGAGGGCAGGAAGGCCGCCGAGCAGGCCCGCTGCCGGATGCTGGAGGCCGAGGCGCTACGCGTTGCCCGCCGGGGCGGGCTGGTGCGGATCGCGCTGCGCGCGAAGGACCTCGCCAAACCCGTCCGGCTGCAGTCCGCGCTTGCCACGATCGACGCCGTGCTGGCGCTCGGCGCGCGGCCGCTGACCTACGCCCCGGACCCCGCGCTGCTCGCGGCCTGACCCGCTCGATCCGGGTGCGGCCGTCGTTCCTGCTGCGAACGCTACGAGACGGCTGTTATGACCATGATCGAACGGCATTATCGTGGCGTTCGCAGCAGCGCGGTCAACAGCTCAGCCTCATCGACCGCGGTCGGGCCGGCCAGACGTTCCCGGTTGAGGCCCAGCGCCGCCGCGGCCACCGCGCGGGAGAGGAACACGGTGCCACCGAGCACCAGGATGCGGGCCATGTCGGCAGCCTCACGCACCGGGCGAGCCGAGGCCAGCGGCGTCCCCCGTACGCTGATGCCGTGGCCAGAGTGGTGGTGGACGTGATGCCCAAGCCCGAGATCCTGGACCCGCAGGGCCAGGCGGTCTCCCGGGCGCTGACCCGGATCGGGATCGCCGGTGTGGTCGAGGTCCGGCAGGGCAAGCATTTCGAGCTCGAGGTCGACGACTCGATCGACGACGAGACCCTGCACCGCATCGCGGGCGATCTGCTGGCGAACCCGGTGATCGAGGACTGGACGGTGACCCGGCTGTGACCACGCGCATCGGGGTGATCACGTTCCCGGGCACGCTCGACGACGTCGATGCCGCCCGCGCCGTCCGTCACGCCGGCGCCGAGCCGGTCGCGCTCTGGCATGGCGACCACGACCTGCGCGGGGTGGCGGCGGTGGTCGTTCCCGGTGGCTTCTCCTACGGCGACTACCTGCGCGCGGGTGCCATTGCGAGCCTGGCGCCGATCATGAAGGAGGTCATCGACGAGGCGCGCCGCGGCATGCCCGTGCTGGGAATCTGCAACGGGTTCCAGATCCTCTGCGAGGCCGGATTGCTGCCCGGCGCGCTGGTGCGTAACGCCGGGTTGCATTTCGTCTGCCGCGCCCAGGGGTTGCGGATCGAGTCGACCAACACGGCCTGGACCAGCGACTACACCCGCGGCCAGGAGATCGTGGTGCCGTTGAAGTCGGGTGAGGGCCGATACGTCGCCAGTGCCGAGACCCTCGCCGAGCTGGAGTCCGAGGGCCGGGTCGTGTTCCGCTACGTGGGGGGAAATCCCAACGGCGCGCTCGCTGACATCGCCGGGATCGCCTCGGCCGACGGCCGCGTCGTCGGCCTGATGCCGCATCCCGAGCACGCCATCGACACGTTGACGGGGCCGTCCACCGCCGGGCTCGGCGTCTTCACCTCGGTGTTGACGGCGCTCGCGGCGGCGTAGAGCAGCTCGACGAGCGCGCGATCGGTACATCGGTCTCGCCGTCGACGACATCCAGCGGATCCGGCGGTGGATCAACGATCTGCTGATGTTCGCCGACGTGCTGCGCAGCCATCCGCTGCACGGCACGCCGCTGTGACCAATCCCGTCGACGCCGAGTGGTTCGTCGAGCCGTCCGTCAGTGTGACCATTTCTTCTCTGTCGGAGCCAAACTCCCTGGTCAGAGGCAGTTGTGAGCGGATAACAGTGTTCAAACACCGTTCGGCGCTCACAGGTAGGCTGAGGCCGTGACCGGCACCGTTCCGCAGGTGGACAGCGTCGAGACCGCCGCTGCCACTCCCGACCAGCCCCAGCCCTACCGGGAGCTCGGCCTGGCCGACGACGAGTACGCCCGAATCCGGACGATCCTCGGCCGTCGGCCGACCGACGCCGAACTGGCGATGTACGCGGTGATGTGGAGCGAGCACTGCTCCTACAAGTCGTCCAAGGTGCATCTGGCCTACTTCGGGGAGACGACCACGCCGCGGATGCGCGAGCGGATGCTCGCGGGTATCGGGGAGAACGCGGGCGTCGTCGAGATCGGCGACGGGTGGGCGGTCACGTTCAAGATCGAGTCGCACAACCATCCCTCCTACGTCGAGCCGTATCAGGGTGCGGCGACGGGCGTCGGTGGCATCGTCCGCGACATCATGGCCATGGGCGCGCGTCCGATCGCGGTTGCGGATCCGCTGCGGTTCGGCCCCGCCGACGCCTCGGACACCGCGCGGGTGCTGCCCGGGGTGGTCGCCGGGATCGGCGGCTACGGCAACTGCCTCGGCTTGCCCAACATCGGCGGCGAGGTGGTGTTCGACCCGTCCTACTCCGGAAACCCCCTGGTCAACGCCCTGTGTGTGGGATCGATGCGGGTGGAGGATCTCCATTTGGCGTTCGCCTCGGGCGTCGGAAACAAGATCGTTCTATTCGGGGCGCGGACCGGTCTCGACGGCATCGGCGGGGTGTCGGTGCTGGCGTCGGAGACCTTCAGCGGCGACGAGGACGGTTCGGGACGCAAGAAGCTCCCGTCCGTGCAGGTCGGTGACCCGTTCACCGAGAAGGTGCTCATCGAGTGCTGCCTCGAACTGTTCCGTGCCGGGCTCGTCGTGGGCATCCAGGACCTGGGCGGCGCCGGACTGGCGTGTGCCACCAGCGAGCTGGCCAGCGCCGGGGATGGCGGCATGCGGGTCGATCTCGACACCGTGCCGCTGCGCGCCGCCGGGATGACCGCCGCGGAGATCCTGGCCAGCGAGTCGCAGGAGCGCATGTGCGCGGTGGTGCGACCGGAGAACGTCGAGCGTTTCATGGAGGTCTGCCGCAAGTGGGACATCCTGGCCACGGTCATCGGTGAGGTCACCGCGGACGAGCGGTTGCGGATCACCTGGCGCGGTGAAACCGTCGTCGACGTGCCGCCGCGCACCGTGGCGCACGAGGGACCGGTCTACCGTCGCCCGGTCGAACGTTCGGCCGCCCAGGACGCGCTGATCGCGGACGCCCCGGACACGCTGCCCCGTCCGGCCGCCCCCAGCGAGCTGCGGGCCGAGATCCTGCGCCTGGCGGCCAGCCCGAACCTGTGCAGCCGGGCGTGGGTCACCGACCAGTACGACCGCTACGTGCGTGGTAACACCGTCTTGGCCCAGCCCGCCGACGCGGGGGTGGTGCGGATCGACGAGACGTCCGGCCGGGGTATCGCCGTCGCCACCGACTGCAACGCCCGCTTCGTCGCCCTCGACCCGTACGTCGGCACCCAGCTCGCGCTGGCCGAGGCGTATCGCAACGTCGCGGTCTCCGGTGCCGAGCCGGTCGCGGTGACGAACTGCCTGAACTTCGGGTCCCCGGAGGATCCGCACGTGATGTGGCAGTTCGCCGAGGCGGTGCGCGGGCTCGCCGACGGCTGTGCGGCGCTGGGCATCCCGATCACCGGGGGCAACGTGAGTTTCTACAACCAGACCGGTGACCGGCCCATCCTTCCGACGCCGGTGGTCGGGGTCCTCGGCGTGTTCTCCGACGTCCGGCACCGCGTTCGCGGCGGCTTCACCCGCGACGACGACGTCGTCGTGCTGCTCGGCTCCACCCGCGACGAGTTCGGCGGCAGCGAGTGGGCGCACGTCGCGCACGGTCATCTGGGCGGCCGCCCGCCCGCGGTCGACCTGGCCGCGGAGCAGCGGCTTGCCGCGCTGCTGGCCGCGGCTGCGGCCGATGGGGTTCTCACCGGCTCGCACGACCTGTCCGACGGCGGGCTGGCTCAGGCTCTGGTCGAGTCGAGCCTGGTCGGTGGACGGGGAGCGAGGATCGTGCTGCCCGCCGCGCTCGATCCGTTCGTCGCGCTGTTCGCGGAGTCGGCGGGCCGGGCGCTGGTCACCGTGGCCGAGGCCGACGCCGAGGCGTTCCTCGCCCGCGCGACCGAGGCCGGGGTGCCGGCGGTGCGGCTGGGTATCACGGGCGGCGCCGAGCTCACCATCGACGAGCTGCCCCCGATCCTGATCGACGAGCTCCGCATCGTGTGGGAGGGGACGCTGCCCGCTCTGTTCGACGCGTCGTGACGGACGATCATCCGCCGGGGGAGCGGTTCGCCGATGCCAGCCGGTCGGACCGCTCGGCGCTGCGCGCCGCGGTGAAGGAGAGCCTCGCGGCGCTGGCCACCGCTGCCCCGGGACGCAGCGTGGAGGTGCGCGTTCCACCGTTCGGGGCGGTGCAGTGTGTCGCGGGTCCACGGCATGGCCGGGGGACACCGCCGAACGTTGTGGAAACCGATCCGCAAACCTGGCTCGCTCTCGTGACCGGAACGTTGACCTGGGACGATGCGCTGCGCGACGGTGCCTTGACGGCGTCAGGGAGCCGTGCGGGCGAGGTGGCCAAGTGGTTACCACTCGGTGGTGGCCGGTAGCTCCACTACTCTCCCTCGGATGATTCGAGCCACCTAACGGTGGCGAACCCGGATCACGGGGTCGAAAATTACGCCGATCGGTGCAGTCCGACCGAACGGGCGATGGGAGGTGGCGGCGTGGTCGCGTCACGCGACCTCCCTTGTCCGTCCGAGCCGCTGCCCGGGCGCTCCGGTGCCGGTATCGCCGAGCCCATTGTCGCGCTGGCCGAGCGCTGGGCCGACCTGCTGGTCGAGGGACACGCCGGGCTGTCCGGCCGCCTCGAGGTGTTGCTGCGCCGGTTGTCCACGGTGCTGCGGACTGAGCCCTTCCGGCCGGTGGCGGCCCGGCCCGTCGGGGCCGCGCTGCTCGACACCGGGCTCGCCGAGGGCGATGGCCCGTTGCCGGAGGATCTGATCCCACCCACCCTGA
Source organism: Pseudonocardia hispaniensis (assembly GCF_042658695.1). NCBI lineage: Bacteria > Bacillati > Actinomycetota > Actinomycetes > Pseudonocardiales > Pseudonocardiaceae > Pseudonocardia > Pseudonocardia hispaniensis. The sequence goes on along the minus strand of NZ_JBHSQW010000023.1, from coordinate 37,553 downwards.
GCCTGCTGCGTCGCGACCTACCAGGGGTGCTCGACCTGCCGACTCCCCAGGGAGCCGACCGGTTGGTCACCGCGCTCGACGAGTTCGTGGCGGGCTTCACCGCCGCCCTGCGCGAGCGCAGCCGGCCCGCGGCCCATCCCGATGCCCGGCTCGAGTGCGCCATGGCCGACTGCGAGCTGCACTACCGCACGCTCTACCTGCAGGGACCGGTCGGCATCGGGATCGGCGACCTCGACGGTCAGGTCCTGGAGATGAACCCGGCGCTGTACCGGATGTTCGGCCTGTTGGCACCCCCGGAGCTGCCCCGCCCGGTGACCGACTTCGTGCACCCCGACGACGCGGTGGGGTTCATCGAGAGCTACCACCGGCTGCGGGCCGACACGGGCCCGGACAGCGTCGGTATCGACGTCCGGCTGGTGCGCGTCGACGAGCTGGTCGTCTGGGTGCACGTCACCGGATCGCTGATCCGTGATGCCGCGGGCAAGCCCAGCCACGTCATCGCCGTCGTGCAGGACGTCTCCGACCGGCACCGGCTGCGTTCGCGGCTCGAGCAGGCGGCCTCGCAGGACCGGCTGACCCGGCTCCCCAACCGGGTTGTCTCCGAGCAGATGCTGCGGCAGGCCTTCCTGCCGGGGGTCGCCCACCGGGTCGGACTCTGCGCGCTCGACGTCGACGGCTTCACCAGCGTCAACGACGGGCTCGGCCACCAGGCCGGAGACCAGCTGCTGCTTGCGGTGGCCGGACGCCTGCAGATGGCCGCCGGGCCGCATCTGGTCACCCGAACCGGCGGCGACGAGTTCGGCGTGCTCGTCCTGGAACCCGATGGCCTCGACGACGTCTGCAGGGTCGCCGACCGGCTGCTGACCGCGCTCGCGGCACCGTTCCACATCGGCGGTCAAGCGGTCACGGTGTCGGCCAGCATCGGAGTCGCCGAGGCCGCGACCGCGGAGGCGTGCCCCGAGGAGCTGATGCGGGCGGCCGATGTCGCGCTGTCCTGGGCCAAGGCCCACGGCGGGGGGGAACGCGTGGTGTTCGACCCGGAGCGAGACGCCGGGGAGGCGGCCCGGTTCGCCCTGCTGGCCGGGCTGCGCGGGGCGGTGGACCGGTCCGAGCTCCAGTTGGCTTTCCAGCCTCTGGTCCGGTTGCGCGACGGGCGGGTCCGCGGGGCGGAGGCCCTCGTCCGCTGGCAGCACCCCGAGCAGGGGTTGTTGGGGCCGGGGCGGTTCATCGGGCTCGCCGAGCACAACGGCATGATCATCCCGATCGGGCGGTGGGTGCTCGCCGAGGCCTGCCGCACCGCGGCTGTGTGGTGGACGGAACTCGGCCCCGGCTCGCCGTACGTCAGCGTCAACGTCTCGCCGCTGCAGCTCGCCGACCCCGATTGGGTGCGCGAGGTGAGCGCGGTGCTCGAGGAGACCGGGTTGCCCGCGGAGAAACTCCAGCTGGAGATCACCGAGCAGGCGGTGCTCGGCGATGAGGCGGTCGCGCTCGACGCGCTCGACGCGCTGCGTGCCGCGGGGGTTCGCCTCGCCCTCGACGACTTCGGGATCGGCTACTCCAGCCTGGCCTGGCTGCGCCGGTTGCCGGTGCATGCACTCAAGATCGACGGTTCGTTCATCGACGGGCTCCGCCATCCGTCGCCGGACCCGGTGGACCAGAGCATCGTGCATGCGCTCATCGAGATGGCGCATGCGCTCGGTCTCGAGGTGACCGCCGAGTGGGTGGAGACCGCGGTGCAGTCCGACCGGCTCAGCAGGCTGGGCTGCGATCTGGGCCAGGGTCGGTGGTTCGGTGATCCGGGTCCCGCCACATGGGTTGCGGAGCTGTGGCGGCGTACGATCCGATAACGGTTTGCCCGGCGATTGCTGAGGAGAGTGTGTGCGTTGAGTTCCAGGCGGAACGTGCACCTGACCGAACGCACGGCAGCTGTATCCGGCGCCGGTCCGGGCACGCCCCCGTCAGCCGACCTGATCCCGCTGGAGCGCGCGCCGCGCGAGGAGTGTGGTGTGTTCGGTGTGTGGGCCCCGGGTGAGGATGTCGCGAAGCTCACCTACTACGGCCTCTACGCACTGCAGCACCGCGGCCAGGAAGCCGCGGGTATCGCGGTCTGCGACGGCAGGCGGGTGGTGGTGTTCAAGGACCTGGGCCTGGTCAGCCAGGTCTTCGACGAGCAGACGCTGTCGTCGTTGCGTGGGCATCTCGCCGTCGGACACACCCGCTACTCCACAACGGGTTCGACGACCTGGGAGAACTCCCAGCCCACGTTCCGCACCACGGCCACCGGCAGCGGCATCGCCCTCGGCCACAACGGCAACCTGGTGAACACCGCGGAGCTGCGCGACGAGGTCGCCGCGCGGGCGGACGAGGTCGGCGCCCGCAGTGGGCATGCCCCGGCCACCACCGACTCCGACCTGATCTGCGAGCTGCTCGCGGCCGATGCCGCCGACACCGGTCTGGAGCAGGCCGCGATGCGGCTGCTCCCCCGGCTGCTCGGAGCGTTCTCGCTGGTCTTCGCCGACGAGCAGACCCTCTATGCGGCCCGCGATCCGCACGGCGTCCGGCCGCTCGTGCTCGGCCGTCTCGAACGCGGCTGGGTCGTCGCCAGCGAGACCGCGGCGCTCGACATCGTCGGTGCTTCGATTGTCCGGGAGGTCGAGCCGGGCGAGCTGCTCGCGATCGACGCCGGCGGCATCCGCAGCTCCCGGTTCGCGGTGCCGGAGCCCAAGGGCTGCGTGTTCGAGTACGTGTACCTGGCCCGGCCGGACACCACGATCTCCGGCCGTTCGGTGCATGCGGCCCGGGTGGAGATCGGTCGCAGACTCGCCGAGGAGCACCCCGTCGAGGCCGACCTGGTGATCCCGGTCCCCGAGTCGGGAACGCCGGCAGCGATCGGCTACGCCCAGGGCTCGCACATCCCCTACGGGCAGGGTCTGGTGAAGAACGCCTATGTCGGCCGGACGTTCATCCAGCCTTCGCAGACCATCCGCCAGCTCGGGATCCGGCTCAAGCTCAACCCGCTGCGCGACGTCATCCGTGGCAAGCGGCTCGTCGTGGTCGACGACTCGATCGTGCGCGGCAACACCCAGCGGGCGCTGGTCCGGATGCTGCGTGAGTCGGGTGCGCTGGAGGTGCACGTCCGGATCGCCTCGCCGCCGGTGCGCTGGCCGTGCTTCTACGGGATCGACTTCGCCACCCGCGCGGAGCTCGTCGCCAGCGGCCTCGACACGGAGGGGGTGCGACGTTCCATCGGCGCCGACTCGCTGGGCTACCTGTCGCTCGAGGGGCTCGTCGCGGCCAGCGAACAGCCGCGGAGCCGGCTGTGCTGTGCCTGTTTCGACGGGACGTATCCGATTCCGCTACCTGCGGAAGCGCGGCTGGGCAAGCACCTGCTCGAGGAGCTCACCGGGGAGACCGTCGTAACGGCCGCGGCGGAGCCCGTGATCGCGGGGGGGACTTCCGGCGAAGCCGGGCCGCTGTCGGTCGGTTACGGTGCTGGTGACGCCCTTCGTCGTCCCTGAGCTCGGCCGACCCTGAGCGCGGGCCGTCCCTGCGCCGTTCGCGGCGCCGTCACCACCGGGAGCGAGACACCCATCATGGCAGCCATGCCGCCGACCGTGCCCGACGACAACGTCGACGAACAGCGGGTCAGCTATGCGACCGCAGGTGTGGACATCGAGGCGGGTGAGCGCGCGGTCGATGCATTCCGACCGTATGCGCAGCAGACGTCACGACCGGAGGTACTGGGCGGCATCGGCGGCTTCGCCGGGCTGTTCGCTCCGAAGCTGGGCCGCTACGCCGAGCCGGTGCTGGCCGCCTCCACCGACGGGGTCGGGACCAAGGTGTCCATCGCGCAGGCGATGGACAAGCACGACACGATCGGCCTCGACCTGGTCGCGATGGTCGTCGACGACCTCGTGGTGTGCGGAGCCGAACCGCTGTTCCTCCAGGACTACATCGCGATCGAACGACTGGTGCCCGAGCAGGTGGCGATGATCGTCAAGGGCATCGCCGAAGGCTGCCAGCAGGCCGGTTGCGCGCTTCTGGGCGGGGAGACCGCCGAACATCCCGGGCTGATGGCCGCCGGTGGCTACGACCTGTCGGCCACCGCAGTCGGGATCGTCGACGCCGAGTCGATGCTGCGTCCGGAGCGGGTGCGCCCTGGCGACGTGCTCGTGGCGATGCGCGCCTCCGGGCTGCATTCCAACGGGTATTCGCTGGCCCGGCACGTGCTGCTGGAGATCGCCCGGATGCCGTTGAACGGCCATGTCGAGGAGTTCGGGCGCACTCTCGGCGAGGAGTTGCTCGCCCCGACCCGGATCTACGCGCGGGACTGCCTCGCCCTGGCCGCCGAGACCGGCGTCCGCACGTTCGCGCACATCACCGGTGGCGGGCTGGCCCGCAACCTGGAGCGGGTGCTACCCGACGGGCTGGTCGCCGTCGCCGAACGCGGCACCTGGACCCCGGACCCGGTGTTCAAGATGATCGCCTCCCGGGGCCGGGTCGACCGCGCGGAGATGGAGAAGACGTTCAACATGGGCGTCGGCATGGTCGCGGTGCTGCCACCGGACGACGTCGACCGCGCTTTGGCCGTGCTGACGGCCCGGCACGTCCCGGCTTGGGTCCTGGGCGAGGTGCGGCGGGCGACCGGCGAGGAGGGGCGCAGCCCCGGTGACCGGGTCCAGCTGCTCGGCGAACATCCCCGCTTCTGACCCCCTGTGAGTGCGTAACAGTGTTCTAACACTGTTACGCACTCACAGGGCCGGTTGACGTGCGCAGGAGTGGTGGATGCAGGGTGGAGGCCGAGCCGCGCCGGAACAGTTGGGCCGGGCGGCCGCGGCCGCTGGTGGACTTCGAGTCGGTCGGCACCAAGAAGCCGTTGGTCGAAGTGACCTTGCGGGAGAAGTTGCGGGGGTCGATCTCGGTCTGCCAGACGGCCTCGTAGACCCGACGCAGGTCGGTGATCGTGAACTCGGGCGGGCAGAAGGACGCGGCCAGGGTCGAGTACTCCAGCTTCGCCCTGGCGCGTTCGACGCCATCGGCGAGGATGAGGTCGTGGTCGAACGCGAGCCCGGCCGTCTGGTCGACCGGTCGCCAGGTGCTGACCGTGGTGTGCGGGCCGGCGGTCGGCTCGGGAAGATCGGGTACCAGCGCGAGATGGGCGACACTGAGTACCCGCCCACGTGGGTCGCGGTCGGGGGCGGCGTAGCTGGCGAGTTGCTCCAGATGCCCGGTGACGGCGTTCTCGGTGGCTGCTCCGGTCTGCTCGGCGAGCTGGCGGGTGGCGGTGTCGCGCAGGTCCTCCCGCGGCCGGACGAAGCCGCCGGGCAGTGCCCAGGACCCCGGGTACGGCGGCGCGGTGCGCCGCACCAGCAGCGCGCACAGCGCCCCGCCGCGCACCGTGAGAATGACGAGGTCGACGGCCACGGCGAACAGATTGCCACGCATATGTTGTCATCCTGACGAGAAACTCGGGGACACGATTTTCGTCAAGGTGACACTATCGCGTGTCCAGGACTGGCCGGCCGAAGCTCGGAGAAGGCCCCGGACGCCCATGGACGGTTGGCTACCGACCTGTTGTGGCGAACGTCTCGAACGACGTCGGGCTGGTGCCGGGGCCGGTGGTGCTCGTCCTGGTCGTCGCGCTGCTGGCGTGCCGAAGTGCCTGGACCGCAGCACTGCTCGGCGCCGCGGGTGCCGTGGTCGGGGTCCGGCTCGGCGCTGCGCGCACGCGACGGCTACCGCCGACGGCGTTTCGGCTGCTCATCGCGGCGGTCGAAGTGGCCGCGAAGGCGACACCGATCCTGCGATGAGGTTCCGCAACGCCGTCGGCGGGCCGGCTCAGCGCCGGCGCGCCTCCTGCTCATCCACGTAGGAGGCGTACTCGTCGGCGTAGTCGGCGTACTCGTCGGTCGCGTGCTCGTCGTCGGAAGCTGCCTTCCCACTCCCGATCTCACGTTGCAGTGCGTCGAGATCCATGGTGGGGGAGCTGTACTTGAGCTGACGGGCCACCTTCGTCTGCTTGGCCTTGGCTCGTCCGCGCCCCATGGCTGATCCCCCTTACAACAGGGAAGGGGCGGCCGGATGTCTCGGCGGCCCCGTTCATCTCATCAATCTCCTGGGCTCCACCGTACCTTGCAGAAGGCCGACCGTGCGACGTGGCATCGATGGTGTGACGTTTGACTGGTCCCACGACGGTCCCCGGCTGGAATCATGCGAAGCCATGCTGGCCCCGTTCCTGTCCTACCTACGGGTGTATGAACCGATGCGAGCGTTCGAAGGGCCGTCCGGTGCCTCCGTCCGGGCCGGGCTCGCACGCGGGGCCATCGCGCCGGAGCGCGCCGGGTTGCGCGAGCGCGAGCTGTGGCTGCGCGCGATGCAGGGATCGCGGCTGCTGCCCGGAGATCCGGCGACCGATCCCACCGCCGACGTCCTCGTGCTCGCCGGGGCGTCCGGCGAGCCGTTGGTCTGTCCGCTCGACACCCGGCCCCGTACGGCAGCGGCCGTCCTCGGGTTTCTCGACTCCGAGGAGCCGCTGCTTCGCGCCAGCGCACTGCCCGTCGCCGAATCCGTCGCCCGGCGGCGCGCGACGGCCGCGATGGCCGAGCTCGGCGACGGGGCCGCGCATGTCGTGACCGCGGCCTGGACCGTGCCGCTTCCGTGGTTCGTCATGGTCGACCCGGAGCGACGGCTGGTGCGGCTGGAGTCGCCGCGCCGCGTGTGGTGGCGGGTGCCGATCGGCACGGCGCGAACCAGGGCGGTCCGCGCCGAGAAGATCATCCGTGAGGCGCTCGGCGAGACCGGGCCCGCCGAGGTGCTCGCCGAGACCGAGCGGTGGCTCGAGCGCTTCGACCGGTCATCGGTCCTCGAACTCGACTATGGCGGTCTGGTCGAGCTGATCGACGACGATGCCGTGCGCGCCGACAACTCCGCTCATCTCGTGCGGTGCGGCCTGCAGGCCCTGCGCGACGGGGACGATGAGACCGCTGCGGCGTGCTACGACCGGCTGCGGGAGTTCTGGGGTGCGGTGGCGAGCAAGCAGCGCGCGGGCTGACCGGCCGATCACCGGACCGGCGTCAGCCCCGAAGCCTGCCGCGTAGCTGCGCGGCGCGCCCCGGCGGCGGGGCGGTGTCCTCGACCGGCATCGAGCCGGGGTCGATCGAGGCAGGCGCCATCCGGTCGTCGGCGCCGGCGACCAGTTCGGCGTCGACCGGCACCGAGCGCTTCAGCAGCGCCAGCGCGACCGGTCCCAGCTCGTGGTGCTGTACGACCGAGCCGACCCGGCCCACGGTGCGCCCCTCGCGCCACACCGGGTCGCCGGTGTGCGGCTGCTGCTCGTCCCCCGCGTCGAGGTGCAGCAGCACCAGCCGCCGCGGTGGACGTCCGAGGTTGGCGACCCGCGCGACGGTCTCCTGACCGCGGTAGCAGCCCTTGGTCAGATGCACCGCCGGACCGATCCAGCCGACCTCGTGCGGGATCGTGCGCGAGTCGGTGTCCAGGTGCAGCCGAGGGCGCGTGGACTCCACCCGCAGCGCCTCGAACGCCATCGTGCCCGCGGGGCGGGCACCCGCCGCGATGAGTCGCTGCCGCCAGGCGTCGCGGTCGTCACGCGGGACGAGCAGATCCGCGGCGTCCACGCCGGGCCAGGGCATCCGCCGCACAACCCCTCCACCGGGCAGCGCGGCGCATCCGTACGGCTGATCGGGGGTGGGGACACCCGCCGCATCGAGCACGGTGGCGGTGTCCGGGCCGACCAGGCTGAGCACGGCCAGCTCCGCGGTCGCGTCGCGCGGTTCGACCTTCGACCAGAAGATCATCTTGCTCAGGTAGTCGAGCAGCGCACCGGCATCGGCGGGCTCGGTGTCGAGCCACACGACATCGTCGACGTGCGCGACGGACATGTGGTGCTCCACCCGGCCGTTGGCGTCGAGGACGAGTGCCTCGGTGCCGGTGTTCGCGGGCAGCTCGCTGAGGTGCTGGGTCAGCAGCAGATGCAACCAGCTCAGCCGGTCCGCGCCGGGCACGGCCAGGACGCCGCGGTGGCTGCGGTCGACGACGGCGGCGGAGCGCGCCATCGCCCGCTGCTCGGCGAGCGGATCACCGCAGTGCGCCGGAACCGCCGCGTCGGGGTCGGGGGGGCTGTCCGGCTGGCCGACCGCGGTGGGTTCGGTCGTACTCACTGATCCTCCTCCTCGTCGGGCGGCCGCTCGAGACAGCTCCCGCAGCGTCCCGAGAGCGCGACATGGGTGACGTCGAGATCGAAATCACATTCGCGGCGAAGCCGCGCGGCGAGCTCATCCATGAGGCTGGTCTGGGCCTCGATGATCGCGCCGCAGATGTGACAGACCAGGTGCACGTGCGAGTGCTCCTGCTCGGAGTAGGTCGGCGCGCCGTGCCCGAGATGCGTGTGCCGGACCAAGCCGAGGCGTTCGAGCAGGTCAAGTGTCCGGTAGACGGTCGTGATGTTGACGGCGGGAGCGGAGCTCTGCACCTGCGCGCAGATCTGTTCGGGCGTCGCGTGTCCCAGGTCGCGGACGGCGTCGAGGACCAGTTGCCGCTGCGGCGTCATGCGAAGGCCGCGCCGGTGCAGCGTCTGTCGCAGCGTGGTGTCCACGAACCCGATCGTAGGCCGGTCCGGTGGCGGTCGGCGCCGGGCGTGGACGGCGAACCCTCGCCGCAACAGGCACACTCGGTATCGGAATACGCGAGCAGGTGCTCCGTGTGCGTCTGACGTGGATGCGGCATCGAGGCTCGTGCTCCGTTAGGGTGAACGACGCTGGTAGGGGCCGACGATCTCCCTACCCTCCGCCAGATGGCGGGGGATTCGTGTGTGCAGGAGGATCTGCGATGACGGCTGACGGGGGCGATCGGTTCCTGAGCACCCCGCGCTTCGACGTCGTACTCCGCGGCTATGACCGGCGGCAGGTCGACGAGCACGTGGCGCGGCTGCAACGAGTGCTTGCCCGCATGCGGGTCGACCTGGACGCGGTACGAAGTCAGCCCTTCCCCGCCGTACCGCCGATGCCCGCTGACGGTCGGCCGACGCCGCCCGGGCCCGGCCAGACTCGCCCCCGCCCCACCCCACGGCCGCGATTCACGTCGCCGCCCGCCGCTCCTGACAAGATCGACGACTTCAGCGACCGGATGCAGAGCATCCTCCAGACCGCCGAGGAGGAGGCCGAGGAGATCCGCAACCGGGCCCGCCGATCGGCCAAGGCCGAGGAGGAGGCGGTCAGGGCCGAACTCGCCGAGCTGGTGCGTCAGCGCGATGAGGTCCTCGGTGAGTTGACGCGGCTCCGGGGCCAGCTCGAAGGCCTGCTGTCGAGCCCGACCACCCGGATGCCCGTGACGGCCCCATCGGGTGAGTCCGACACGCCACAGCCCGGTCCGCGTCCGGCATCCGGACTCCCCGATGATGTCGCCGCGAGCACGGACCGTGCCGTGGAGACGACGACCGTGATGCGACCGCACAGCGAGGCTCCGAGTCAGGTCGGCGCGTTGTTCCGGCCCTCCTCGGAACGGTCCTCGGCCAGGCGCGCCGGCGAGCCCAAGACCACCCTCGGCTCCTTCCGGCCGTACCCGGACCCGGCGGCGACGCGGGATGCCGGGCGCGAAGCGCCGGGTGCCTCGGAGCAGGACGTCGAGAAGACCACGGTGGTGAAGCCCGTGCCGCCTTCGAGCACCACCGGATCGGCTGATCCCGACCGTGCGGACGCACCGGGTGAGACGGCGGGATCACCCGCGGCGGAGAAGCCGGGATCGACGGCCGGGGAAGGTCATGCGGACGTCGGCGAGACGGTCGCCGTCAGCGCGGTGCGTCCCGGTCAGCGCGGATCCGGGGCCGCTTCGAGCGGGAAGAACAGCACGTCAGGCGGCTCGTCGCGGATGTCGGACGCGGGGGCGGAGGGCTCGGGGAAGGCGATCGACGCCACGTCCGGCTCGACCTCGGCCTCGACCTCGGAGACCACGTCGCGCGGCGATCGATCGACCTCAGGGTCACGCTCCGGATGAGGTCGGCCGCGCACCGTGACGCCAATCGGCGTACGGTGCGCACCTATGCAGCTGCCGATCTCGATAGAGGCGCTGATCCTGCTGTCTGCCGGGGTGGCGGCGGTGATCATCGCGATGGTCGTACTGCTCACCCGCCGGCGGCGCAGACGAGACGACGTCGCGGGGGAGCCCACCTCGGAGCCGACGCACGCCGACTGGACCGGCGAGACCGCCGCTGGGCTACCGGACTCGGACCTGTGGACGCCTGCCGCGGAGCCGACGCACCTGGTGACCGTGGGCGAGGCGGTCGCCGTGCGACAGGCCGCGACGGCCAGGCCCGACCGGCCGCACCCGATGTCCGGGGCGCCCACCACCGCGTCGTCGGTCCCCGGTGCGTCGGCCGGCACCGGGCCGAGCCAACCCGAGTCGAACGGGACCCCGGAGCGCCCGGGCAGCGGCCCGGACCGGCCCACCGATTCGGCGGCCCGGCCACTCGCGGGCTCGAATGCGGCCATGGCCGATGCGGTCACCCAGGCTTTCGCGGCGCGCACCCCGGCGACCCGGCCCGCGGCGACGAGGGAATCCGGTGGGGTGCCGGATACGGCCGGCGCCGAGGCCCGCGTTGTGGCCCCGCGCGGTGACATCCGCGACCGGCTGCTGGAGGTTCTGCTCGACGACCCATCGCGCGCCATCGACGCCGCCGCGGACCTGCAGAAGGCGCTCGGCCAGCTCGAGAAGCTCACCGAAGCGGTGCGCCAGGAGCGCGAGGTGCTCACCTCGATGCTGCGCAGGCTGGCCGACGCCGGGCTCGACGCCGACCAGGTCGGACGGCTGTCCGGGCTGCCTGTCGACGACGTGCGAGCGATGCTGGGGACGTCGGCGACGCGCAGACCCTGACCGCTCTCAGCCCGCCACGCGGCGCAACCGAGCCGACAGGTGCGGCTGCAGCGGCTCGCCCATCATCGCCCGCTCGTCGACGTAGGCGAGATCGCCGCCGTCGACGATCCCGTAGAGCCGGTGCGATCCGACGACCTCCTTGGCGCTCGCGGTGCGCACCACGGCGTCGGTCTCGATCTCCCAGGACGTCAGGTTGCGGGTCCGCCCGTAGTACAGGTCCATGATCCCCGTGGCGTGCACGATCATGACCTCGAGTGTGCCGTCGGGCTGTGGCCGCCAGAACCCGGTCTCGCGGGCCGCGGGACGCAGCACCTCGCCATCGGGGCCGAGCAGCCAGGCCTTCGCCTCATAGCTGAGGAACGGCCGCCCATCGTGGGCGAAGATCAGCTGCTGTCCGAACTGGAACGGCCCGTCGATCGTCGGGTAGACCACCTCGCCGGTGCCACGCCACACGCCGACGAGCGGGAGCAGACTCAGGCACTGCTCGTGCAGGTCGGGCCCCTCCCGCAGGTTGGCGGTGTCGTCGGGGACCGGAAGATCGTCCCAGCCGGGCCGGTTGCGCTGGGCCGAGTCGGGAGCCGCATTGGTCGGCCCCGAGACGGTGCCGTGGAGTTGCTCGCCCTTGTCGGTCATCGCGTGGTCCCGGCGGGGGCGTCGGTGGTCTGGGCGGGCTCGGTGGTGAACAGCCTGCGCAGCAGGTAGCCGGTATAGGCGACCACGCCGGCGCTCGTGGCGATCAGCAGTCCGGTGAAGAACCAGTGCACGGCCGCGGAGCATAGTCCCGCGGGGGTCGCCGGGATCAGGGTCGATCCCGGCGACCCTCGCGGTGGACGCGCTCAGGCGACCGCGACGACCGCCCGGTGCAGACCGGGGCCCTCGGGGGCCAATACCGCTTCCCCGGTGCCGGACCGCGACAGCGCCCGAAGCGTCCAGGTGCCCGGGGCGGCGAAGAACCGGAAGTCGCCGGACTCCGACGAGACGACCTCCGCGGTGAACTCGCCGGTCTCGTCGAGCAGCCGCACGAACGCGCCGCCGACCGGCTGGTCGCCGGCGATGACCCGCCCGGCGAGCACGGTCTGCGTGGTCAGATCGACGTGTGCGGGAAGCGCCCCCGCCTGGTCAGGTGCGCCGCACATCAGCGACCAGCCCCCAACTCGATCGGCGCACCGATCAGTGAGCCGTACTCGGTCCAGCTGCCGTCGTAGTTCTTGACGTCGCGGTACCCGAGCAGTTCGTGCAGCACCACCCAGGTGTGGCTGGAACGCTCGCCGATCCGGCAGTAGGCGATGGTCGCCTTGTCCTCGTCGTAACCGGCCCCGCGGTAGATGGCGGTGAGTTCCTCGTCGGACTTGAACGTGCCGTCCTCGTTGGCCGCTTTGCTCCACGGCACGTTGATCGCCGTCGGGACGTGGCCAGGACGCTGCGACTGTTCCTGCGGCAGGTGTGCCGGGGCCAAGAGCTTGCCGGAGTACTCGTCGGGCGAGCGGACGTCGATCAGGTTCTTGTTGCCGATCGCGTCGATGACCTCGTCGCGGAAGGCGCGGATCGACAGGTCGGGATCCTGTGCGGTGTAGCTGGTCGTGGCCCGCTCGGGCACGTCGGGGCTCAGCAGCCGGCCGTCGAGCTCCCACTTCTTGCGGCCGCCGTCGAGCAGCCGCACCTTCTCGTGCCCGTAGAGCTTGAACTCCCAGTAGGCGTAGGCGGCGAACCAGTTGCTGTTGCCGCCGTAGAGCACGACGGTGTCGTCGTTCGAGATGCCTTTGGCCGACAGAAGCTGCTCGAACTGCTCCTTGCTGACGATGTCGCGACGCACCGGGTCCTGTAGCTCGGTAGTCCAGTTGATCTTCACTGCGCCCGGTAGATGGCCGCCGTCGTAGGCGGTGGTGTCCTCATCCACCTCGACGAAGACGACGCCATCGGTGCCGAGGTTCTTCTCGGCCCAGTCGGTGCTGACCAGGACGTCCTGGCGACTCATGCAATGGCTCCCTGTGGTGTGCGAATGGCCGGACCCGACCGGGCCCGGAGACGGACGATCACTGCATTCGCCGGTGCAGCCGAAACCGCCCGAGGCTGTGGTCCACGGGGAGGCTGGCGCGGCGGGGCGAACCACGGGTTCGCCGACCGATGCCATCGGTTCAGGACCGGGTCGAGCACCGCCTCGCGAAGCGTGTGTCGTACGGGCGAGCGGGGCTCAACGGCGTATCCGAACTGCGTGCCAGGAGATGGAGGGCAGGCGAGGCGGGCACCGGGGTCAGGGAATTCGACACAGGCAGCTGTCGACGCGGCACAGATCTACCGTGCGACGTCGGGTCAGCGGCCAGAACACATCGCTACCCTAGCCGAGGAACTCCGCCACGGGAACGCTGCCCGGGGAGCGGATCACCGTCCGGTCGTGGTCTCCCCCGCCCCGAAGACCAGGTTCGAGGTGGTGCCGGTGATCTCCAGGGTGCCGTCGCGGGCGCGCAGCCTGGTCGGGACGACGTCGAAGGGAAGCGTTCCCGGATCGATGCGGAGCGCGAACATCTTCTGCAGCGCGCTCTGTGCCGCGGCGGGCAGGGGCCGGCGCTTGCCGGAGCCGTCGTCGATTCGCGCGTCGCGGGGCACCACCTGGATCTGACGCCCGGCCAGGCGCAGCACGGCGATGACCGACACCTCGCGCTTGCCGAGCAGCGGGACGTCGACCGTGCCGACGAGCCGGGCGGCGTAGTCCGGATCGATCGCGGTCAGGGATGGTTCGCCGCCGTCCTCGACCGCGGCCTTCAGCGCGTTCTCGTCGATGTTCTCGACCCGCACCTTCGTCACCCCGGGGAGGTAGCGCACGATGTCGTCGGGCCCGATCCGCAAGGTGCCTTCGGCGTCGCGCACGCGGATGGTGCGCGACCCCGAGCCGAGCAACTCACCGAGCGGCGCCTCGACGCCCCGCAGCTGGGCCCGGACCTGTACCTCGTCCAGCTCGCCGATCTGGATCCGGTCCGCGGTGACTTCGATGCTGCGGTAGTCGCCGGAGATCGCCTGGGTGAGGAACGGGAACCCGTTGATCCGAACCGAGGGGTCGTCGGACAGGTTGAGCTGATCGCGCATCTGCCGGGACACCGCCGACTCGGCGAGGGCGGCGGCCCCGTAGTCGGCGGCGACCAGCAGTCCGATCAGCACCACGACTGCGATGAGGAAGCGCTTCACTCCGACCTCCGGCCCGGCGGACAGTGTCCCGACCGTAGAGTGCCGAACAGCGAGCGCCGCAGCCGGGGACCCGGCGCCCCGCGAGGGCGTGACCGCGACCGCTGCAGTCGTGCGGCGGGTCGTTGGACGGCTATTCTGCATCGATCCGCGTGGCCTTCGGCTGGTCCTGCGGTGACCCGCGGTGCGCCGGCGTCGCCCACCGAATCGGACTCTGCCGGCGCCCGCGGGCGTGCGGCGCCGTCGATCCCCGTGGGAGAGGAGGCAGCGGTGGAACTGTTACTGCTGACCGCGGATCCGGACCCCGGAGCGGTCCTGCCGGCCCTGACCCTGCTGCCGCACGGCGTGCGGACCGCCGCGCCGGGCGTGGCGGCGCTGCTCGACGCGGGCCCGCACGACGCCGTTCTGGTCGATGCGCGGACCGACCTGGTGGCCGCGCGAAGCCTGTGCCGGCTGCTCGGCAGCACCGGGATGGACGCGCCGGTGATCGCGGTGCTGACCGAGGGCGGGCTGGTCGCGCTGTCGGGCGAGTGGATCGTCGACGAGATCCTGCTGCCGACAACGGGCCCCGCCGAGGTCGATGCCCGGCTGCGGTTGCTCAGGGCCCGGCCGTGCGGTGGTGCGGCCGGACCGGCGGGCGGGGCGCTCGTGCTCGGCGAGCTGGTCATCGACGAGGCCACCTACTCCGCGCGGCTGCGCGGCCGGCTGCTCGAGCTGACCTATAAGGAGTTCGAGCTGCTCAAGTATCTCGCCCAGCACGCGGGCCGGGTGTTCACCCGGGCGCAGCTGCTGCAGGAGGTCTGGGGGTACGACTTCTTCGGGGGCACCCGCACCGTCGACGTCCACGTCCGGCGGTTGCGGGCCAAGCTCGGCGCCGAACACGAGTCGATGATCGGCACGGTTCGCAACGTCGGCTACAAGTTCGTGCGCCCCAGCCGCACCGGTGTCGGGGTCAGCGCGGCCGCGACGGCCGACGAGCCGGGCGACGGAGACGACGAGGACCCCGACGACGGCGGGGCCCCCGGCTCCGGTCGGCTGATCCGGGCTCGGGCCGACCTGCTCTGATCCGCGCCGGGTGGGCGATGCGTAGGGTCGCTCTCATGGCTGACGCTCCGAACGTGTCCGTCGTGCGACGGTTGCCCGAGGACCGCCGGGACGCGGTTCGTGTGCTCGCGGCGGCGGCAGACGAGAAGGACGGCACGGCGCCGTTGTCGGAGCAGTTTGTGCTGAACGTGCGAGCCGAGAACCCGGACGTGCTGCATGTCCTCGCCGAGGGACCCGGCGGCGATCTGGTCGGCTATGCCCAGCTCGACCGGTCCGGTGGTGGCGGCGGGGTCGGGGAGCTGGTCGTGCATCCGGCCCACCGTGGCCGCGGAGTCGGGGGAGCGCTCCTCGGGGCGCTGATCGAGCGGGCCGAGGGAACGTTGCGGGTGTGGGCTCACGGCGAGCACCCGGCGTCGCGGCGGCTCGCCGAGCGCTACGGCTTCGAGCGCTCGCGAGTGCTGTGGCAGTTGCGGCGCAGTCTGGCCGAACCGCTGGCGCCCGCCGAGTTCCCCGCCGACGTACGGATCCGCGCCTTCCGGCCCGGCAGGGACGAGACGGAGTTCCTCCGGGTCAACAACGCTGCCTTCGACTGGCACCCGGAGCAGGGCGACTGGGACCTCGAGCAGGTCCGCCGGCGCGAGGCCGAGCCCTGGTTCGACCCGGAGGGTTTTCTGCTCGCGGTTGACGCCGACGACCGGCTGCTCGGCTTCCACTGGACGAAGGTGCACCCGGGTTCCGGTTCGGCCGCGGCGATCGGCGAGGTCTACGTGCTCGGCGTCGCCCCGGAGGCACGCGGGCGCAGGCTCGGCTCGGCGCTGACGCTGGCGGGCCTGCACCATCTGCGGGATCAAGGCCTGGCCGAGGTGCTGCTCTACGTCGAGGCCGACAACGCCCCCGCCGTGACGGTGTACACGGACCTCGGTTTCAGTCTCTGGCACAGCGACGTGATGTACCGGCGCTGATCACGGTTCCGACGGTCGTTCGGCCTCGTCACCCTTCCGTTAATCACGAAAGGGCGAGGTCCCGGTCCGAACTGGTGTGATCTGTCACGACAGGTAATGAGTTCATCCTCCGTTCATCTGCAGGGGGGGATTCGTCCACCGGGCCTCCCTACCGTCGCCCCCGTGCGGCCACCCCGAGCCGCGGCAAACGTCACTCCACCGGAGGAATTTCGTGAAACTCCAGCGGCACGGTGTCGCGCTTGCCATTGCTGCGGCGGGAGCGCTCCTGCTGTCGGCATGTGGCAGCGACCCGACAACCACCGCCAGCGGCAGCTCTTCCGCGGCCACGAACTCCCCCGCGGTTGACTGCAGCGGTAAGCAGAGTCTCAACGCCGAGGGCTCCTCCGCGCAGAAGAACGCGATCGACGTGTTCACACAGGCTTACCAGGCCAAATGCCAGGGAGCCAACATCGCCTACAACCCGACCGGCTCGGGTGCGGGCATCAAGCAGTTCACCGCCGGACTCGTCGATTTCGGCGGTTCGGACTCGGCGCTCAAGGAGAGCGAGGCTCAGGCCGCCGCGGCCCGTTGCCAGGGCAACCCCGCGTGGAATCTGCCGCTGGTCTTCGGTCCGGTCGCGCTCGCCTACAACCTCGATGGCGTCGAGAAGCTGACGCTCAGCGGTGAGGTCGCCGCGAAGATCTTCAACGGCACCATCAAGACCTGGAACGACCCGGCGATCGCGGCACTGAACAGCGGGGTGAACCTGCCGTCGACCCCGATCAACGTGGTGTTCCGGTCCGATGAGTCGGGCACGACCGACAACGTCCAGAAGTACCTGGAGGCCGCGTCGAAGGGCGCCTGGACGCAGGGTGCCGGCAAGAAGTTCAACGGTGGCGTCGGCTCCGGCGCGGAGAAGTCGGCCGGCGTCGCGAAGGCTGTCGCCGGGGCGCCCGGTTCGATCACCTACGTCGAGCTGGCCTTCGCCCAGGACAACAAGCTGGGAATCGCGCAGATCGACAACGGTTCGGGTGCCGTTGTGCTGAACGACGAGTCCGTCGGCAAGGCGATCGAGGCCGCGAAGATCAAGGGCACCGGCAACGACCTCGCCCTCGACCTGAACTCGGTCTACGGCACCACGGCCGCCGGTGAGTACCCGCTGATCCTGGCCACCTACGAGATCGTGTGCTCGAAGGGCTACGACGCCGACACGGCCAAGGCCGTCAAGGCGTTCCTGACGGTCGCGGCCACCGATGGCCAGGCCAACCTCGCCGAGGCCGGCTACGCCAAGCTTCCCGCGGCCTTCCAGCAGAAGCTGCTGACCTCGATCCAGGCGATCGACAGCGGCAGCCAGTGATCGCACTGCCCAGGTCTTGACGAGATCACGGAGGTCTCGATGAGCGACCCGACCGTGACGGCTCCCCCCGCCGGTTCCGGCGATCCTGGCGATCCCGGCGCCCGGTGGGGTGGTTCCGTCTCTGCCGCGGGCTTCGTGCCGGCCGGCTCCGTTGCCGAAGCGCCTTCTGTGCTGCGGGCCGGTGGGCGCACGGGGGCCCAACGGGGAGACCGGATCTTCCGTGGCGTCGCGACCGGTTCAGGCGTCTTCATCGTCGCCCTCATCGGTGCGATCGGACTGTTCCTGCTGATCCAGGCGGTCCCGTCGCTGCTCGCGAACAACGGGAACTTCCTCACCGACCGCACGTTCGACGCCGGGGACCCGAGCAACCTGAACTTCGGGATCCTCGACCTCTTGCTGGTCACGGTCGAGGTGTCGATCTTCGCGCTGCTCCTCGCGATGCCGGTCGGCCTGGGCATCGCGTTGTTCCTCACCCAGTACGCGCCGCGGCGGGTGGCTCGCCCGTTCGCCTATCTGGTGGACCTACTCGCCGCGGTGCCGTCGATCATCTTCGGCCTGTGGGGCGCGTTCGTACTGGCTCCGGCGATCCTGCCGATCGCAGAGTTTCTCAACAGGTATCTCGGCTGGCTCTTTCTGTTCAGTGACGGCAATGTGCCACTGATCCGCGGTGCCAACGTATTTACTGCCGGGATCGTTCTGGCGGTGATGATCCTGCCGATCATCACCGCGATCTCGCGCGAGGTTTTCGAGCGGACCCCCCGCGCGCATATCGAGGCGGCGCTGGCGCTCGGCGCGACGAAGTGGGAGGTCGTGCGAACCACGGTTCTGCCATTCGGCCGGGCCGGCTACATCAGTGCCTCGATGCTCGGCCTGGGGCGCGCGCTCGGGGAGACGATCGCGTTGATGATTATTCTCGCGGCGACTCCGGCGATGTTCAGCGGAAGCCTTTTCGACGGTGGTGCGACGTTCGCCTCGATGATCGCCCTGTCATTCGCCGAGCTGAACAACAGCCTCTCCGCCGGCGCATTCATCGCGGCCGGTCTCGTTCTGTTCGTGCTGACCTTCGTGGTCAACGCGGCGGCACGGCTCATCATCGCCAGGTCGGGAGCAAAGGCGTGAGCATGTCGATCGATCTCGACGCGCCGGCGCGGGAAGCCACCTTCGTCGGGGTCAGCAGTAGACGCCGGATCAAGAACGGTGTCGCCACCGCGCTGGTCGGGTTCGCGTTCCTGGTCGCGCTCGTCCCGCTGGCCTGGGTCATCATCTCCGTTCTGGCCAAGGGCACGGGTGCGGTCCTCAGCGCCGAATGGTGGACCCAGTCACTCAACGGACTGCTCGCGCGGCAGCAGGGCGGCGGTGCCTACCACGCGATCATCGGCACCCTGTTCCAGGGCCTGGTCTGCGCGGCCATCGCCACGCCGATCGGCGTCATGGTCGCGGTCTACCTGGTCGAGTACGGTGGCACCTCGCGGCTGGCCAGGGCGGCCACGTTCATGGTCGACATCCTGACCGGCGTTCCGTCGATCGTCGCCGCGCTGTTCATCTACGCCGTGTGGATCTCGATCTTCGGGCTGGGTCGCAGTGCGTTCGCCGTCTCGCTCGCCCTGGTGCTGCTGATGGTGCCGGTCGTGGTGCGCTCGAGCGAGGAGATGCTGCGGATCGTCCCTGACGATCTGCGCGAGGCGTCCTACGCACTCGGCGTCCCGAAGTGGAAGACGATCATGAAGGTCGTCATCCCGACCGCGCTGTCGGGGATGCTCACCGGGATCGTCCTGGCGCTGGCCCGGGTGATGGGCGAGACCGCGCCGGTGCTGATCCTGGTGGCCTACGCGCCGTACATCAACTTCAACATCTTCGAAGGCAACATGGCCTCGCTGCCGTTGTTGATGACGGTCGAGCGCAACAACCCCACGGACGCGGGCGCCGACCGTGTCTGGGGGGCGGCCATCACGCTGATCCTGATCATCACGATTTTCCAGCTGTTGGCGGCATTCCTCTCGAAACTGACCGCCCCGAAGACCAGGTGAGGGTGACTACCCTGTGGCCAAGCGCCTCGACCTGAAGGACGTCAACATCTACTACGGCAAGTTTCACGCGGTGGACAGCGTGACGCTTTCCGTTCCACCCCGCAGCGTGACGGCCTTCATCGGACCGTCGGGCTGCGGCAAGTCCACCGTCCTGCGCACGCTCAACCGGATGCATGAGGTGATCCCTGGTGCCCGGGTGGAGGGCGAGGTGCTCCTTGACGGGGAGGACATCTACGACACGGCGGTGGATCCCGTGGCCGTCCGCCGGACGATCGGCATGGTGTTCCAGCGGCCCAACCCGTTCCCGACGATGTCGATCCGGGACAACGTCGTGGCGGGGCTGAAGCTGCAGGGCCGCAGGAACCGCAAGGAACTCGACGAGACCGCCGAGCGGGCACTGCGCGCGGCGAATCTCTGGAACGAGGTCAAGGACCGGCTGAGCAAGCCGGGCGGCGGTTTGTCCGGTGGGCAGCAGCAGCGGTTGTGCATCGCGCGGGCGGTGGCGGTCCAGCCGGCCGTTCTGCTGATGGACGAGCCTTGCTCGGCGCTCGACCCGATCTCGACGCTGGCGATCGAGGATCTGATCGCCGAGCTGAAGAAGGACTACACGATCGTCATCGTGACCCACAACATGCAGCAGGCCGCGCGGGTCAGCGACCAGACGGCGTTCTTCAACCTTCGGGCGACCGGCGAGCCGGGACATCTGGTGGAGATCGACGACACTCCGAAGATGTTCTCCAACCCGACACAGCAGGCCACCGAGGACTACATCTCCGGCCGTTTCGGCTGATCCACCCGCACCGTGAGTGCGTAACAGTGTTCTAACACTGTTATGCACTCACGGTGCGGTGTCAGCAGGGCACCTTCCTGCTGCGGGCGAACGCGGTCGATCAGACGGCAAGGGGTCCGGGCATCTGGCCCGTCACCACGTAGACGATCCGCCGGGCGACCGCGACCGCGTGGTCGGCGTAGCGCTCGTAGAACCGTGCAAGCAGTGTCACGTCCACTGCGGCGGCCACCCCGTGCGGCCAGTGACGGTCCATCATCACCGTGAACATGTGTCGATGCAGGTCGTCCATGGCGTCGTCATCGGACTCGAGCTCCTCGGCGGCGACGAGGTTCCTGGTGCGGATCACCTCGCCCGCCTTGCGCGCGAGCATGACGCCGACCCGACCCATCTCGGCGAAGTACGGTTGGACCTCTTCCGGCAGGACCGGATCGGGGTGCCGACGGCGTGCGGCCTGCGCGACGTGCAGCGCAAGATCGCCCATTCGCTCGATATCCGTGGCGACGTGGATCGCCGATACGACGATGCGCAGGTCGGTGGCGACCGGCGCCTGCAGGGCAAGTAGCTCGAACGCCTTCTCCTCCACGTCGGCGCGGAGCTCGTCGACCTTCACGTCGTCGGAGATGACCTCCTCGGCGAGCGGGAGGTCGCAGTCGAGCAGGGCTCGGGTGGCCGTGTCCAGTGCGACAGCGGTCTGGTCGCACATATCGGCGAGTCCGGCGGCGAGCCCGTCGAGCTGCTCCTGGTACTGCTCACGCATGGGCCTGAGGGTAGAGCGCTTCACCGCTGCGGGTAGCCCTATGGGGTTAACGGAACATGAACGGTCGCTGATCACCTGCTGTCGCTGGTCAACGGCAGTAGGAGGGGGCCTCGGGCGTGTCCGTCGGGTGTGGTGCGGGCCGCTTCGCGGCTGGTGCCCGGACCGTCTCGTCGAAGGACCTGCCGAGTACCAGCTGCAGGAGGCCGCTCGCGGAGGCGTCGGGCACCGCCCGGGCCGAGGGGACGGCTTCGGCGAGGACCTGGGCGGCCGCCGCGCGGTCGGGGGAGAACCGGATCAAGGTCTCCGCCGACGGCTCCGAAGCGTTCTCGACCTGAGCGATCCGGAAGCCGAGCCCGCGGAGAGTGGTGGCGGCACGGCCGGCAAGACCGGTGCGGTCGGCGGCGTTGAGGACGTCCAGGGTGATCGTTGACGGTGTGGGCCCGGCCCTGGTCGGCGGGGGCGCCGTGGCTTCGGCCGGTAGCGGAGCGTGGGTGCGGAGGGCTCGGAAGAGCGCAGCGGCGTCGCGTTCGCGCAGGACCAGATTGCCGCGGGTGTTGGACTCACCCGTGATCGGAACGCCAACGAACACCACGTCATCGCTGTCGAACTGCCGGAGTGTCCGAGCGAGCGCGACGAGCTCGTCGAATCCGGCTCGATCGGTGAGGACGGCCTGACCGAAGGCGGTTGCGAGCGCCCGCAGCCGGGTGGGGCTCAGCAACATCTCGGCGGACAGCGCCTTGTCCAGCACGGCGCCGAGCACCCGCTGTCGGCGTTCGACGAGGCCCCGGCCGGAGTCGGCCTCGCCCTGGACGTGGCGTGCCCGGACGAGGTCGACGGTGCGGGGCCCGTCGAGTCCGGTGACGCCCGGTTCGCTCACCACCATGCCCACCAGCCGATCGACCACCGGACGGTCGAAGCAGACGGGCACGCCGCCGGCCGCGTCGACCATCGGCCCCAGCATGGCGACGTCCACGGCAACGAGCCGGGTGATCGCCAACCCGGTGAGCTGCTGGACCACCCGCACCGCGCAGCGTGGTCCGCCGACCTCGTAGGCCGAGTCGATCGTCGTGAGGGTCGTCGCGGGGACGGTGTGGTCGGCATAGGTCGCGGAGGTCCGGTCCCAGCGTTGGCACGGCGGCCGGTTGATCTCGAGGTTGGGGGGGAAGGTGAGGACGGTTGCGGGTCCGCCCGAGGGGAGGTGCACGACGGTGATCGTGTCCGAGGCCGGGCCCGCGGTGCCGTGGTCGAGGCCGAGGACGAGGACGTTCTCGTCGTCGACCTGCTGGTGTGCAGTGACGACCGACCCGGCGCCCGGATCGAGCGCCGAGACCGTGCGGATCCGTGAGTCCAGCCAGGTCTTGACACCCCACCCCGCCGCCAGTGCCACGAAGATGAGCACGGCAACGGCGGAGGCGATCAGCCGCAGAACCGCCGGCGCGTGGCGCGGCGCGGGGTCGGGCTGACCGGGTGATCCTGTGGGTTCGCCGGCTCCGCGCCCGGCGTGGGCCGCCGTCAGCCGGGTGAGGCCGGCGTCGATGCGCCGAGTCCGCTCGGACCGGGCGCGGGAGACCTCGGTAACGCTGGGTGCGCCCGGGCGGGCGGTGTCCTCGCGGGTCGTGCGGCGGGGTGCCGTGCCGGATCGAGACGTCTGTGCGGGCGCGGTGAGTCGCCCGGTCGCCGCCGGCTTCGGTGGGCGGCCCGGCGGATTCTGGGGCGCGGGGTCGGGGCCGGGGAGCGTCGCCGAAGGGCGGTGGTGGTCGAGTGGTGGTGGCGGCAGGAGGCCGTGCCGATCGAGGATCTCGTCCACGGATTCCTCGGTGCGTGCGCGATGCCGGCCCTGGGGCGCGCCATCGATACCGGATGCGGCGGACGGTTGGCGGAGCGCGGGGCGGCCACGATCCGAACCGCTCTGCACTCCACCTCCTCAGGCTCGTACGCCCAGGTGGGCATGGTGCTTCGGCCACCGGCGTCGTGACGGGTGGAGCTTACGGAGCCAGCTGCCCGCTGCGGGGTGAGGGGACGGACAGCCGGGACTGCGGGGACCGCGGCGCGGTTGGTGGTACGGCGGCGCGTCAGCCACCCGAGAGGGCCAGCTCGGCACCGGCGGGCACCGAGGCGTCCTCCGGGTCGTCGAGCCAGTGCTCCGGCAGGATCACCCGGGCCGGTGACCCTTGCCGTCCGCGCGGTCCCTCCGCGTCGGGTGGGAACTCCTGGCTGTGATCGAGCAGGGCGAGCAAATCGTCGAGTTCGCCGAGGCTGCTGACCAGCCCGAGGCGCTGGCGGAGCTGCGGGCCGACCGGAAAGCCCTTGAGATACCAGGCGATGTGTTTACGCAGGTCGCGGATGCCCTTGTCGTCGCCCATCTGCTCGCTCAGCAGCACCGCGTGCCGACGGATGGTGGCCGCGATCTCGCCGAGCCGTGGCGGCGCCGGCAGCGGACGGCCCGCGAACGCGGCCTCGAGATCGCCGAACAGCCACGGCCTGCCCAGGCAGCCGCGGCCGATGACGACTCCGTTGCAGCCGGTTCGTGCGACCATGGCGAGCGCGTCGGCGGCGCTGAAGATGTCGCCGTTGCCGAGCACCGGCAGCTCGGCCGGAAGCGCGTCGCGCAGCCGGGTGATGGCCGACCAGTCGGCGGTGCCCGAGTACCGCTGTGCCGCGGTCCGGGCGTGCAACGCGACCGCGGCGACGCCGGCGTCTGCGGCGATCCGGCCCGCGTCGAGATAGGTCTGGTACTCGTCGTTGATTCCGATCCGCATCTTCACGGTCACCGGGATGTCCGCCGCGGCCGCGTTGTCGACCGCGGTGGTGACGATCGCCTCGAACAACCGGCGCTTGAACGGCAGCGCCGCCCCGCCGCCGCGCCGGGTGACCTTGGGAACCGGGCAGCCGAAGTTGAGGTCGATATGGTCGGCGAGGTCCCGTTCGGCGACCAGCCGGACCGCTGCCCCGATGGTCGCCGGATCGACGCCGTAGAGCTGCATCGATCGCGGGTGTTCGGCCGGATCGAAGGCGATCATGCGGAACGTCAACGGGTTGCGCTCGACGAGACCGCGGGACGTGATCATCTCGCAGACATAGAGTCCGGCGCCTTGCTCGCGGCACAGCCTGCGAAACCCCGCATTGGTGATGCCGGCCATCGGGGCGAGAACCACCGGGGTGTCGACCTGGTATCGCCCGATGCGCAGCGGCTCCACCAGCCGCTTCGTCGGCGGTGTGGTGGTGTCGCGGAACGTCTCTTGCACGCTCACGACACCGATTGTCCCGGGTTCAGAAGTCCACGCTGACACAGGCCGCCCGGTCCCCGGCGGTTCCGGCCTTACCGGGTTCGGTCGCGGTGTGGTTGGCGTGCACGACGATGGAGGCGGGATGTGCTTCGTCGGTGAACTCCCAGTCCACAGTGGAGGTCGCGCTCGCCCGGCCCTGGGCGTCGGTGGTGAAGTCGAGCCAGATCTCGTTTTGTGGGTTCGCGTAGGCGGGGTCGACGCTCGGGCTCATCGGGTCCTTCTGGTGCTGGAAATGTGGGCCGGAGCCGGTGGCGGCCAAGCCACACGGCTTCGTGTGGGCGTGCGCGCCGTAGTGCCGATCCGCCAGCAGGCCGCTCACCTCCAGCGTGACCGTCGACCGCCCACCGCCGGAGCTGGAAGTGATCTTCGCGGTGGCCCCGGCCGGGACGAGCTCGGGGAGGTGGGTGATGGCGCCGGGGCTGTCCAGGGCGAACGCGACGGCGGCGGTCGCGTGGCGGATCTTGCCGGAATCCTCCGTCGGTTCTGAGGTGCCCTGGCCCGAGCAGGAGACGAGGGAGGCAAGGGCGAGGACGCCCGTCACGCAGACCGAGAAGGCTCGCATGAGTGGAGGATCCTCGGTGACGCTGCGTGCGCACAAGCGACCCAGAGTGATCGGATGATGAGATCCGGGGCGGGTCAGCGGCTCACCGTCCGGCACGTCGTACTCTATCGGGGCGGGCGACGGCTGGAGCGTGCGTCGCAGTGGGGCCTCTAGCTCAATCGGCAGAGCAGCGGACTTTTAATCCGCGGGTTCGGGGTTCGATCCCCCGGGGGCCCACCGGGTTGACCTGGGACGATATCGATCTGTCGCTGTCCACTGATGACTGCGAGTGCGCGCGGAGTCGCGTGGGTGTTCGGCTGTTCCTCCCATGCTGAGGGCTGCCTGGCTGTGGGTGACACGGCTGTTCGGCCACGGATCTCGTGTACGGATGTGAGGTCGGTGGCGGATGGAGCTGACGGTGGCAGATGCTGCTGAGCGCTTGGGGGTCACCACCCGCCAGGTGCAGCATCTCGCTGCGCGGGGCGACATCCAGACGGTCGCCCGAGGGCTGGTCGACGCCACGTCGGTAGCGCGTCATCTGGCCGTGCACGCCACTGTGCATCGACGGGCCTGGGCGGAGATGACCGCGTGGGCCGCTGTGGCGCTCCTCTCCGGCGTCGCGCCCGAGTGGCTCGGGGCCAGCCAAGTCTCCCGCTTGAGGGGCCGGCTACGGTCGTTGACAGCGGCGCAGCTCGTCGAGCGCGCCCGTAACCGCGCTCGTGTCACGCGGTATGTGGGGCACAGCCGGGCTGGCGACCGAGTCGCGGCCGAGCTGGTTGCGGCTTCACGAGCCTCCGCTTCGTTGGGGCTCGCGGACATGAGCGGCGTGGATGGTTACCTCCCTGTCGGCGACGTCGCGGGGCTGATCAGGCGACACGGTCTGAAGCGAGATGAAGAAGGGCATGTCATCTTGCGGGCGACCTCGGCAGCCATCGAGCTGGTCGAGGACTTGGCGCAGGCCGGTCCGATCCTCGCGGCCTTGGACCTGGCCGAGTCTCTCGACGCTCGTGAGCGCGAGATCGGACGAAGAGTGCTGGACGCGGGGCTGGGACAGCTTCGTGCCTGATCGGGCGACGATCGATGTCCGACCCCGGCGGGCGGCTGGGGGCAGCCTTGGCCGAGCGTCGTGGAGATCAAGCGGGCGTTTCCCCACGCGCACTGGACTCTCGTCGGTGGCCTGATGGCTCAGCTCCGCTGCGTGTACGCAGGGTTCAGTCCGGTGTGTCCCACGAACGACGTCGACATGGTGCCGCACATCGAGACCGAGCGAGGGCCACCTGGCTGCGGGGGCGGGACATGATCGCGATCGAGGGTGGGACGCAGGCTCTGCGCCGCACCGTTAACGCTCGACTCGTCGTCGACGGCCAGGAGATCACGCTCAGCGTCCCGAATCCTTGGCGGCAGTCGTCCTCAAGGCAGCGGCCTACTGAACGGACTCGCGCAATCCCGAGCGTCACCTGCAGGACGCCGTCGCCCTCCTCGCGTGCATTCCGGATCCCTACGAGGCACGCGAGAACCTGCAGGGCTCGGACGATTCGCGACTACGGCTCCTGGCGGAGGCGCTGCCGGACGACGCTCCGCCGTGGCGAGGGCTTGACGCCACACGCCGTACCGATGTCCAGATCGCCCTCGGGATCATGACGGCATAGGGGGCACGGTCCGCCCGCTCTCTGGTGGGACGCATCGCTGACTGCGGGGATGACGGCGAGTTGGCGCGGGGCCGGCCACGCCGGCCCTGTCGCTCGATCACTACGCCTCCGGCCCGTTCGCGGCGCCGTGTCCGGCTACCCGCCCAGCTCGTTGGGGGGCTGTGACTGATCACGAGACGTTCGACAGCACGTCACCGGTCTGCACCCACGCTCGGCGGTAGGTCGTCACGACCTCGAATCCGCACCGCCGCAGGAAGGCGACGAGATCGGACTCGTCAGGCTCGGCGTAGGTCAGGAGGTGGTCAACCCGGGCGAGCCGCAGCCATTGCGCACCAGCAGCGACGAGCGTGGACCCAACGCCCTGCATGCGGCTGTCCTTGGCGACGTGTGGTTCTGTCGGTGAGAACCGACATAGCCAGACGTGTAGGTTCCCCACGTCTGCCCAACCCGCCGGAGCCGCTACCCGTCCCGGACCGGCGATCGTCGTGTCGATCTCCACGTACCCCATCTCCCGCTCTCCGGCCAGGGCGGTGAACCGGGTCCTGCACTCCCCGAGGGTCCGCAGGATTGTCAGATCGTCCCGGGCATTGCCGGGAAGGTCTGCGACGTCGGCGAGGAGCACCTGTTCACTCCGACGGCTCTCGAAGCCGAGCCCATCGAGCAGCCGATCGATGTGGGGCCGCCGGCCAGGTGGGTGTCGGGCCAGTACGACGCGTCGGGCCACTGGAGCAGCCAGCGCAGCTCGCCCGCATCGCGGAGGTCTCGGCCAACGCTGGTGCCGTCGTCGTAGCGGACCAGGTGAGCAGCGGCCGTTATCCGACCACGCTGCTCATCGACCAAGGTGGCGTGTTCCCGGACCCAGGGGTCCACGATGAATTCGTCCGGCTCGAGTTCGAGCTGGCTCAGCGCGACGTTGACCGTGATTGACACCCCGGGCATCACGGCTTGGGCGTGGCAGTTTATCAGGTCGGTGAGCTGGTGGGTCGACCACCGGCAGTAGCTATCAGACGTAATTGTAGGACGATAATGTGGAACTTGTTGGCCCGTCGGTGCCCAGACAACCGAGAAGAGGGACTCATGAACCAACCGTCAGCACTGCCCGTCGACCTGGCCATGCAGCTTGTCAGGTCGACGCTCGAGAACGCCGCCGCGGAGTCCGTCGGGGTGGCGGTGGTCGTCGTCGACACCGGCGGACGCGTGGTCAGCGGCGCCCGTGCGGACGGCGTCGGGTGGGTGAATTGGGAGGTGGCAATCCGCAAGGCGGTGGCAGCGGCCACCCTGGGCGCCCCGACCCACGCGGTGCGCGCGATGGCGGACGAGGACCCGGTTCTCGCCGCCGCGATCGACGGCGTCGAGCAGGTGCTCGTCGTGCCGGGTGGGTTTCCGGTGCGCGCCGGCGACTCGACGGTCGGCGGGATCGGCATCGCCGGCGGCCACTACACGCAAGACCAGCAGATCGGCGAGAAGGCGCTCGCCGCCGTCACCGCTTCCTGAGCATCACGAACCGCCCCGACGCCGGTGGAGTCGGGGCGGTTCACGCCGTGCGCGGTTAGGATGAATCGTCCGACTTCCTGGTAAGGCGAACTTCGATGACGACCATTTCGGGTGCCAGCAGAGTGACCACTGTGGACGGCGTGGTGCAGGCCATAACGGAGGGCATAAGGGACGGGTTGTACGCCCCAGGGCAGCGGTTGGTCGAGTCGGATCTCACCAGGGAGTTCGGGGTCAGCCGAGGGCCGCTTCGGGAGGCCTTCGGGCGCCTCGCCGCCGACGGACTCGTGGTCATCAAGCCCTACCGTGGCGCTCTGGTCCGGCGGATGAGCCGCGAGGACATCGTCGAGCTGTTCGAGGTGCGGGAGGCGTTGGAGGGGCAGGCCGCCCGGCTCGCCGCGGAGCGGATCGACACCGCCGACCACCGGTCGCGGCTGGAAGGCGTCATCGCCGAGGTCCACGAGCATCGGGGCAGTTCGGACGTCAGCCGTTACATGGACGTCAATGAACGCTTCCACCAGGTGATCGTGGAGATCGCCGGTAACACGATGCTGGCCAGGCTCCTCGGTCAACTGCACGTGCAGGCCTTCCGGCTGCTCTACCGGAGGCTCATCGACGTTGCAGCCAAGGCGGACTCGATCGACGAGCACGATGCCGTCGCCGCCGCGATCCTCGCCTCGGACCCGGGCAACGCCGAGCAGGCCATGCGCGAGCACGTCCGCAGCTCCGCTGAATCGGTCCTGCGGCTCGAGGTCTGGCAGACCCGCGCCCCGTTGGGCACCCGCCGCGCGGTGCGCTGAGATCCGCCGCCGCGGCCGGCGACCCCTCTGTGACGTTCTTGCGGGCTCCACCTTGCGGCGTTATTGTCCTACAAACCTGTAGGAGGAAATATGAGAGCCGTCGTGGTCTGTGACGTCGAAGGCGGGTCCTTCGCCACCCATCGGGGTGAGGGCATCTCCTTCCAGCGCCTGCTCAAGGGGGAGGAGGGCGCACCGGACAACTTCGAGCTCTCGCTGGTCCATATCGATGAGCGCTACCGGACGCCTCGGCACCACCACAACTTCGACCAGATTCACTACGTGCTGGAGGGCCTGCACCAGTACACGCGCGACACCACGGTGCCGTCCGGAACGGTGACCTACCTCCCCGAAGGCACCTACTACGGGCCGCAGGTCGGGCAGGGCGGGGTCATCCTCGTCGTGCAGATGGGCGGGTCGACGGGCAGCGGATTCATGAGCTACGACCAGCTCGCTGTGGGCAACAGGGCCCTCGCCGAGCGTGGACGATTCGAGAACGGAATCTTCCGCTGGGTGGACGACGAGGGCCGCCATCGCAATCAGGACGGCTACGAAGCCATCTGGGAACACGTGAACGGTAAATCCGTCGACTATCCGAAGCCTCGCTACACGCACCCGATCAGCATGCGGCCAGAGAATTTCACCTGGGTTCCCGCGGAGTCCGAGCCGGGCGTCGAACACAAGCACATCGCGACGTTCGGAGAACGGCGCACGGCCGTCGGGTTCACGCGAATCGCCACGGGAGTGACACACCAGGTGCCGGAGCGGAACGGCGTACTTCTGCATTTCGTGATGAATGGCGCCGTGCGCTGTGCTGACACCACCTACGGCTCCTACACCGCGATTCGGATCGATGACAGGGAGGGCGTCACCTATCGCGCGACGGCGGATACCGAGTTGTTCACCATCGGGCTCCCGGTCTTTGCCAGTGCCGATGTCGCCACCGAACGGACGGAGGAACCATGACGATCATCGAGCAGCCCCGAGCGGTCGGCAAGAAGGGCATCCCCCGGGAGGGCGAGGGCGGGTTCTCCCAATGCTGGTACCCCGTCGCGCTCAGCGACGAGATCGACAACGGCGAGCTGGTGGGCAAGGAGTTCCTCGACGGACGCGTCGTCGTCTACCGCGGTGAGGACGGGCAGGCGAGGGTGCACAGCGCCTACTGTCGCCACCTCGGAGCGGACCTGTCCGTAGGCGATGTATGCGGAAATGACGTCCGCTGTCCGTTCCATCATTGGCAGTACGGCCCCGAAGGCATCTGTACGAAGATCCCGGCCGGCGTCGACCGTATTCCGTCCCAGGCTCGGCTGTTCACCTTTCCCACGGTCGAATCCATGGGGCTGATCTGGGTGTTCAACGGAACCGAGCCGCTCTACGACCCGCCGGCCTTCCCCACCCATTCCGCCGAGGACCTTGTTTTCCGGGCACACGAGACGCGGCGGTGGCGGGTCGATCCCTATATGCTGTTGACCAACTCGATGGACTTCCAGCATCTGCGGGAACTGCACGGTATGAAGATCGATTATGATCCCGCCGATATCGTTATCGACGGATTCCAGTACGAATACCAGGTCGATGGAGAACTCCCGAACTTCGGCATGCTGCGCCAGCATGTGAAGTGCTTCGGCAATAATGCGATCACGCTCACGATGACCCGGAGGGACGGTAGCCAGGTGCTGAGCGCGTTCGGCGGCACTCCGGTGCCGAACGGATCGCGGGGCTTCAACGTCGCCGCCACCGTGAAGGGCTCCGGGAGCGCCGAGGACGAGCAGCGGGTCGACCGGGTCCTCGGCATGAGCGAGGCGCTGATCACCCAGCTCCAGGATGAGGACGCGCCGGTCATGGACACGATCCGGTTCCGGGAGGACGTGCTCATCGAGGCCGATCGAGCCCTCGGCAAGTTCCTCCGCTACGTCCGAGACTTCCCCCGGGACCACCCCAGCGACGGGCTCATCAACTGACCTGCTCCCGATCTGCTGCGAACGTGCTGTCGAGCACGCCTCACAGCACCAACGGCGTCGTGTTCGCGGCAGGGTCTGCGCCGCCGGTGCGGTTACCCGTCCCTGGCCCAGCATGGTTGCCCGTCGCTCACCTCACCGGCTCAGCCTCTCCGGGCGGACCTGTCGGCCCCTACCGAGGGTCGCGGCCGATGAAGGCGAGCAGCTTGGTCTGTGGGTCGGCGTCGTCGGCGACGGCGACCTTGGGCCCGTACTGTCCGCTCGAGCGCAGCAGGTCATCGAGGGGCTGCAGCTGTTCGAGCAAGGCCGCGCAGCGCTGCGGGTCGAGGGTCTCGTCCTGGCCGGTGGCACGGGCGAGGTCCCACGTGTGCAGGAAGACGTCAGTGGTGAAGAACTGCGCGATCGCCGTCGGCAGCGCCAGCTCGCCGATATGCGGATTGACCAACTTCTTGTCGGCCGACGCGGGGTCGTCGAGGACGGCCTGGACGCCGTCGCTCATGGTGCGCCAGGCGGAGACCGGGTCATCGTCGACGCTGGGACCCGACGGCAGGGTGACCCCCGCGCCGGCGGCCAGGAAGCCGGGGAACCACCCGACGAGGTGTCCCACGACATCGCGGGCGGTCCATTCGGGGACAGGGGACCGGCGGTTCCACGTTGCGTCGTCGGGTACACCCTCGACGAGCTGGGTGAAGCGGCCGGCGATCTCGCGGTAGTCAGCGGCGGGGGTCTGGTTCGCGATCACAGGATCGTCTCCTGGAGGGCCGAAGGGGATGACGGCGAGTTCGTGCATTGTCACAGATAAGATCGCCGCCGGTACCCATATCGGCTTCCGCCGCGATCGACGCGGTGCTGCGGATGGTGCGTTCGGGTGAGGCGGTCTCCAGGGGGTCGGCAAAGTCGCGGTGAGTGGGTGCTGAGTTGCGGCGATACGCGGTCGGGATGAGGGTGCGGGCCCGGCATCTGTGGTGATCATGGCGGTTCTCACGCCTGCCTTGATCATCGGAGAGCCGTGCCCGCGTCTGCATCATTGTCCATCGCCGCTGTCGCCGACCAGGCAGGTGAGCTCGGTCCACCGGATCCGGTGGCGATCGGGCCGGGCCTGCGAGCGGCGCTGGCTGGGCTGTCGGATCCGCGCAAGCCCCGGGGGATCCGCCACGGCCTGGTCGTGGTGCTGACCGCGTCGGTGTGCGCGGTCGCGGCCGGTGCACGCTCGTTCGTCGCGGTCGCCGAATGGGTGGCTGACCTGCCCGAACAGGTCGCTACCGCGCTCGGGGTGCAGCGGCGGTGTCCGTCGGAGTCGGCGATCCGGCGGCTGTTCGGGCGGATCGACGCCGACGAGTTTGACGCAGTGATCGGCTCGTTCGTGCAGCAGTTGTGCGCCGAGCGGCGGCCCACCGGGCGGCGGCGGGTGCTGGCGGTGGACGGCAAGACCCTGCGCGGCTCCCGCCACACCAGCGCGGGCGGTGAGATCCCGGGCAAGCACCTCCTGGCGGTGATCGACCAGCACGCCCGGGTCGTGCTCGGTCAGATCGGCGTGGACGATAAGAGCAACGAGATCACCGCGTTCACCCCGCTGCTGGAACGCCTGTCCGGCATCGACCTGTCCGGGGTAGTGATCACCGCCGATGCCCTGCACACCCAACGCGACCACGTCACCTATCTCGCCGCCCGCGGCGCCACTGGGTCCTGTCGGTCAAGGCCAACCAGCCCACCCTGCGCCGCCAGCTGGCCGGGCTGCCCTGGCGCGACATCGACCCCGATCACCGCAGTACCGAGACCAGCCACGGCCGCCGGGAGATCCGCACTCTCAAGGTCGTCACCCTCGCCGCCGGCATCGCCTTCCCCGGCGCGAAACAGGCCATTCAGATCACCCGCCGCACCCGCCCGGCCACCGCCCGCACCGGCAAGCGGGGCCGCTGGCGCACCGAGACCGTCTACGCGATCACCGACCTGGCACCCCACCAGACCCGACCCGACGAACTGGCCGCCTGGATCCGCGGGCACTGGCAGATCGAGAACGCCCTCCACTGGGTCCGCGACGTCACCTTCGCCGAAGACGCCTCCCGGATCCACACCGGCAACGCACCCCAGGTCATGGCCACCCTGCGCAACCTGGTGATCAACCTGCACCGGCTCGACGGCGCCACCAACATCGCCGCCGCGCTGCGACATCACGCCCGAGACACCACCCGACCACTACAACTACTCAAGATCACCTAACTTTGCCGACCCCCTGAGGCGGTCTCATGCCCTGCCGTTGTCCGGGCGGATTCGGTCGATTCCGGGAGGCCTTCGGGCGCGGTGGCTCGTGAACCCGGAGGCGGGTAGCTCGATGGACCGGAGCCGGGTCGGCGGTGGTACGGGACGGCGTTGGTGCCGCACGACGGCGATCGGGCCGTGGGCATCTCGCAGGACGGTCCGGCCGACGGGGCCGATCGTCGTCAGGAGGTGGCTGCGGCTTCGAATGCCGATGACGGTCAGCGCGGCACCACGGGACGCCTCGACCAGGGCATGGGCGGGGTCGGCGTAGCTCGTCCGGGCGATGACGGGGACGTCGGCGAACTTGTCGCGCCAGGGGGTGAGCGCGTTCTCGAGGTTCCTTTGCGTGGTGGCTTCCGCGGCGGCCCAGAACCCGCGGGAGGTCGGGAGGTCGGGGGAACCGGTCGGCGTCCGGGCGTGCACCGCAAGGAGGGGAATCCCGCGTTGCGCGGCCGCCCGGAACGCGAACCGCAGCGCGTCGGCGTCCGAGGGGGTTCCACCGACGCCCACGACCACGCGAGGGGCCGAGCGGGCGTGCGGCACGCCGTCGAACGCGCGGACGATGGCGACCGGGCAGAAGGCGGTCGCCGCGATCCGGGCGGTGGCCGATCGGGCTGGTCTGCCGCCGTCGCGTACCGGGTGGCCGCCCAGGACCAGCAGTTGGGCGTGGCGGCTTTCCTCCACCAGCGTGCGCGACAGTGGCCAGGGTCGCAGCCACGTGGAGACGCCGAGGTCGGAGGCGACGTCCCGGGCTCGGGCGACCGCGGCGTCGAGGAGCAGCTGTGCGGCCTCCTGGGTCATGAACAGGTTCTCCGGCGGCAGGGCGAGGCCGAACGGCCCCGCGATGACGGTCCAGCGGAGGGCATGGACGAGACGCAGCGGGCACTGACGGGCGGCGGCTTCGGCTGCCGCCCACGCGACCGCGTCGCCGGTCGTGGCCTCGTCGTCGACGCCGACCACGACGGGCGCAGGTCGTTGCGTGGCACGGTTGTCGCTGCTCATCGAACGGCAGCCGCAGGCTCGGACGCCGCCGGACGCCGGGCCATCACCTCGGCGGCCTTCGTGAGCCGCTCGGAGGCCTGAAGCTCACCTTCTGCATGTGATCGCGCCGGACCCGACCGAATCCGGCCAGGCCGAGTGCCACGACGGTGACCAGAACCCACAAGACGATCATCATGACCTCCGCGTTTCCGCTCTGCGCGAGCCAGACGTGCCGCGGGCAGGTCCGGGGGCAGGCCCAACTCGCCCGGACGCCACACATATATCGTAACGCGATATAAAGTCGGGCGGCGGACGCTTCGGTCGCCGGGGCCGCCCGGCACCCTGGTCGACGACCCGACGTGCTCGTGCCCGGAACCGGGCTCGCGCCCCCGCGCGGGGTGTCAGATAAGTGCTGCTCAGCCGGCTCGGTCGGGGCCGGCGCGGTCCAGGGTGACGCGCAGCACCACCCGCCGCTCCCGCTGCATCGCCGCGCGGTACTCGTCCCAGTCCTCGTGCTCGCCGGCCACGCGTCGGTAGTAGTCCACCAGAACATCCATCGCGTCCGGCAGCGAGACGATCTCGGCGCGGCCCTCCACCTGGACCCAGCGTCCGAAGAACCCGTCGGGCAGGACACACAGCCACAGGCGGGGGTCCCGCCGCAGGTTGCGCACCTTGATCGCGGTCTCCCGGGTGCTCACCAGCACTCGACCGTCCTCGCCCACGGCGACCAGGACCGGTGACATCTGCGGAGTGCCGTCGTCTCGGAGCGTGGCGAGCACCGCCCGATGCTGTTCGCGAATGACCTCACGCGCCTCGTCGAGATCCATCAGGCGACCGTAGCCGCCCGCGGGTTTCGAGGTGCGCTCCGGCGGTCGATTTCGCTGCGTGCCTTCATGACATGCCGGGACGCGAGCGGCGCCACCGTCCGGCGGCACGTCGCGTCGCCACCGTGGCCGGCACGGGGATGATCGGTGCCGATTCGGGGATGATCGGCGCATGACGACGTCCGAGGAGTCTGGCGCCACGGCGCGTCGGATGCTGCCGTGGGTCCTCCTGCTGGCCGCCGGTGTCGTGGCGGTCGATCAGCTCACCAAACGGTGGGCCGAGACGACACTCGTGCGCGGCGAGGCGACCCCGGTGGTGGGCGAGGTCATCCAGTGGAGGCTCATCTACAACCCAGGGGCGGCCTTCGGTCTCGCTGCAGGGTTCACGTGGGTACTGACCGTCGTCGCGGCGCTCGCTGTGGTCGGACTCGTCGTGCTCGCTGCGCGTGGACTCACCCTGAGCTGGGCCATCGGAGTCGGGGTGCTGCTCGGAGGAGCCGTGAGTCATCTCGGCGACCGACTGCTGCGCGAGCCCGGTTTCGGGCGGGGCCACATCGTGGACTTCATCGACTACAACGGCTACTTCGTCGGCAACGTGGCCGATATCGCCCTGGTCGGCGGCGCCGCGTTCGTCGGTCTGCTGAGTGTGATCGGCGTCGATCTGCGTCCCGGGGAGGCACCGCACCCCGCCCTGCGAGCGTCGCGGCAGATCCGTTGAGCATGGCCGTCAGCGCCGGCACAGGCGGGCTCGTGCGGGCCGCTCGTCGGTGGCCGGGTCGTCGTGGTTCGTCACTGCGCGACGGCGACGAAGCAGTAACGGTTGACGCTGAACAGGTAGTCGTCCTCCGCTCCGCGTTCGCGCAGATCGGCCATCCAGGCGTCGACGTCCGCGGCCGTGATCCCCTGGCGGCCGGTGACGAACCGCCCGATCACCGTCATGCTCTGCGCACTGTAGGTGTCGACGTCATAGGCCGCGTTGAACAGCGGGATCACCGACCGGCCGGTCACCCGGAATCCGGCGCGGCGCAGGTGCCCGGCCAGGGTGCACGGCAGGCGCGGATGAACGAGATGCTCCTCCCAGGCAGTCATGATCCGCAGGTGCCGCTCGCGATCCGCGGCGTGCCACACCACGGAGTCCCAGTTGGTGTCGAGGATGACGACCCGCCCGCCGGTCCGCAGCACCCGGCGTAGGTCCGCCAACGCCCCCGGGATGTCGGCCACGTACTCGTAGACCTGCGTCGACACGGCGGCGTCGAAGGCGGCATCGGGATACGGGAGCGCGGTGGCATCGCCCTCATCGATGCTGACCCAAGGCCGGGAGGACGTCAGCTCACGTGCCACCGCGTTCATCGAGGCGCTCGAGTCGAGCCCGTGCACCGCCCCGCTCGACCCCACGGCGTCGGCCAGTGACATCACCAGAAAGCCGGGCCCCGAACCCACGTCGAGAACATGCTCGCCCGGTTGGGGCGCGAGCAACCCGAGTACCTCGGCGCGTTGCCGGACGATGTCCGGGGTGGAGTAGAGACGCTGGATATTGCGTGCCGCAGCCTCGTCGAACTCAAGCATCGCCATGTGCACCTCCACGGGCGCAGCCGTGACCGCCGGGGGCCGACGTGCCCCAGCCCAGCGTCGGCCCCCGAGGCCGCCGGCGCAACGGGGCCGCGGTATCGGTGTCGTGGCTCGGTCCGGGTGCCTATCCCTTCAGCGGAGCCGTTTCGACGGGCACGCTGCT
The DNA here is from genome assembly GCF_042658695.1 of Pseudonocardia hispaniensis. Taxonomy (NCBI): domain Bacteria; kingdom Bacillati; phylum Actinomycetota; class Actinomycetes; order Pseudonocardiales; family Pseudonocardiaceae; genus Pseudonocardia; species Pseudonocardia hispaniensis. Next base: position 1,057 of record NZ_JBHSQW010000023.1, on the reverse strand, counting down.
GCCGCAGTACTTGCATTTGGTGGCGGCAATCGGTAGGTCCTCGGACAGACAGGCGGGGCAGGTCTTGGCGGGGACCGGATCGCCGAAGACGGTGACTCCGCGACGCGCCTGAATAATCCGGTAGGGCACGACGATGAGGAAGTAAACGACCGCCATGAAAATGAGGAAGTAGATGATCGCCGAGACGAACGAGCCGACGTCGAGGAAGGTGGCCTTGTTACCTGCGGCGCCCAGTTGCACGCCGAGCCCGATCGCCTCTCCACCCTGAGCGGCTGCGATCAGCGGATTGATGATGAAGTCGGTGAACGCCTTCACCAGCGTGCTGAACGCCAGCGCGACCACCAGGCCGACCGCGACGACGATGACGTCCCCGCGCATCAGGAAGTTCTTGAACCCTTTCACTTTCCTCCTCCTTGTGTGTTTACGCGCTGACCGCACCGTTCGGATGGCTGGAGCGTAATGAATCCGTGGCCGTTCGGCATCTCGGAAGTTCGGCTCACGAACGCGACAATCGACTGCGCCCGGCTGGTACGTCGAGGCAGCCAGGCCCCGATGATGAGGGTTCTGCCGCCCGCCGAGCATGGTCCGGCACGGCCATACTGCCGAGTCCGAGGATTGTCAGCGAGCGTGCGCAGGTGCTGTGCCTGGACATCGGGCGCGCCGGGCATCGCGAACGCCTGTTCGTGACGGTGGAAGCCCGCGTCTGGCCGCCTCACGGCGACGCCTCGCCACGGCGCGCTCGAGCACATCCAGCTCTTCGTCGGCCGGCTGCTCGTCGACGTGGGCCAGCGTCCTCGCGCTGTCCTCGCGTTGTGTCCCGCGGGCCGGGGGATGCGGGCCTGCTTGATCCCGGCGACCGGACAGTGCCGGACACGGACCCACCGTGACCTGAATCATGAAGTCCACGGAAACGCACCGAAAACACCCCTGTCTGCGCAGGTCAGAGGGTGTTTGGGGGGTCGATTTGACCTGTGATCGGGGGTGGGGGTAGTTTTCTTGGTGTCAGCGTGATGGCCGGATGGATCGGGTCTGTGTGGCTCGGTGTGTTGGTTTGCTG
>NZ_JBHSQW010000022.1:17262-26064 GCF_042658695.1 Pseudonocardia hispaniensis | reverse complement strand
GTCGCGGCCGCCGCGCGGGCCGCGGGCCGGGCGGCCGCGCCCGCGCCTGCGCCCCGGGCCGGGACAAAGGCCGTGCAGATCGTGATCGACCGGGCGATGTCGCAGCTCGGCGTCACCTACGCCTGGGGCGGCGGCACCACCCGTGGACCCAGCCGGGGCATCCGCGACGGCGGCTACGCCGACCTCATGGGCGACTACAACAAGATCGGCTTCGACTGTTCGGGACTGATGCTCTACGCCTTCGCAGGCGTGGGCATCACGCTGCCCCGCTTCAGCGGCAACCAGCACGCCTTCGGCCGCCAGGTCCCGCTGGCCCAGATGCAGCCGGGGGACATGCTGAGCTGGGCGCGCAACGGCCGCAACTACCACATCGCGCTCTACATCGGCGGTGGAAAGATGATCGAGGCACCGTACTCCGGGGGGCAGGTGCGGATCACGCCGGTGCGTTACTCCGGCGGCTTGCTGCCGACGGTGTCGCGGGTGCTGTGAGCCCGCTCGGGCGGAGTCAGCGAGTACGCCCAGTAGGTGAACTCGTTCCAGTCCAGCGCCGACGCGACGAACCGGATGGTCACCTCGATCATCGTCCTGCCCGCCGTCACGGACGGCGGAATCAGGAAGTCCGCGTCCCGCCACTGGCGGAAGGGGTTGCCCCCGGCGACGTACCACGAACCGACCGGGCGATCGTCGACCAGGACATCGGCGCGCTGGTCCGCGATCGTCTGGTCGAACCGCCGCCGCAGCAGGACGCCGTCGTTGTCCGGGGCGATCCGCAGGACGAACCGGCTGGTCCCCCGGTGCGCCCGGCCGGTGTCGAGCACGTCGACGGTGTCGGCGACACCCTCGTACTGGTAGCGGCGCGCACCGGCCCACCGCTGCTCGGTGATCCGGTAGGCGTGGGCGGACTCGCTCGCGGGATCGCCGATGTCGAGGGTGTCGGTCATCGTCAGACGGCTCCGCGGCTGGTGGTAGTAGTAGGCGAGCATCCAGGCGTCGGTCGTGGTGTCGTTGAACCCGCCGTGCTCGATCGACACCCGGATCCGGCGCCGGAACGGCACCGCGTCCTGCAGGAAGAACCGGTAGGCCGCGATCCGGGCGGCCCGCTCGTCGAGCAGATGCGCGGTGTTGCCGCTCATCGGCTGGGTGTACGGACCGCGGGCGAAGTACCAGCCGCCGTTGAAGAAGTCCTCGGTGCCGGTTCCGTGGAACGCGGGTGAACCGCTGTCGTCGACGTAGATGCGCTCGTCGCCCTCGAGGAACCAGCGGTCCGGGCGGCCGAGGTAGGAGGCGGTGACCCCGACGAAGTTCCCGCTGCCGGTCACGTCGAGAATCGGGATGTCGCATCCGGCGGCCGTCGGGGTCGTGGCGGTCAGCCGGGTCCGCAGGTAGCCGACGTCGGCGAGGTCACCGGCGAGCGGGCGGTGCCGGACCTCGAACCCGACGCCGCCCGGACCGGCGACGGCGGCCGAACCGGTCAGCTCGACGCGGGCGTGGCGGCGAAACGGCATCGGCAGACGGGTGTACAGCCGGTCGGCGGCGTCCAGCCCGACGACGAGGGCCCGGGTGGGGTAGGCCCCGAACCGACCCATCCCGAAGAAGCAGCCGAGCGGCGCGTCCACGCTCGGCGCGGCGTCCTCGTCCCAGTACATCCGGATGCGCAGCCCGTTGAGGATCTCGGCCGTGCCCTCGCGGGGTGCCGCGGCCGTGACGCCCGGCACGGTGAGCGTGATCGCGGAGATCGAGCGCGGCCCGTCCGCCTCGAAGATCGGGCACGCCGAGCCGGGCCGCAGGCGCACGGTACCGGCGTGCACCACCTCGTCGGGGGACATGCCGGGATCGGTTCCGGCGCCCGCCCACCGCCGGCGGGCCGCGGCGGTGTCCTCGGTTCCGGTCCAGGTCGCCACGGGGGTGTCGGGGCCGAAGGTGTGCACGCCGATGTTGTAGTACCGGCTCATGGTGGTCGTGATCGTGATCGCGTGCCGGTACGGCAGGGGCAGATAGCAGGTATAGCCCCCGCTGGAGACCGTGTCGTCGGCGACCAGCGGGGCGAGGAACGGCGCCGTCGTCCCGGAGAACAGCTCCGCCATCAGCAGGTCGATGCGCGGCGCCGGTTCGTCGTCGAAGTACACCCGCAACCAGTCCGTCGCCGGGTCGAACCCGGTGACCCAGATCCGGTACACCACCCCCGGGCCCCGCCGGTCGAGCATCACCTTCTCCCGCCGTCCGGCCGGGCCGCGGACGCCGAGGAAGTGGTTCCAGTCGTCGTTGCCCCGGCCCGGGCCGCGGGTGTCCCGTTCGTAGCTGGACTGCCCGCAGGCCAGCGTGTGTGGCCGCAGCAGCGCGAGCTGGTCGAGGCAGGTCAGCGCGGCGAGCCCGTGGACCGGTTGGCCCGTCATCGGGGCACCGCCGAACCTCGCTGCAGGCGGAGCCGCACGGTGAGGATCTGGAACGGGCGCAGCGCCACCGCGAAACCGGCGCGGTCGGCGGCGACCAGCCCGGTGGGACGGACCCGTCGCTCCAGCAGGTCCGTCTCGACCGCGGCGGCCAGCGGCGCCGCGACCGCGATCCGCCCCGCCGCCCGCCCGCCCAGTGCCTCGTAGAGCCGCAGGACGACATCGCCGGATCGGTCCTCGGCCAGCTTGACCGCCTCCACCACGATGGCCGGGTGGTCGACCCGGACGATCGGCTCCACGCTGCCGCGACCCGCCGTCGGGCGCAGCGTCAGGTTCGCCGCGTACCCCGCGCGCACGGCGCCCGCGATGTCGGTCCCGGCCACCAGGGCGTACCGGAAGCGATGGCGGCCACGGTCCGCCTGCGGATCGGGGAACCGGGGCGCCCGCAGTAGCGAGAGCCCGACCCGGGTGACGGTACCGGGCCCTGGGCCGCTCGTGCGGGAGACGTGGTGGCCGTAGACCGAGTCGTTGACCAGCGCGACCCCGTATCCGGTCTCGCCGACATGCACCCAGCGGTGCGCGGGGGCCTCGAACCGGGCCGCGTCCCAGGGGGTATTGCGATGCGTCGGCCGGAACACGTGCCCGAACTGGGTCTGCGCGGCGTAGCGCTCGGCGTGGACATCCAGGTCGAACCAGGCCTTGAGCAGCTTCTCCGACTCGTACCAGTCGACGACGGTCTCGAACTCGACGGCGTGGGCGCCCTCGCCGGTGCCGAGCGCCACGTGCTGGGTGAGCATCGAGTCGCCGAAGCGACGGCGCAGGCACAGGCCGCGTTCGGTGACGCGCATGGTGTCCACGTCGACGAGGTCGACGCCGCCCCGCAGCGCGTGCTCGTCGAGGTCCCAGGCGTCCCATCGGTTGGGCAGGTCGCGGTGCAGCCGCAGCCGGTTCGCCGCGCCGCCGCACGGCACGACCTGCCGTCCGCACGCGACGTCGAGGATCGAGGTGACGAGCCCGCGGGCGTCGACCGTGACCCGGAGCGTGCCGTTGTCCAGCACCTGCCCGGTGCCCTCGGGCCGCACCTGGACCGGGTGCTCGACCGCCGGTGCGCGTGGGCGCGCGCCCAGGGCCGGGACCCCGTCGCGCGGGTACGGGGCGGCGTTGAACAGGACCTCACCGGGTTCGGCGCCGCCCGGCTCGACCAGCGCCGACTGGGCGGCCGCGATGATCGACTCCAGCTCGGCGGCGCAGCGCGCGTGGGCTTGTTCGGCCTCTCGATGGACCCACGCGATCGAGCTCCCGGCGAGGATGTCGTGGAACTGGTTGAGCAGCACCACCTTCCAGATCCGATCGAGATCGTCGTACGGGTAGCCGATCCGGCCCGCGACCGCGGCGGTGCTGCACCACAGCTCGGCCTCGCGCAGGAGGTGCTCGCATCGCCGGTTGCCCTGTTTGGTCCGGGCCTGGCTGGTGTAGGTACCGCGGTGCAGCTCCAGGTACATCTCGCCGCGCCAGACCGGAGCGTCCGGATACTCGGCCTGCGCCGCGGCGAAGAACTCCGCGGGCCCGGCCAGTGTGACGGTGGGGGAGCCCTCGAGGTCGGCGGTGCGGGCGGCCGCGGCGAGCATCTCCCGGGTCGGCCCGCCGCCACCGTCCCCGTGGCCGAACGGTACGAGCGACATCGACCCCCGGCCGTGCTCGGCGTAGTTGCGCGAGGCGTGTGCCAGCTCGGCGGCCGACAGCTCACAGGCGTAGGTGTCGACCGGCGGGAAGTGGGTGAAGATCCGGGTCCCGTCGAGGCCCTCCCACCAGAACGTGTGGTGCGGCATCCGATTGGTCTGGTTCCAGGAGAGCTTCTGGGTGAGGAACCACCGCGCCCCCGCGAGCGTGAGCAGCTGCGGCAACGCCGCGCTGTAGCCGAACGAGTCCGGCAGCCAGGCGACGTCGGGATCGACGCCGAGCTCGCGGAGGACGAAGCGGCTGCCGGTCACGAGCTGGCGAACCATGGCCTCGCCGCCCGGCAGGTTGGCGTCGGGCTCCACCCACATCCCGCCGACCGGCACGAACCGGCCGGCCGCGACCTGTTCGCGCAGGCGGCCGTACAGGCTCGGGTAGTGCTCCTTCAGCCACTGGTAGTGCTGGGCCTGCGAGCACACGAACACGAACCGCGGGTCGTCCTCGATGAGCCGCAGCACGTTCGAGACGGTGCGTACCACCTTGCGCACCGTCTCCCGGACCGGCCACAGCCACGCCGAGTCGAGATGGGCGTGCCCCACCGCGAAGATCCGGTGGGCGCTGCGGTGCGCGGGCCTGCCGAGGGCGGGGGCCAGCGCGGCGCGGGCGTCCGGGGCGGTGCCGGCCACGTCGTCGGGGTCCAGCCGGTCGATCGCCCGCTCCAGGGCGCGCAGCAGGTCGTGGCGGCGTGGGTCACGCCCGTCGAGCTGGCGCATGAGCCCGTCGGCGACCGCGACGTCGCAGGCCAGCTCCCATACCGTCGCGTTCCACACCGCCAGCTCGGCGCGCCGCAGCACGTACAGGGGCGCGGGCGGCGCCGTCGCGGGATCGCCCATCGGGGTCGGGCGGAACGACCAGCCGTCGGCGATGTCGGGGTTGGCCGCGGCCTCGACCAGGAAGCGGACCGGTCCGCCGGGTGGTGCGTCGACCGGGACATGGGTGTTGCGCGGCTGCACCCCCTTGAGCGGGACGCCCCGGTCGGTGAAGGCGAGGCCCTCGGCCTGGAACCCCGGTGTCGGCAGGTCGAAACCGAGGTCCACCAGGGCCTCCACCCGCAGGCCCCGCCAGTCCGGCGGCACCGTCGCGTCGAACCGGAACCAGGTGGTTCCCCACGGCCTGCCCCACCGAGCACCCACCCGGGTGGGCCGGAAGTCGGCGGCGAGGGCGACCTCGACCTCGACGGGTTCGCCGGGTACGTCCCAGGCGCTGACCCGAAGCGGCAGCGTGGGGCCATGGATGGCGGGTTGGAGGTGGTCCCGGACGGCCCGGGCGATGCGGTCCTCGGTGAGTACTCGGTCGTCGTGCACGCCGGCCCTCCCTCCTTCCGGGCCAACGAGTATCCGCCGCGGACGCCCCGATGCGTATACGGAGATCGCCGCCGGGATGGAGACCTCCCAGTCGGCGGTGGCGCGCCTGGAACGGGGCGACGTCGACGCCCGACTCTCCACCCTGGAGCGTCTCGCCGCGGCATGTGGCCGCCCGGTCGATGTGGTGGCCGCGGACAGGGACACCGGCCAGGCGTGTGACTACGGGCTGATCGACGTGATCGTCGGCGAACGGGTCCGGCGCGGGCCCGCCTCGAGCTGACCCGCGGACGCGAGGTTCACCCCCTTCTCACGCTGCGTGCGCTGGAATGGGACCGTGAGCGCGCATCCTGCCTCCTCGGAGCAGCCCGACGTCCCCGCCCGCGACGCCGAACTGCTCGAGCACGTCGTCTTCGAGATCAAGCGGGTGATCGTCGGGCAGGACCGGCTGATCGAGCGGATGCTCGTGGGTCTGTTGGCCCGGGGCCACCTGTTGCTGGAGGGCGTGCCCGGGGTCGCGAAGACGCTCGCGGTGGAGACCGTGGCGACGGTCGTCGGTGGCACCTTCGCCCGCCTGCAGTTCACCCCGGACCTGGTGCCCGCCGACATCATCGGCACCCGGATCTACCGGCAGGGCCGTGAGGAGTTCGACGTGGAACTCGGACCGGTCGTGGCGAACTTCGTGCTCGCCGACGAGATCAACCGGGCGCCGGCGAAGGTGCAGTCGGCGATGCTCGAGGTGATGGCCGAGCGGCATCTGTCGATCGGCGGGAAGACCTTCCCGATGCCCGACCCGTTCCTCGTGCTGGCCACCCAGAACCCGATCGAGAACGAGGGTGTCTACCCGCTACCCGAGGCGCAGCGCGACCGGTTCCTGTTCAAGATCATCATCGAGTATCCGGGGATCGAGGAGGAGCGCGAGATCATCTACCGGATGGGTGCCGAACCCCCGGTGGCACAACGCATCATCGACCCGGAGACGCTGACCCGGCTGCAGCGGGTGGCCTCGCGGGTGTTCGTGCACCACGCCCTGGTCGACTACGTGGTGCGCCTCGTGGTCGCCACCCGCACGCCCGCCGAGCACGGCCTGACCGACCTGGCGAGCTGGGTGTCCTTCGGCGCCTCGCCGCGGGCGAGCCTCGGAATCGTCGCGGGCGCGCGGGGGCTGGCGCTGGTCCGCGGCCGCGACTACGTCCTCCCGCAGGACATCCTCGACGTCGCCCCCGACGTGCTGCGCCACCGCCTCGTGCTGTCCTATGACGCCGTCGCCGACCAGGTTCCGATCGACCACATCATCTCCCGGGTGCTGCAGACCGTCCCGCTGCCGCAGGTCACCGCCCGGCCCCAGTACAGCCCGGCGGGCAGCGCGTCGTGACCTCACGCGCCGCCCCGACCCCGCAGCCGCCGGTCGTACCGGCCCGGGCCGGTCCCGCGAGGCCTCGTGCGGCGACCGCGCCCCCGTCGCTGCGCGACGGCAGGCTCGAGGCGGCCCTGCGCAACCTGGAGCTGTCGGTCCGCCGCAGGCTCGACGGCCTGCTGCAGGGCAACCATCTCGGCCTGGTCCCCGGTCCTGGCAGCGAACCCGGCGAGGCCCGGATCTACCAGCCCGGTGACGACGTGCGGCGGATGGACTGGGCGGTGACCGCACGCACCACCGCACCCCACGTCCGCGAGACCATCGCCGACCGCGAGCTGGAGACCTGGGTGGCGATCGACCTGTCACCCAGCCTCGAGTTCGGCACCGCCGCCTGCCAGAAGCGGGACCTTGCGGTCGCCGCGCTCGCCGCGCTCGCGCATCTGACCCGCGGCGGTGGCAACCGGATCGGGGCCGTCGTCGCGACCGGTGAGCGGACCGTCCGCATCCCCGCCCGGGGCGGGCTCGCCCACGCCAGGGGGGTGATCCGCCGGGTCGCCGAGACCCCGTCCGCGCCGGACGGCACCCGCGGCGATCTGGTCGCGGCGATCGAGCAGCTGCGCCGCCCGCCGCGCCGCCGCGGCCTGGCCGTGGTGATCTCGGACTTCCTCGGCGAGCCGACCTGGGAGCGTCCGCTGCGGGCCCTCTCAGCGCGCCATGAGCTGCTCGCCGTCGAGGTGATCGACCCGCGGGAGCTGGAGCTGCCCGACGTCGGCACGGTCGTGCTGGCCGATCCGGAGACCGGTGAGCAGCGCGAGGTCGTCACGTCCCCGCTGCTGTGCCGGGAGTTCGGGGCGGCCGCCGCGGCGCACCGCGACCGGGTCGCCCGGGCGCTGCGCAGATGCGGGGCCGCGCAGCTGACCCTGCGCACCGACTCGGACTGGATCGCCGACATCGTGCGGTTCGCGCTGGCGCGCAAACGCGCGTGGTCGGGGGGCGGGCGATGAGCAGCCGGCGTGCCACTGGCCGGCGCTTGCGCGGCTCACGTGGCGCTGGGTGGCGCTTGCGCCGCTCGAGCGCGGCGGGCTCGGGTGCGGTAGGGGGGCCATGACATTCGCGCATCCGTGGTGGCTGCTCGGGCTGGTCGTCGTGGCCGCCCTGTTCGTGGGGTACCTGCTGCTGCTGCGTCGCCGCCGCCGCGACGTCGTGCGGTTCACCAACCTGGAGCTGCTCGACGCCGTCGCACCGAAGCGTCCGGGCCGCCACCGGCACCTGCCGGCCGCGGCGCTGATCGCCGCGCTGGCGGTGCTGACCGTCGCGCTGGCCGGGCCCCAGGCCGAGGCCAAGGTGCCGCGCAACCGGGCGACGGTGATGCTGGTCATCGATGTGTCGCTGTCGATGAAGGCCACCGACGTGCAGCCGTCCCGGCTCGCCGCCGCGCAGGCCGCGGCCAAGGCGTTCGCCGACCAGCTCACCCCCGGGATCAACCTCGGCCTGGTGTCGTTCGCCGGGACCGCCGCGGTCCTGGTGTCCCCGACCACCGACCGGGAGGCGGTCAAACGCGCGGTCGACGGGCTGAAGCTCGCCGAGTCCACGGCCACCGGCGAGGCGATCTTCGCGGCGATGCAGTCGGTGGAGTCGTTCTCGCGGTCCATCGCGAGCGCCGGCGGCGATGGTGAGTCCGGCGGGCCACCACCGGCGCGGATCGTGCTGATGAGTGACGGTAAGCAGACCGTGCCCGGCCCGGACGGGGAGAACGAGCCACGCGGGGCGTTCACCGCCGCGAAGGAGGCGGCCGAGGCCAAGGTCCCGATCTCGACGATCTCCTTCGGCACGGCATACGGGACGATCGAGATCGAGGGCGGACGAACCCGGGTGGCCGTCGACGACGCGTCGATGCGCGAGATCGCCCAGCTGTCCGGGGGACAGTTCTTCACCGCCGCGTCCGAGAGCGAGCTGCGTCAGGTCTACGCGGAGCTGGGCCAGCAGATCGGCTACGAGGTGCGCCGGGTCGACACGA
>NZ_JBHSQW010000022.1:0-17136 GCF_042658695.1 Pseudonocardia hispaniensis | reverse complement strand
GTCGGGGTATTTCCGTGACCGAGTCGCTGCGACTCGCGCTCGGAAATACCCCGACTCGCGCTCGGAAATACCGCGACTCGCGGGGGAGGGAAGGGGGTGGACTAGGTTGACGGACGTGGGACGCAGCGTGCTGGTGACCGGAGGAAACCGAGGGATCGGGCTCGCGATCGCGACGGCGTTCGCAGCCCAGGGCGACCAGGTGGCGGTGACCTACCGCAGCAGCGCCGACGGGTTGCCGGGCGAGCTGCTGCCGGTGCAGTGCGACGTCACCGACGCCGACGCCATCGATCGAGCGTTCACCGAGGTCGAGGAGAAGCACGGCCCGGTTCAGGTGCTCGTCTCCAACGCGGGCATGAACGACGACACGCTGCTCATGCGGATGAGCGAGAACCAGTTCACCCGGGTCATCGACGCCAACCTGACCGCGGCCTACCGGGTCGCCAAGCGCGCCTCGCGCGGCATGCTGAAGGCGCGCGGTGGCCGGATGATCTTCATCTCCTCGGTCGTCGGGCTCTCCGGCTCGGCCGGGCAGGTCAACTACGCCGCGGCCAAGGCCGGGCTGGTCGGATTGGCTCGTTCCGTCGCCCGCGAGCTCGGCTCCCGCGGCATCACCGCCAACGTCATCGCCCCCGGTTTCGTCGACACCGACATGACCCGCGCGCTGCCGGACGCCCGGCGCACCGAGATCCTCGGCCAGATCCCGCTCGGCCGGTACGCCAGCCCGGAGGAGATCGCCGCCGTGGTCACCTGGCTGGGCTCGGACGCCGCGGGCTACGTCACCGGCGCGGTCATCCCGGTCGACGGTGGCCTCGGTATGGGCCACTAGATCGGCGCTTCGACCCGACGCGACTCACCGAAAGGCAACACTGTGGGACTGCTTGCCGGCAAGCGGCTGCTCATCACCGGCGTGATCACCGACGCCTCCCTGGCGTTCCACGCCGCGAAACTCGCCCAGCAGGAGGGAGCCGACGTCGTCCTCACCGGCTACGGCCGGATGCGACTGGTGGAACGGATCGCGCAGCGGCTGCCGAAGCCCGCCCCGGTCGTCGAGCTCGACGTCACCGACTCCGACCAGCTCGACAGCCTTGTCGAGCGCATCTCGCCGCATCTCGGTGACGCCCCGGCACTCGACGGCGTGCTGCACTCGATCGGGTTCGCACCCGCGTCCTGCCTCGGCGAGGGCGCGTTTCTGGCCGCTCCCTGGTCCGATGTCGCGACGACCATCCAGGTCAGCGCGTACTCGTTCAAGTCGCTGTCGACGGCGCTGCTGCCGCTGCTCGGCGAGGGCGCCTCGATCGTGGGGATGGATTTCGACAACCGGCAGGCCTGGCCCGCCTACGACTGGATGGGCGTGGCCAAGTCGACGCTGGAGTCGGTGACCCGCTACCTGGCCCGTGACCTGGGGCCCAAGGGCATCCGGGTCAACCTGGTTGCCGCGGGACCGGTGCGGACGATGGCCGCGAAGTCGATCCCCGGCTTCGCGGCCTTCGAGGACACGTGGGACACCCGCGCCCCGCTGGGCTGGGACGTCAACGACCCGGTGCCGGTCGCGAAGACAGTGTGCGCGCTGCTCTCGGACTGGATGCCGGTGACCACCGGCTCGATGGTGTGGGCCGACGGAGGGTTCCACGCGGTCGGGGTCTGAGCCGTGAGCACGGTCGACGCGCTGCTGGTGCTGTCGTTCGGCGGCCCCGAACACCCGGACGACGTGCGTCCCTTCCTGGAGAACGTCGTACGGGGCCGCGGCGTCCCGCCCGAGCGGCTGGACGCCGTCGAGGAGCACTACCGGCACCTCGGCGGCGTCTCGCCGCTCAACGCGCGCAACCGCGAGCTGATCGCGGCGATCCGGGAACGCACCGAGCTGCCGGTCTACTTCGGTAACCGCAACTGGCATCCGATGGTCTGCGACACCGTCGCCGCGATGGCGCGCGACGGGGTGCGCCGCGCGCTGGTCCTGGCGACCAGCGCCTACGGCGGCTACTCGGCATGCCGACAGTACGACGAGGACATCGCGCGGGCCCGCGCGGCCGCCGGGCCCGGCGCCCCCGAACTGGTGAAGCTGCGGCACTTCTTCGACCATCCGCAGTTCGTGGCGGCCAACGCCGACGCGGTGCGGGCGGCGCGGGCGACGCTGCCGGCCGCGGTCCGGGCAACCGCCCGGCTGGTCTTCACGGCGCATTCGATCCCGACCGCCGCCGACGCCGCGGCCGGCCCGCCCGCCGAGGGCGGCCATCGCTACTCGCGCCAGGTGGCCGAGGCGGCCCGGCTCGTCGCCGCACAGGTCGGGGCGGCCGGCCACGACGTGGTGTGGCAGTCGCGGTCCGGGCCGCCCCAGGTGCCGTGGCTGGAACCGGACATCCTCGACCACCTCGAGGCGTTGCGGTCCAGCGGCGTTGCGGCCGTCGTCGTCGCGCCGGTCGGCTTCGTGTCCGATCATGTCGAGGTCGTGTGGGACCTGGACACCGAGGCCGCGGAGAAGGCCGCCGAGCTGGGGATGTGCTTCGCCCGTGCGGCGACGGCCGGGCCCGATCCACGGTTCGCCGACATGGTCGTCGAGCTGATCGCCGAGCACACCGAGGGCGCCGCCCCGCGCGGGCTGGGCCGGGTCCCGCGCGCGGGCTGCACGGTCAACGGCGAACCGTGCGCGGTCGACTGCTGCCTGCCGGTGCGGCGCCACGATCGCGGCGCCTGAGCCGGACGGGTCCGCTCAGGCCGGGCCGGATCGGGCGACCGCGTGGTCGTCCGGGAAGAACCCGTCACCGCCGATCCGATCGCCGGCCAGGATCCGGGGCCAGTAGTTCTCCCGGAACACGGTCGCGACGAGCTCACGGCGGCTGCGCACCCCCACCTTCTCGAACACCGACTTCAGATAGTCCTGCACCGTGAACGGGGACAGGTGCAGGACCTGCGCGATGTCGGCAGTCGACCGACCCACGATGACCAGGCGCGTGACCTCGCGTTCACGCGGGGTGAGGCCATAGGCCAGCACGATCAGGTCGGCGAGTTCCAACGGTCGGGCGGGTTCGATGATGACGGCGGTGGCGGCGTCGGGTCCGTTGCCCAGCCGGGTGCCGTGCAGCGCGATCCACTGTCCGGTCACGGTGCGGGCGCGCGACCAGGCGGGTGTGGCGTCCTCGCCGGAGGCCATCCGACGGGCCTGGCACGCCACCGCGAGCACGGCGTGCGGCGCCTCCGGCGGGGTCGCGTCGCCTGCGTCGGCCAGCACCGCGAGCAGCTCCTCGGCCGCCGCGTTCATCGAACTGATCTCGCCGGTCGAACCGAGGATGAGGACGCCGGGTGCCTGGCTGCCCGGCGGCTGGGCGGACGCCGCACCGAGCAGCAGCGCGCGCCGGATGCCCGCGGCGAGGTGGGCATCCAGCTCGGCGAGCAACGCCGCGTCGTCCTCGGTGAAGTCGTCGCGTCCGCGGTCGCGGTACAGGCCGACAAAGCCCCAGCACCGGTGGTCGGACACCAGGGACGCGCGGATCTCGTGCGCGACGCCCCGTGGCCGCAGCAGGTCGCGGTAGCGCGGGCTCTGGTCGGGGTTCCCGCGCGTGGCGTGGCCGAGCACCCCCACCGGCCACGGCTGCCGGCTCAGGTAGGTCCACTTGTTGACGTCCGGGATCTCGTACTCGTAGACCGGAAGCCGGGGTTCATGGCCGAGGTTGCGCTGGGCCGAGGTGGTGAACAACATCGTCGCCGGGTCGACCGTGTGCCAGCACGCCCGGTCGTAGGGCACCAGCGTCCCGAACACCTGCAGCGTCGTGTGGTAGAGGTCGTCCACCGTGAGCCCGCTGTGGCACAGGCTGACGATCTCGCGTTTCGCGTGGCGGCGGCGTTCTCGGTCCATGGTGGCGGCCTCCTGGGACCTGTCGAGGGTAGGGCCCGGGAACCGGATCCGATATCCCCAGATTCCTGGGATGGGGCGTGCCGGGCGGTGTGGCTAGCCTCGACGGCGCCGCGCCGCTCATCCACGAGGAGGCCACCGTGACCACGACACAGGCCGACCTGCGGGTACAGCCCTACCGTGCCGCGCCGGACACCTACGTCATCCCGCAACTGGTCGAGGCGCCGCCCATCGGCCTCGTCTACGTCAACTCGATGGTGATCACCGGGTCAGAGCCGGTGCTCGTCGACACCGGCGCGCCGTCGAACCGGCAGCAGTGGCTGCAGGACGCCTGGAACCTGGTCGACCCGACGGACGTGCGCTGGGTGTTTCTCACCCACGACGACCACGACCACGCGGGTAACCTGCGGCAGGTCATCGACGCCTGTCCGAACGCCACGCTGGTGACGACGTGGTTCTCGATGGCGCGCTACGGGATCGACAGCGACGACATGTGGATGCCCTTCGATCGGGTCCGCTGGGTCCGCGACGGCGAGAGCTTCGCCGCGGGCGACCGCACCCTCGTCGCCGTCCGCCCCCCGTTCTTCGACAACCCCACCACGCGCGGGCTGTTCGACACGCGCACCCGGACCTACTGGGCGGCGGACTCGTTCGGGGCCAACGTGCCGCATCCGGCCGAGGACGCCGCCGAGCTCGATCGCGGGGTGTGGCGCGAGGGCGTGCTGTTGGTGAACCGGCTCAACCACCCGTGGCACCTCTGGCTCGATGATGCGAGCTTCCACGACCACCTCGACTCCGTGCAGGGCCTCGGCATCGAGGTGATCCCGAGCTGCCACGGGCCGGCGATCCACGGCGCGATGGTCGACGAGGCGTTCGAACTGCTCCGGCGCGTTCCCGGCCTGCCGCCGTGGATCGAGCCGGGACAGGAGGTTCTCGAGCAGATCATCGCCTCCGCCGCCGCGGAGGAACCCGTCGCCGCCGGTACCGACGGTTAGCCGGACGCGGCGGTGGGCGGGACGGCGGCGATCGCCGCGGCGACCAGATCGGCGGCAGTGGTGTCGCGGGTGCGCCGGCCGCGGTCGTAGTGCTGCGTCGTCGCGATCGTCGCGTGCCCGACGTCGGCCTGGACGTGCTGGATCGGCGCGTCCTGCTCCAGCGCGATCGTCACATAGGCGTGCCGAAGCGCGTGTGGGTGCACCCGGTCGGCGACCTCGGCCAGCTCCGGCCCCGCCCCCGCGGCGATCCGACGCAGCAGCCGGTAGAGATCCACCCGCGAGCAACGCCCGCCGTCGCGGGTGGCGATGAGCGGCGAACGGCCCGCGACGGTCCGTCCCCGCCGGGCCGGTACCGCAGCGCCGCCGAGCCGGTCGCGCTCGGCGAGATAGGCCTCCAGCGCGGTGCGCACCAGCTCGGTCAGGTACACCTCGCGGCGCAGGCCGCCCTTGCCCAGTACCCCCAGCACCTCCTCGCCGCCGGTGCGGTAGACGTCGCCGCGGTCGAGCCCGGTGAGCTCGGAGATCCGCAGGCCCAGGGTCAGCAGCGCCACCACGGCGACGCCGCGCAGCGCATACAGCCGCCGGAGCCGGGGGTCGGCGGTGTAGTGCACCGTCGCCGCGCCGGTGAGCAGGGCGCGCAGCTGCGTGGCGGTCAGCCGGACGGTCGGTGAGGGTTCGCGCGCGCTACTCGCGAGCCCGAGCCGCGCCCGGTTCAGCGCCGCCGGGTTGGCCGGGACGACTCCGGTCTCGGCGAGGTGGCCGTACAGCGCCGAGAGCGTCGAGAGCATTCGCTGGCGGGTGCGTCGCTGCGCCCCGGCGGCCGACAGCGCGTGCAGCCACGCCTTGACGTGAGTCGAGGTCGCCGCGCGCGGGTCCAGCGACTGCCGGGCGCACCAGCGGAACCACGCCAGCTGGTGCAGGGGACCCGGCGGCGCCGGGGGAGGGCGGCGGGTCTCGGGGGAGGGTGGGGTCACCGGCGTGCCGCCGATCGCGTCCACCCAGGTCACGGGCAGCCCGAGGGCGTAGGCGTAGGTGCGCCGGGTACCGGCGTTGTCGTACTGGCTGAGCCAGTCCAGCAGCTGCGTGCGCAGGGTGTCGGGGTCGGCGACGCCGGGCCAGTCCCCGCCGGCGAGCGCCGGGGTCTGCGTACGGACGGCTTCGAGCAGCACCAGGGCGTCGGTGGTCACGGCTCGATCTTCCCGTCCCGGCTCCGATCCGGCTCCGCCGGTCCGTTCCTCCTTCAGCTGTCATTCATACATTGACGCACCGTCCCGATATGTCGATCTCGACGTCGCCGACGGTGGCCGCACTCGGGGGAGTGCTCGCCGGGACCGCCGTGGCAATGGCTCAGAATGGCTCAGAATGACTCAGAATTGCGCGGGTATGCCGGTGAGCTGGGATTTCGCCGGTTCGGGTGGGTCGGGTGGGTGCCGACGCCGCGGTGAGCCGCACGTGAGGAGGTCGCCTGGCCGGCGGCGTTGGCCCGCTCGGTGCCGGCTGAACTCGGGACGCGGACTTTGATTGCTCTCTAGATAGACATCTGTCAACATAGAGGCGTGTCGAAGCAACTGCCGCTGGCGGCGACGGACCCCTGCTGCTTCCTGCCGGCCCGCCTGTCGGCGGTGCCGGTTCCCGGCGAGGCCGGCGTGGTGACCGCGTGACCACCACCGACGCCGCTCCCGCCGGTGTGATCGCGAAGCTGTCCACCCTGGACCGGTTCCTGCCGGTGTGGATCGCCGCGGCGATGGTGGCCGGCCTGCTGGCCGGACGCTGGATTCCCGGTCTGGAGGGCGCGCTCAACGCCGTGGCGGTCGACGGGATCTCGCTGCCCATCGCGCTCGGGCTGCTGGTGATGATGTATCCGGTGCTGGCCAAGGTCCGCTACGACCGGCTCGACACCGTCACCCGCGACCGCCGGCTCCTGATGCCCTCGCTGATCCTCAACTGGCTGATCGGGCCCGCGCTGATGTTCGCCCTGGCCTGGCTGCTGCTGCCCGACCTGCCCGAGTACCGCACCGGCCTGATCATCGTCGGGCTCGCCCGCTGCATCGCCATGGTCATCATCTGGAACGACCTCGCCTGCGGCGACCGGGAAGCCGCCGCCGTGCTGGTGGCGATCAACTCGGTGTTCCAGGTGATCATGTTCGGGGTGCTGAGCTGGTTCTACCTGTCGGTGCTGCCCGGCTGGCTCGGGCTGCCGCAGACCGACCTCGCGGTGTCCGGGTGGCAGATCGCCAAGAGCGTGCTGATCTTCCTGGGCATCCCGCTGGCCGCCGGCTACCTGTCTCGACGCCTCGGCGAGCGCGGCAAGGGCCGTACCTGGTACGAAACCCGGTTCCTGCCCCGGATCGGCCCGGTCGCGCTGTACGGGCTGCTGTTCACCATCGTCGTCCTGTTCGCCCTGCAAGGTCAGCAGATCACCAGCCGCCCGTTCGACGTCGCCCGCATCGCCCTGCCGCTGCTGGCCTACTTCGCGCTGATGTGGGCCGGGTCCTACGCCTTCGGCAGGGCCATCGGCCTGACCTACGAGCGCACCACCACCCTGGCGTTCACGGCCGCGGGCAACAACTTCGAACTCGCCATCGCCGTCGCCATCGCCACCTTCGGCGCCACCAGCGGCCAGGCCCTCGCCGGCGTCGTCGGCCCGCTCATCGAAGTTCCCGTGCTCGTCGCCCTCGTCTACGTCTCCCTGGCCCTGCGCCGCCGCTTCGCACCCTCCACGGTGGAGCCGGCCTGACCGAGGCCGAAGGCCCCGTCGGCAGACCCGTCGACGAGGTCCGCCCTCTCCGCTCGACCCTCAAATGTCATTCATACATTGACGGACCGTCAATAACGATCAACCCCGGCCGACGAGACATCCCACCCAACTCGCACCCCAACCGACCCCGCCCCGAGGAGGAGACCAGCCGTCACCATGATCAACAGGCTGGCGGTACGGCGGCCCTCGGACCGCTACAGCGCCGGGTCGGGCCGGCCGGGGGAGAGCTCAGCTGCGGAACCGATATCCCATGCCGGCCTCGGTGATCAGGTGCCGGGGATGGGCGGGATCGGGTTCGAGCTTGCGGCGAAGCTGCCCGAGATAGACGCGCAGGTAGCTGGTTTCCTTGCGGTCACCCGGTCCCCACACCTCATCGAGGAGCTGGCGGCGGGTGACCAGTCGGCCGCGGTGGCGGACGAGGAGCTCGAGGATGCTCCACTCGGTGGGTGTGAGGTGGACCTCGACCCCGGCGCGTCGGACGACCTTGGCCGCAAGGTCGATGGCGAGCTCACCGGTCTCGACACACGGATCGGAGCCGCCGCCGGTGGTGGCTGCGCGGCGGACCGCGGCGCGCAGCCGGGCGAGCAGCTCGTCCACACCGAAGGGTTTGGTGACGTAGTCGTCGGCGCCCTGGTCGAGCGCGCGGACCTTGTCGCTGGAGTCGGTCCGCGCGGAGAGCACGATGATCGGGACGGTGGTCCAGCCACGCAGCCCGGCGATGACCTGGGTGCCGTCGAGGTCGGGCAGGCCCAGGTCGAGCACGACGACGTCGGGGTGGGTGTCGGCGGCGGCGCGCAGCGCGGTGGTGCCGCAGGCGGCGGTGAACACGCGGTAGCCGCGGGCGGTGAGGTTGATCCGCAGTGCGCGCAGGATCTGGACGTCGTCGTCGACGACGAGCACCGTGACCGGCGCGGGCGAGCCGGTCACGATGCGCTCCCCGGCTTCAGCACCCCGGCGGGAGCGAACGCGGGCAGACTGATCACGATCGTGAGCCCGCCCCCGGGGGTGTCCTCCGCGGTGAGGGTTCCGCCCATGGCCTCGGTGAAGCCGCGGGCCACGCTCAGGCCAAGGCCGAGGCCGCTGCCGTCGCGGTCACCGAGACGTTGGAAGGGGGCGAACAGCCGGTCGGCGCCGCCTGCGGGGATCCCGGGCCCGGAGTCGACCACCCGAAGCTCGACCCGGTCGGCAAGTGCGCTGGCCCGAAGCGCGACCGGGGCGCCGGCGCCGTGGCGGATCGCGTTGTCCACGAGATTGGCGATGACTCGTTCCAGCAGCCCGGTGTCGGCGAGCACCTCGGGCAGGCGTTCGTCGATGTCCAGCGTGACACGGCGGGCCTCGTCGACACCGGCGAGCGCCTGAGCAGCGATCTCGTCGTACCCCACGGGGCGCAGATCGGCGACGACGGCACCGGTGGCCAGGCGCGATGAGTCGAGGAGGTTGGCGACGAGCCGGGTGAGCCGGTCGGCGGACTCCTCGACGGTGGCGGCGAGCTCGGCGCGATCGTGCTCGGACAGCCGCAGCTGGGGGTCCCGCAGGCTGCCGGCCGCGGCCTTGATCGACGTGAGCGGGGTTCGCAGGTCGTGACCGACCGCGGAGAGCAGCGCGGTGCGCAGCTCGGTGGCCTCGGCGCGGCGCCGGGCTTCGGTGGCCTCGGCGGCGATCTGCTGGTTGCGCAGCGCCAACAGGGCCTGACCGGCCACCGCCTCGAGGAGCTGGCGGTCCGCGGCGCGCAGTGACCGGCCCCGCCCGACCAGGTGGACGTCCGGGTCGACGGCGACGTCGACGTCCGCCTGGTCGGGCCGGTCGCAGTCCGGGGGGCCGGCGCAGGCAGAGGTCGTCCACGACCCGTCCTCGCGTTGCAGCACCGCGACCGTGGAGAACCCGAAGGTCTCGCGAAGCTTCTCCAGCAGCCGCGGCAGCGGGTCGGGGCGGGTGAGGACGGTGCGGGAGAACGACGCGAGCAGTGCCGCCTCGGCGCGGGCCGCCGCGGCCTGCTGTGCCTGGCGCGCGGCCCGGTCGACCACGAGGGCGACGAGGATCGCCACCAGCACCATCGCCACCAGTGTGATCACGTTCTCGCGTTCGGCGATGGTGAGCGTGTGCAGCGGTGGGGTGAGGAAGAAGTTGAGCAGCAGGCCACCGGAGAGCGCGGCGAGCAGCGCCGGCCCGAGCCCGCCGATCAGCGCGACGATCACCGTGGCCAGGAAGAACAGCACGACGTCGGTGGACAGGCCGAACAGCCCCGTGGCGAACACACCCAGGCCCGTCGCGGTCAACGGCAGGGCCAGCCCGAGCGCCCAGCCCGCGGTCCGTCGGCCGGCCGGGACCGCGCTGAGCCGGCGCGGCAGCCGCGTCCCGCGGCCCGCCTCCGGATGGGTGACCATGTGCACGTCGATGTGGCCGGAGTCCTGCACGACCCGGGTGCCGATGCTCTCGACGACGGCGCGGGCCGCTCGGGAACGGCGTGAGGTGCCCAGCACCAGCTGGGTGGCGTTGACCCCACGCGCGAAGTCGAGCAGCGCGGCCGGTACGTCGTCACCGAGCACGGTGTGGAAGGAGGCGCCCAGGTCGTCGGCGAGCCGTCGCAGCCGAGCCAGCGCACCGGCGGAAACCCCGGCGAGTCCGTCGCCGCGCAGCACGTGCACGGCCAGCAGCTCGGCCGAACCGGAGCGCTCGGCGATCCGGGCCGCCCGGCGCAGCACCGTGTCGCTCTCCGGGCCGCCGGTGACGGCCACGACGACACGTTCCCGGGTTTCCCACACGTCGGTGGTCTGCTGTTCGGTGCGGTACCGCTGCAGCGCGACGTCGACCTGGTCGGCCACCCACAGCAGCGCCATCTCACGCAGCGCGGTGAGGTTGCGCGGCTGGAAGTAGTTGGCCAGCGCGGCGTCGATCTTCTCGGGGGCGTAGATGTTGCCGTGGGCCATCCGCCTGCGCAGCGCCTCGGGGGTGATGTCGACGAGCTCGACCTGCTCGGCGCGGCGCGCCACTTCGTCGGGGACGGTCTCCTGCTGACGCACACCGGTGATCCGCTCGATGACATCGTTGAGCGATTCGAGGTGCTGGATGTTGAGCGTGCTCAGCACGGTGATCCCGGCGTCGAGGACCTGCTCGACGTCCTGCCAGCGCTTCGGGTTCGGTGAGCCGGGGGCGTTCGTGTGGGCCAGCTCGTCGACCAGCACCACCTGCGGTGCCCGTTCCAGGATCGCCTCGACGTCCAGCTCGGTGAGCTCGACCCCGCGATAGGAAACCGTGCGGCGGGGGAGGACCTCCAGGCCCTCGAGCAAGGCAGCCACCTTGGCGCGGCCGTGGGTCTCGACCAGCCCCACGACCACGTCGGTGCCGCGAGCGGCCCGACGATGAGCCTCGCTGAGCATCGCGTAGGTCTTGCCGACCCCGGGCGTCGCGCCCAGGTAGATCCGCAGCTGACCGCGTTTGGCCATACCTCATCCTCCGCTGGGGGCGGGCTCACGCGCCGCTGCGACCGCCAGGTTGAGCTCGGTGACGTTCACCCCGGGCTCACCGAGGAAGCCGAGGGGGCGGCCGTCGGTCTTCGCCACGACGAGGCGTGTCACCGCCATCTCCGAGAGCCCGTTCACGCGGGCCACCCGGGGAACCTGCAGCTGCGCGTAGGCGGGGCTGATGTGCGGGTCCAACCCGGACGCGGATGCGGTCACCGCGTCCGCAGGCACCCGCGCGGGCTCGACGCCCTCGCGCGCGGCGATGAGCTCGCGCCGTTGCGTCACGGTGTCGAGCAGGCCGATGTCGAACCCGCCCTTGTTCGAGCCCGCGGAGGTGGCCGTATCACCGGGGCCCAGCGGGCCGGTGGCCGAGGCGGATGGGCGGGTGTGGAAGAACGGGTCGGCGGCGGGGTCGGGTGCGACCGGGTCGATCCCGATCAGGGCCGACCCGGTGGGGGTGCCGTCGGGGGCGGCGAGCAGCGACCCCTCGGCCTTGTCCCGCAGCCCGGGCAGGTGCGAGACCCCCCAGACGGTGAGCGGATAGCCGATGCCGAGCAGCACGGTCAGCACGAGCAGCACCCGCACCGCCGCGACGGTCTGGCGGGTCAGCAGCGAGAACATGGGTCAGATCCCGGGGATGAGTCGGACGAGCAGGTCGATGAGGAAGATCCCGACGAACGGAGTGAGCACGCCGCCGAGACCGTAGAGCAGCAGGTTGCGACGTAGCAGGCGCGCGGCGGTGGTCGGCCGGTAACGGACGCCGCGCAGCGCCAGCGGGATCAGCGCCACGATGATCAGCGCGTTGAAGATCACCGCCGAGAGGATCGCCGATTCCGGGCTGGCCAGCCGCATGATGTTGAGCGCGTCGAGCTGCGGATAGAGCGCGACGAACATCGCCGGCAGGATCGCGAAGTACTTGGCCAGGTCGTTGGCCACCGAGAAGGTGGTGAGCGCGCCGCGGGTGATCAGCAGTTGCTTGCCGATCTCGATGATGTCGATCAGCTTGGTCGGGTCGGAGTCGAGGTCGACCATGTTCCCGGCCTCCTTGGCCGCGGCCGTCCCGGTGTTCATCGCGACGCCGACGTCGGCCTGCGCCAGCGCCGGGGCGTCGTTGGTGCCGTCCCCGGTCATGGCGACCAGCCGTCCGCCGGACTGTTCGCGGCGGATCAGGTCCATCTTGGCCTCGGGGGTGGCCTCGGCGAGATGGTCGTCCACACCGGACTCGGCGGCGATCGCCCTGGCGGTCAGGGGATTGTCCCCGGTGATCATCACCGTCCGGATACCCATCGCGCGCAGCTCGGCGAACCGCGCGGCCATGCCCGGCTTGACGACGTCCGAGAGTCGGATCGATCCGAGCACGCGCGTGTCGGCTCCATCGCGCTCGGCGACGACGAGTGGGGTGCCGCCGTCGCGGGCGATCCGGTCGACGGTCTCCTCCAGCCGGTGCGGCAGTCCGTCGCCGACCCAGGCGGCGATGGCGCTGCCCGCGCCCTTACGGATCTTGCGGCCGTCATGGTCGAGCCCGGACATGCGGGTCTGCGCGGTGAACGGGACGAACGTCGCGGCCGCCTCCCCGGCGGTGGCCTCGGTGGGCAGTCCGTGCGCCCGCGCGCACAGCTCGAGGATGCTGCGGCCCTCGGGGGTCGGGTCGGCCAGGCTGGACAGGCGGGCCGCGGCGGCGAGCTCGGTCACGCTCACCCCATCGGCCGGGAGCAGCTCGGTGGCCTGGCGGTTGCCGAAGGTGATGGTGCCGGTCTTGTCCAACAGCAGGGTGTCGACGTCCCCGGCGGCCTCGACGGCGCGTCCGGAGGTGGCCAGGACGTTGCGTTGCACCAGCCGGTCCATACCGGCGATGCCGATCGCCGACAGCAGTGCCCCGATGGTGGTGGGGATCAGGCAGACCAGCAGCGCCGTGAGCACGATCAGCGACCGCTGTCCGCCGGAGTAGCCGGCCATCGGCTGTAGCGCCACGACGGCGAGCAGGAAGATGATCGTCAACGCCGACAGCAGGATCGTCAGCGCGATCTCGTTCGGGGTCTTCTGCCGGCTGGCCCCCTCGACGAGCGCGATCATCCGGTCCACGAACGACTCGCCCGGGGCGGTGGTGACCTGCACGACGATGCGGTCGGACAGCACGGTGGTGCCGCCGGTGACCGACGACCGGTCGCCGCCCGACTCGCGGATCACCGGAGCGGACTCGCCGGTGATCGCGGACTCGTCCACGGTGGCGATGCCCTCGACGATGTCGCCGTCACCCGGGATCACCTCGCCCGCCTCGACCACGACGCGGTCGCCGACCCGCAGGGCCGTGCCGGGCACCCGTTCCTCCGACCCGTCGGCCCGCAACCGGCGGGCGACGGTCTCGGTGCGGGTGCGGCGCAGGGTGTCGGCCTGGGCCTTGCCCCGTCCCTCGGCGACCGCCTCGGCCAGGTTGGCGAACAGCACGGTGAACCACAGCCAGGCCGCGATCAGCCAGGCGAACACGCTCGGGTCGGCGACGGCCAGCACGGTGACCAGCACCGAACCGACCCACACCACGAACATGACGGGGTTGCGCAGCTGCGCCCGCGGGTCCAGCTTGCGCAGTGCACCGGGCAACGCGCCCCACAGCTGCCGCGGGGAGAACGCGCCGGGGGCAACCGCGCGTCCGGTCCGCTCGGGGTGTGCGGGACTGCTGTCGCGCACCAGGATGTCGGTCATGCCGGTGTCGGTCATAGGAGAGCCTCTGCGATCGGGCCGAGGGCCAGTGCCGGGAAGAAGGTGAGCGCCGCGACGAGCGCGACGGTGCCGCCGACCAGCACCGCGAACAGTGGGCCGGTGGTGGGCAGGCTTCCGACGCCGGGTTCGACCCGCTTCTGCGCGGCCAGCGACCCGGCCAGTGCCAGCACGGCCAGGACGGGGACGAACCGGCCGAACAACATCGCCAGCCCGAGAGTGGCTTGGAAGAAGTCGCTGGTCACGGTCAGTCCGGCGAACGCGCTGCCGTTGTTGTTGGATGTCGAGGCATAGGCGTAGAGCACCTCGGACAGTCCGTGCGGCCCGTCGTTGCCCAGCGCGCCCACGGTCCCGGGCAGCGCCAGCGCGGCACCGGTGCCCAGCAGCACCGCCGTCGGCATCGCCAGGATCGCGAGCGCGGCGACGGTGATCTCCCGACGCCCCAGCTTCTTGCCCAGGTACTCCGGAGTGCGTCCCACCATCAACCCGGCGAGGAACACCGCGATCACGGCGAGGATCAGGATGGTGTAGAGCCCGGTGCCCACACCACCCGGGGTCACCTCGCCGAGCAGCATGTTCAGCAGCAGCACCCCGCCACCCAGGCCGGTGTAGCTGTCGTGCATCGAGTCGACCGCGCCGGTCGAGGTGCCGGTGGTGGCCATCCCGAACAGCACCGAGGACGGGATGCCCAGGCGCATCTCCTTGCCCTCCACCGCGGCACCCGCGGCCAGCGTGGCCGTCCCGTTCGGATGCGTCTCGCCCCACCAGGCGACGGCGAGCAGCGCACCCCAGATGACCCCCATGACGGCGGCCAGGACGTGACCCTGCCGGGGGTCGCGGACCATGACCCCGAACGCCCGGGTCAGGCAGACGGGGATGAGCAGCACCAGGAGGTACTCCAGAAAGTTGCTGGCGCCGTTCGGGTTCTCGAACGGGTGCGCGGAGTTGGCGTTGAAGATCCCGCCCCCGTTGGTGCCCAGCATCTTGATCGCTTCCTGGGACGCCGCCGGTGCCAGGGCCATCGTGTGCTGCTGCCCGTCGACGCCGATGACGTCCACGCCGGCGCGCAGCGACATCACCGCGCCGAGTCCGACCAGCAGGACCGCGGCGAGGAACGAGATCGGCACCAGCACCCGGACCACGCCGCGCACCAGGTCGACCCAGAAGTTGCCGATCCGGTCGCTCGACGCACGGGCGAACCCGCGGACCAGCGCCACCGCGACGGCCATGCCGACCGCGGCGGAGACGAAGTTCTGCACGGTCAGTCCGGCCATCTGCACGCTGTGCCCGAGGGTCGTCTCCGGGACGTAGGACTGCCAGTTGGTGTTGGTGAGGAACGAGATCGCCGTGCTGAACGCCACCGACGGCTCCACCGCGGCCCGTCCGAAGTCGAACGGGAGCAGCGGCTGCAGTCGTTGCAGCAGGTACAGCAGCAGGAACGAGACGAAGGAGAAGCCGAGCACACCGGCGGCATAGGTCGTCCAGCGCTGCTCGGCGTCCGGGTCGATCCGGACCAGCCGGTACAGGGCCCGTTCCACCCGCCAGTGCTGTTCGCCCGTGTAGACGTGGGCGAGGTAGTTGCCGAACGGCACGTAGGCCGCGGCGAGCACCAGGAACAGCGCGCCGACCTGGATCAGGCCGGCCAGGGTCGGGGACATCAGAACCGCTCCGGCCTGAGGAGGGAGCAGAATAGGTAGACGATCAGCGCGAGCGCCAGCAGCCCACCGATCAGATTCGGCACGTTCACAGCCGCTGCAACCCCCGCAGCATCAGGGTCAGCAGAGCGAACCCACCGATCAGGAGCAACACATAGGCCAGGTCGGCCATGTCAGGAACCCTCCTCGGCGCGGGCCGGGTGCCCGCGCGGCCGCCAGCATGCGACCGGCCGCGGTCCCCGGCCACTGGTCCTGACGGATTCCTAACGACCTTGTGCCGTGCGTCATCCCCACGCGACGGGCGGTCCACCGCGACGGGACGGGTTCCGGGTTGCGCGCGGGTGAGGGCAGGTTCGTCTCCCGGAGCGGGCGTTCGTCGACGAAGGCGTCGGCGAATCGCCGGACCACCGGTTCATCCGCCGTCCCGGACCTCGCCGTGGTCGTGGCCGTTCCGGCTGGTGTCGAGCTCGTCCTCGAGCTCGCTGATCCGTGCGCGCGCGGAGTCGAGGTCGTCCTGCAGGCCGACGATGCGCCGCGCCGCATCCACCGACAGGCCCTC
The DNA here is from genome assembly GCF_042658695.1 of Pseudonocardia hispaniensis. Taxonomy (NCBI): domain Bacteria; kingdom Bacillati; phylum Actinomycetota; class Actinomycetes; order Pseudonocardiales; family Pseudonocardiaceae; genus Pseudonocardia; species Pseudonocardia hispaniensis. The sequence goes on along the minus strand of NZ_JBHSQW010000022.1, from coordinate 1,146 downwards.
ATCGAGCAGGGCACGCATCCGGGTGGCCAACGCGAGCTGCCGCCGGGAGTACAGCCGATGCCCACCGCGGGACCGGTGCGGGCGCAGGACGCCGGCCGCGTCGAGGCTGCGCAGGAACGCGGGTTGCACACCGAGCAGCTCCGCGGCCCGCCCCATCGTCACGGACGGGTAGTCCTCGTCGTCGAGCCGGTTCACGCTCACGCTCGCGCCGCGCCTCTCTGTGCTCGTTCTGTCTGTTCTGTGGTCGTGCCGGCGGGGTCGGTCCGGGCCGACAGCAGGTGGCACTGGGCAGTGGAAGTTTACTGCGCCGGGTGCACGAGGTCTCTCGTCCCGACGCGGACGGCGAAGGGGCACCGGCCGTGCGTGGTGGCCCGTGACGGCTCCCCGATCCGTGTGGAAGGGGTGGGCTCGGGCCTCCTTCTCCGTCCGGCCCTCCGAACGTCCCACCCGCCCAGGAAACCAACGAAACAGGACTTTCGTTGGTTGTGTAGTTTCCAAAACGTAACTGAATCTGATCAATATAGTTTTGAACAAGGGAACTGGTAGGGTTCTGTCGTGATCGATGAGCCCGCACGCTGCGGATACAGCCGCTGCCGCGCCGAGTTGCCCCCGCCCGGCCCCCAAGGGGGGCGCCGACGGTCCTTCTGCCGCGACACCCGCTGGCCCGGTGGGCGTACCTGTGCCCAGATGGCCCGCGCCGAACGGGAGGCGCTGGGCGCGCTGGGCCTGGACGCCGGGACCAGCACGTTCCAGCTCGACGCCGACCGGCTGCGCGAGCACGTCGAGGCCGTCCGCGGGCCGGTACAGGCGCTCGGCGACGCGCTCGCCGCGGTATCCACCCGGCTCGACGAGGTCCAGCGCGATGCCGTGGCCGCGGTCGAGGCGGCGAACCGCCGGGTCGCCGACGCCGACCGGGCCCGGGTCGCGGCCGAGGAGGCGCGTGCGGAGGCGCAGCGGCAGGCCAGGCAGAGCGCGGAGGCGGCGGAGCGGGCCGCGCAGGAGCGCACCGAGGCCGTTCAGCGCGCGTCGGCCGCGGCGCGGCAGGCCCTCGAGGCGACCGAGGCGCTCGGCGCCGCGAAGCAGGCGGCCGAGGAGGCGGTGGGCGCACGACGGGCGGCCGAGCACCGCGCCGCCGCGGCCGAGCAG
>NZ_JBHSQW010000021.1:0-945 GCF_042658695.1 Pseudonocardia hispaniensis | reverse complement strand
ATGGTGTGTCAAGCCGCGCGGGTGGCTGAGGTGGGTGGGTTCTCGAGCTGGCGGTAGAGCTGGCGGGCGATGTAGCGCTTGAGGCAGCGTTTGATCTCCCGGTCGGTCTTGCCCTCGGCTCGCCGGCCCTCGGCGTAGGTGCGGGTGTCGGGGTCGTGGCGCAGCCGGGACAGGGCGATGGTGTGCAGGGCCCGGTTGAGTTGCCGGTTGCCGGAGCGGTTGAGTCGGAAGCGCACGGTCTTGCCCGAGCTGGCGGGGATCGGGGCGGCCCCGGCGAGCATGGCGAACGCGGCATCGTTGCGGCAGCGGCCGGGATGCGACCACGCGGTGAGCACGACCGCGGCGACGATCGGACCGACTCCGGTCAGGTCGAGCAGGTCCGGCCGCCAGGAGCGCACGAGCGCCCGGATCGCCCGCTCGTCGTCGGCGGCCTCGGTGTGCAGGGCGCGGATGCGGCCGGCCAGGGCGCGCAGCGTGGTCAGCACGGTGAACACTTCGACATCAGCGGTGGCCGCGCCGGGCCGGACCCGACCGGCGATGTCGATCATCGTGCGGGTGCTGTGGCCGCGGAACCGGGCCCGGACCGGTTCCGGGGCAGTGATCACCAGGGCGCGCAGCTGCCGTTGCGCGGTGGTGGCAGCGTCCACCGCGCTGCGCCGCGCGGCCAGCAACGCGGCCAGCGCGGCCCGCTCCGGCCCGGTCTTGGGCGCAGCGAGCCTCGTGCGGGCCAGGGCGTCGCGGGCGGCGCGTTCGGCGTCGAGCACATCGGACTTGCGCCCGGCGCGCCGTGCCGGGCGGACCGGACGGTCCAGCTCGACGACCATTTCGGCTGCCTCGGCGAGGTGGCGGGCCAGACCGGCGCCGTAGCCGCCGGCACCCTCGATCGCCCAGGCCCGTAGCCCGCGGTGCTGCTCGGCCAGGCCCGTAGCCCGGAGTGCTGCTCGG
>NZ_JBHSQW010000020.1:0-44969 GCF_042658695.1 Pseudonocardia hispaniensis | reverse complement strand
CCCACCCCCCCGACCTCCACGACCTGGACCCCTCCACCACCGCCCTGATCCACCACTACCGCACCCTGCGCGGACGCCCGAACGGCTAGATGAGCGGCCGCCGGGTCCGGGCACTGCTGCTCGTCACCGGGGCGAATCTGCTGTTCCAGGCGCTGAAGCCGCTTTTCGGGCGGACCCGCCCGCCACCGACGCATCAGCTGGTCACCGAAACGAGCCACTCGCTGCCGTCCGGGCACGCGACCGTGTCGATCGTGGTGATCGGCGCCCTGGTCGCACTGGCGTGGGCGGGCCGGCCGGTGGCCCAGCGGGTCGCGCTGGTCGCCGCCGCGGCCGGGTGGATCGGCGCGATCGGCGCGAGCCGGGTGTATCTGGGGGAGCACTGGCTCAGCGACGTGCTCGCAGGCTGGTTGGTCGAGGCCACCTGGCTGGCGTTGGGCACCGTTGTCCTGGCCTGGTGGCGCCACCGCTCCCGGGCACCGGTCCGGTGAGAGGGGTTCACCGGTGCCACGCCTCGGCCGCACCGAGCGTGCCCCGGACAGCCCGCCGGCGATCGCGGCGGGTCCGGCGCCGCTACCCCTCGCTGCCCCGGATCACTCCGCGGGAGTGCAGGTCGGCCAGCTCGGCCGGCGACAGCCCGAGTCCGCCCAGCACGGTGTCGGTGTGCTCGCCCAGCACCGGCGCTCGCGCCGGCTTCTGGGTGGCACCCTCGATCGCCACCGGCAGGCCGGGCGCGAGGTGCGGCCCCACCCCGGGCTGGTCGATGACGCCCATCATCGGGTTCTCCGCGACCATCGCCCGGCCGTTCCCGTCCTGTGCCACCAGGTCGGCGAAGGTGTGGTAGGTCGACCAGAGCAGGGAGGTGCCGGTCAGCGCCGTGCGCACGGCGTCGAGATCGGTGCGCGCGAACCACCGCGACAGCAGGCCGGCGAGCACCTCGCGGTACTCGAAGCGGTCGTCCTCGGTGGAGAAGTCGACACCGAGGCTTTTCTCCAGCGCGTCGACGACATCGACGAGATCGGTCGCGGTGAGCAGGTCGGCCCAGTGCCGTTTGGTGAGCGCGACCACCATCACCCGCTCGCCGTCGCGGGTGGTGAAGTCGCGTGCGAACCCGCCATAGAGGTAGTTGCCGTACCGGCGCCGGACCACCCGGTTGACCTGTGCCTCGGCGAGGAAGCCGAGGTTTCCGGCGGCTGCGAGCGCCACGTCGTAGAGCGCCACACTCAGCCGCTGGCCGCGTCCGGTCATCCGGCGCTGCCGGTCCGCACCGAGAATGCCCAGCGCGGAGTACAGCCCGCAGGCGATGTCCCACGCCGGCAACACATGGTTGACCGGGTCGGCGTGCCCTTCCGGGCCGGTCACCATCGGGAAACCGATCGCGGCGTTGACCGTGTAGTCCACCGCGGGGGTTCCGTCGTAATGGCCTTCGATCTGCACGTGGATGAGATCGGGGCGGTGCTCGACCAGCGCGTCGTACTCCAGCCACCGGCGGCCCACCGCGTTGGTCAGCACGATCCCGCCGTCGGGACCGGAGTCGGTGACCAACCGGGTGACCAGCGCTCGCCCCTCGTCGGATCGGAAGTCCACCGATACCGACTTCTTGCCCTTGTTCAGCCCAGCCCAGTACAGCGACGCGCCCGACGGGGCCAGTGGCCAGCGGCGATGGTCCGGCGCCCCGCCGATCGGATCGATCCTGATCACCTCCGCGCCGAGCTGCGCGAGTGTCATCCCACCCAGCGGTGCCGCGACGAAGGAGGACACCTCGACGACGCGCATCCCCGCGAGGGGCAGGGGCTGTTCGGGCATCGACGACTCCTGAGCTGTTGTGGATCTCGAAGGACTACGGTAACGCCCCCGCATCACGGAGCCACAACGCGCTCCCACCCCGGCGCCTCCCCGCATCATGGAGCCACAACGTCGTCACCAAAGGTCCGGTCCGGGGGCGCCGGATGCCAAGCTGGAGAGATGAGTGACGCGCAGCGACGCTGGAGTGCCGTGGACGACTACATCCACGAGCTCCTCGTCGGCCCCGACCCGGCGCTCGATGCCGCCCTCGAGGCCAACTCCCGCGCCGGACTGCCTGCCATCGACGTCTCCCCCGCCCAGGGCAAGCTGCTGCACCTGCTGGTGCGCGCCATCGGCGCGCACAGCGTCCTAGAGATCGGCACCCTCGGCGGCTACAGCACGATCTGGCTCGCCCGCGCACTGCCGACCGACGGGCGGCTGGTCACGCTCGAACGCTCCCCGGTGCATGCCACGGTGGCGCGGGAGAACATCGAGCGGGCCGGCCTCGGCGAGCTCGTCGAGATCCGCGAGGGCCCGGCCCTGGAGACCCTGCCACAGCTGTCCGGCCCGTTCGACTTCGTCTTCGTCGATGCCGACAAGCCCTCGAACCCCGAGTATCTGCAGTGGGCGCTTCGGCTCTCTCGGCCCGGCAGCGTGATCGTCGTGGACAACGTCATCCGCGGCGGGCGAGTGCTCGAGGCCGACAGCGACGACGCCGCAGTGCAGGGCACCCGCCGGTTCACCGAGATGCTCGCCGCCGAGCCCCGGGTGAGCGCGACCCAGATCCAGACCGTCGGCAGCAAGGGCCACGACGGCTTCGCGCTGGCCGTGGTGCTCGACGGCTGACGGCCCGGCGGACGCCTCGTCCGCCGGATACCTGCGGGAGGAATGAGACCCTGTGGACCCTTCGGACCTGGCCGACGTGCTGGCCTCCGTACGCGCGTTCATCCGTGCGGAGGTGGTGCCGCTCGAGGAGCAGATCGACGAGCAGAACGAGATTCCCGCCCGGCTCGTCGAGCAGTGCAAGTCGATGGGCCTCTACGGGTTCGCCATCCCGCAGCGGTACGGCGGCCTCGGCCTGAACGCCACCGAGGAGGTCCAGCTCGTCTTCGAACTCGGCTGGACGACGCCGGCGCTGCGGTCGCTGTTCGGCACGAACAACGGGATCGCCGGGCACGTGCTGCTCGAGGGCGGAACCGAGGAGCAGAAGAAGAACTGGCTGCCCCTGCTGGCCTCCGGCGAGGTCACCGCGTCGTTCGGGCTCACCGAGCCCGACGCAGGCTCCGATCCGTCCGCGCTGACGACGACGGCCCGCCGCGTCGGGCCGGACTGGGTCATCAACGGCTCCAAGCGGTACATCACGAACGCGCCGATCGCCGATGTGATCATGACGTTCGCCCGGACCAACCCCGATGCTCCGGGCAACCGTGGCATCTCCGCCTTCCTCGTCCCCGCCGGAACCCCCGGGCTGTCGATCGGCCCGAAGGACCACAAGATGGGCCAGTTCGGCGCCTGGACCGCCGACGTCCACCTCGACGACGTGCGGGTACCCGCCGACGCCGTGATCGGTGGCGCCGACGGTATCGACAACGGATTCCGCATCGCGGCCAAGTGCCTGGCCCACGGCCGGGTGCACATCGCCGCGCTGTGCGTCGGGATGGCCGACCGGTTGGTGCACGAGTCGGTCGCCTTCGCGCAGACCCGGCGGGCAGGCGAACGGCCGATCGCGAGCTTCCAGCTGGTGCAGGGCCTGATCGCCGACTCGGTCACCGACTACCGGGCAGGCCGGGCACTGGTCCTGGAGACCGCGCGGGCCTTCGACGCCGGTACCGACACGATCGGCGGGCCCGCGGCCGCGAAATACTTCTGCTCGGAGATGGTCGGCCGCGTCGCCGACCGCGCGGTGCAGGTGCACGGCGGCGCCGGATACATGCGTGGCGTACCGGTCGAGCGGTTCTACCGCGACGCCCGGCTCTTTCGCCTCTACGAGGGCACCAGCCAGATCCAGCAGGTCATCATCGCGCGCGAGGCCCTCGGCGAGGCCGCCCGCGGCTGAGGGCCCGGGCGACCCTGTCCGGGCCGTGGCTCAGTGCTTCGCGGGCCGGATGTGGTACTCGAAGACCAGCCCACCGACCGCGATGAACACGGTGGCCCACGCGATCACCAGCAGCCAGATGTACCAGAACGCCAGCGCGATCCCGACCAGTGCGCACGCCGCGGCCAGCGCGATCGGCCAGTAGCTGCCCGGCGAGAAGAAGCCGACGTCGCCGGCGCCGTCCGAGACCTCGGCGTCGGGGTTGTCCTCCGGGCGGGTCTCCAACCGGCGGGACACGAACCGGAAGTAGGTTCCGATGATCAAGGCAAGGCCGCCGGTGAGGAACAGCGCGGCGATCCCGACCGGTTCCTTGGCGAAGATCGTGTAAATGATCGCCGCCAGGAAGAAGAAGCCCGTAATGATCTCGAAGATCCGAGATTCGACCTTCATCGGTGTCAGCTCCTCCGTCAGCCGCTGGTCCGAAGCGACGCCGAACGCTGGGTCCGGTCGGTCGCGAACGGGTAGGTCGTGATGGCCTCCGGCGCGCACCACTCGCCGCAGTCCAGGGCCGCCAAGGCCTCACCGGCGGTGTACGGCGAACCGGTCTGCGGGTTGACCTGGCTCCGCAGCTGGATGTAACGGTCGTACAGCGCCGGCTGGATCGCCCGCACCTCGAAGTTCATCGCCGAGTGATACGCGCCACACAGCTCCGCGCAGCGTCCGACGAACGCGCCCTCACGATCGATCTTGTCGATGACGAACGTCTTGTCCGTGTCGTTCTTGTCCGGCATCGGGAAGACGTCACGCTTGAACAGGAACTCCGGCACCCAGAAGCTGTGGACGACGTCCTCGGACTTGAGCGTGAACTCGACGCTGCGGTCGGTCGGCAGCACCAGGACCGGAATCGTCGAGGACGTGCCCAACGTCTCAACCGGGCCGCCCGTCGGGGTGCGGGTGCCGATGTAGTCGAACCGCCAGTTCCACTGGAACGCGGTCACCGCGACCCGCACGTCGGGGTCCGGATCGTGCTTGTCCACGTAGTTCTGCACGTTCACGGTGAACCCGAACAGCACCGCCACGATGATCGTCGGCACGATCGTGAAGACCAGTTCGACCGGCAGGTTGTACTGGGTCTGGCGCGGCGGGGTGTCGTCGTCGCCCTTGCGCTTGCGGTGGAAGGCCACCGACCAGAACATCGCACCCCAGGTGATGACGCCGACGATCAGCGCCGCGATGCACGACCACGTCCACAGCTGGCGCATCGCCTCGGCCTGCGGGGTGACGCCGGCCGGCCAGCCGAAGCGGATCGCCTCCTCGACCGAGCACCCTGTCGTCAGCGTGACGACCAGGACGCCCAACCCGGCCAGCTTCGCCGCACGCTTCCAACCGGTGCGGCGGCGGTCTGCCCCGCGTTGTGCTCGGCCCACTGCTCGCCGCCTTCCTGCCTTGGTACCCATCGCTCACGTGCTCCTGACCAGACCGTGGCCGAGCTCGTGCAGGCACGTTCTTCGACCCGGCGTAGAGCGTAGCTGAGCTGATCGCAGATTCACCGCTCAGGGTGCTCTCAGCGGGCGGCGGGGCGTCGTCGGCATACTGGCTCGCTGTGTGCGGACTGCTGGGGCTGCTGACCGCCGGGGCGGATGCCGCCGACCGGACCGAGTCGATCAACACCGTCATGCGGTGCATGCGGCACCGGGGACCCGATGAGAGCGGAACCTGGAACGACGCCGATGTGGTCTTCGGCTTCAACCGGCTGTCGATCATCGACGTGGACCGGTCGCACCAGCCGTTGCACTGGGCTCCCGAGCCCGGGCAGGACGCCCGGTACACCATCGTGTTCAACGGCGAGATCTACAACTACCTCGAGCTGCGCACCGAGCTCGCCCAGCGCCACGGCGCGACGTTCGCCACCAACGGCGACACCGAGGCCATCGTCGCCGCCTACCATCACTGGGGCCCCGCCGCGGTCTCCCGACTGCGCGGGATGTTCGCCTTCCTGATCTGGGACGCGCAGGAGCGCGTGCTGTTCGGCGCCCGCGACCCGTTCGGGATCAAGCCGCTGTTCTTCGCCACCGGGCCCGCCGGAACCGCGTTCGCGAGCGAGAAGAAGAGCCTCGTGGGGCTGGCACCGTCGCTGGGCTTGACCACCGATCTCGACCCGCCCGCGCTGCAGCACTACCTGCTGCTGCAGTACGTTCCCGAGCCCGCCACGCTGCACCGGGCCATCCGCCGCGTCGAGTCCGGCACCCATGTGACGGTCCGTCCCGGCGGTGAGATCGAGCACGAGCGCTACTTCACCCCGACCTTCCACTCCCGTTCCGGATCCGGGCCGGGAATGCACGCCCGGATCGCCGACGCGCTGCGTGACTCCGTGGCCAAGCACATGCGCGCGGACGTGACGGTCGGGGCGTTCCTGTCCGGCGGCATCGACTCCACCGCGATCGCCGCCCTGGCCAAGGAGCACAACCCCGACCTGATCACCTTCACCACGGGGTTCGAACGCGAGGGCTACTCCGAGGTCGACGTCGCCGCCGAGTCCGCCGCAGCGATCGGGGTCCGGCACGTCGTGCGCACCGTCAAGGCCGACGAGATGATGGACGCACTACCGCTCATCGTGTGGTATCTCGACGACCCGGTCGCGGACCCCGCGCTCGTCCCGCTGTGGTTCATCGCCCGCGAGGCCCGTCAGCACGTCAAGGTCGTGCTGTCCGGGGAAGGCGCGGACGAGCTGTTCGGCGGGTACACGATCTACCGGGAGCCGCTGTCGCTCGCGCCGTTCGAGCGGATCCCCGGCGCCCTGCGCCACCTGCTGGGTCGGGCGTCGACCCGGCTTCCCGACGGGATGCGCGGCAAGGACCTGTTGCGCCGCGGGGCGTTGTCGCTGGAGCAGCGGTACTACGGCAACGCGCGCATCTTCCGTGACGAGCAGCTCGCCGGGGTGCTGCGGCAGTACGACCCGCGGCGCTCGCACACCGACGTCACCGCGGCGCACTACGCGGACTCCGCGGCCTGGGACGACCCGGTCGCCCGGATGCAGCACGTCGACCTGTTCACCTGGCTGCGCGGCGACATCCTGGTCAAGGCCGACAAGATGACCATGGCCAACTCCCTGGAGCTGCGGGTGCCGTTCCTGGACCCCGAGGTGTTCGCGGTCGCGTCCGGGCTACCGCTGGCCGAGAAGCTGACCGGATCCGACCGCAGCGGCACCACCAAGTACGCGCTGCGCCGGGCGTTGACGGGCATCGTCCCCGGGCACGTGCTGAACCGCCGCAAGCTGGGCTTCCCCGTGCCGATCCGGCTGTGGCTGCGCGAGGAGATGTACCCCTGGGCCCGCGACATCATCCGCGACTCCCAGGCCGACCATCTCATCGACCTCGCCGCCGTCCAGCGGATGCTCGACGCGCATCGCGAGGGCCCGATCGACCACAGCAGGCGGATCTGGACGTTGCTGGTGTTCCTGCTGTGGCACGGGATCTTCGTGGAACAGCGGATCCGTCCGGAGATTCCCGCCCCCACCTACCCCGTCAAGCTCTGAACCCACCCGGGGATCAGGCGGTGGGCAGGGCCGAGGCGATCTCCTCCGCGGCGGCGGGACCGTAGGCGCCGGCGAGCCGCTCGAGCCCGCGGTCGCGGTCCCAGCGCCACTCCTGGGCGCCATCGGTCTCCAGCACGATGACGGCGATGAGCGACCCGAGCTGGGCTGCGCGCTCGTGGCCGAGGCCGCGGGCGATCCCCGCGAGGAAACCGGCCCGGAACGCGTCCCCGACGCCGGTGGGATCGACCTTGGCGGTCTCGGGTACGACACCGACCTTGAGCTCGCTGCCGTCCCGGGCGACGATCTGCACGCCGTGCTCACCCAGGGTGGTGATCCGGGTCTCGATCTTCTCCTGCACCTGCTCCGCGGTCCAGCCCGTCTTGTGCAGCAGCAGGCCCCACTCGTAGTCGTTGGTGAGCAGGTACGTGGCGCCCTCGACGAGGCGGCGGATCTGCGGGCCCTCCATCCGGGCCAGCTGCTGGGACGGGTCGGCGGCGAACGCGAACCCGCGCTGGCGGCACTCGTCGGTGTGCCGCAGCATCGCCTCGGGGTCGTTGGCGCCGATCAGCACGAGGTCGAGGTGGCCGACGCGGTCGGCGACCGGGCCGAGCTCGATATCGCGTGCGCGGGCCATCGCGCCGGCGTAGAACGACGCGATCTGGCACATGTCGTCGTCGGTCGTGCAGACGAACCGGGCGGTGTGCACGTCATCGTGGACGTGCACACCCGAGCAGTCGACGCCGTGGCGCTCCAGCCACGAGCGGTAGTCCGCGAAGTCCATGCCCACGGCCCCCACCAGCACGGGACGCAGCCCGAGCACACCCAGGGCATAGGAGATGTTGCCCGCCACCCCACCACGTTTGATCACCAGATCGTCGACGAGGAAGCTCAGCGACACCCGCTTGAGCTGCTCGGCCAGCAACTGGTCGTTGAACTTCCCCGGGAAATGCATGAGGTGGTCGGTCGCGATGGAACCGGTGACGGCGATACGCACGGCGAATCATGCTACCCGCCCACGGGAAGAACCCCCTGGCCCAACCGGGCCAGGGGGTTGCGCCACGCTCGGATCAGTTGAACGAGTCGCCGCAGGCGCACGAGCCGCCGGCGTTGGGGTTGTCGATCGTGAAGCCCTGCTTCTCGATCGTGTCGACGAAGTCGATGACCGCGCCCTGCAGATAGGGGGCGCTCATCCGGTCGACGCCGACCTTGAGCCCGTGGAAGTCGCGGAACAGGTCGCCGTCGAGCGTGCGGTCGTCGAAGAACAGCTGGTAGCGAAGGCCGGCGCAGCCGCCGGGCTGCACGGCGATGCGCAGGTGCATGTCGTCGCGGCCCTCCTGTTCCAGGAGGTTTCGAGCCTTGAGCGCGGCGGCGTCGGTCAGCTCGACGCCGTGGGTCTCGATGGCGTCGGTCTGGACGGAGTTATCGACGGTCATGACTCTCCCAACAACACCCGGGGCTTTGCTGATTCCGTTGCGGCTGGTCCCGTAACGGTTCGCTCGTAGCCCAGTGTAGGACGTGTCACCGCAACCGTACGCCGGACGGCGGTGAACGATCCCCGCTCCGGTGGCCCTGCCCCCACGATCATGACCCCGGCAGCGCCACACCACCTGCGTTTGTCCCAGGTCGCGCCCGTAGGCTGTATCCGTGAGGTTCCTGCGCCGCTCCGACCAGAACACCGCCGCGGGGCGCAGCGACGCGTCCGCGCAGGCTCAGGACTCCGGTCAGGCGACCAACGGCAGCCGCACCCCCGGCAGCACCCCCGGCAAGGGCAGGCCGACGCCGAAACGGCGGGAGGCCGAGACGAAGCGTCGTGGCCCGGCACCGCCGCCGCCGCGCACCCAGCGCGAGGCGGCCCGGTATGCCCGGGCCAACCGGCCCGACAAGCACGAGCGCCGCAGGCTGGCCGCCGAGCGGCGGGCTCGGATGGACGCGGGCGACGACCGGGTCCTGCTGCCCCGCGACCGCGGTCCGATCAAGGCCCACATCCGCGACCTGGTCGACTCCCGGCCCCATCTGATGGGGCTGTTCATGCCGCTCGCCATGGTGGTGCTCATCTCGGTGCTGCTGCCGATCCCCTCGGCCCAGCAGTACCTGAGCCTGTTCAGTCTCATCGTGCTGCTCTCGATGATCATCGAGGGCGTGCTGCTCGGGGTGAGCATCACCCGCAAGGTGCGCGCGAAGTTCCCGGACGAGGCGATCAGCGGGCTGAGCACGGGCTGGTACGCCTTCACCCGGGCCAGCCAGCTGCGCAAGCTGCGGGTGCCCAAGCCACGGGTGCAGCGCGGCGCGAACCCGTAGCGCCGACGTGACCGACTCATGACCGCTCCACCCCGCCGCACCCTGCTGCTGGGCGGTGCCCGATCCGGCAAGTCACGCTACGGCGAGGACCTGCTGCCCGAGCACGCCCCGGTGCGCTACTGCGCGACCGCCCGGCGAGCCGGCGACGACACCGAATGGGCCGCCCGCATCGAGCGCCACCGGACTCGCCGTCCGGCGGCCTGGACCACGGTGGAGGATCCCGACCTGGTCGCGGAGCTGCGCGGCCCCGGGCCGCTGCTCATCGACGACATCGCGACCTGGCTGACCCGTGTCCTCGACGACACCGGGGCGTGGGACCTGCCCCGGGTTCCGGCCACCGTCGAGGCGCGGGTCGAGGCGCTGGTGGCCGCGGTCGCCGCCTGTCCCGGCCGGGTCGTGCTGGTGTCCGCCGAGGTCGGCTTGGGTGTCGTGCCCGCGACCAAGGCGGGCCGCCTGTTCCGCGACGAGCTGGGCGCCGCGAACACCGCCCTGGCGCGGGTCTGCGACGAGGTGCTGCTGTTCGTGGCCGGGTTGCCGCTGCGGCTGAAGTAGCCGCGGGGTAGGAATGCGCCGTGGACGACCTCGCACTCCCCGCCGTTCCCGCCCCGGACGACGAGGCTCGGCGCGCCGCCGTCGCGCGGTACGGCTCGCTCGCGGTCCCCGCGGGCGGGTTCGGCCGGCTCGCCGACCTCGGTTGCTGGCTCGCGGCCGCCCAGGGCGCCTGCCCACCGCGGCCGCCGGCCCGGGCTCGGGTGGTGGCGCTGGCCGCCGATCACGGGATCGCCGAGGCGGGGGTGTCGGCCTACCCACCGGGGACCACGGCGCGCCAGGTCGCCGTCGCCCGTGAACAGGCACTTCCGGTGACCGTGCTGGCCCCCGCCGCCGCGGCGTCGGTGCGGGTCGTCGACGTCGCGCTGGACACCGATCCGGACGAGGGGCGCTACCGGGTCCGGCGCGGATCCGGCCGGATCGACCGGGTCGACGCATTGAGCGCACGGGAGACCACCGCGGCGGTGACGGTCGGCCGCACGCTGGTCGACGAGGAGGTCGACGCCGGCGCCGACCTGCTCGTCCCGGCGGCCCTCGGGGTCGGGGCGACCACACCCGCATCGACGCTGGTCGCGGCGCTGACCGGAAGCGAACCGGTGGCCGTCGTCGGGCGGGGCAGCGGAATCGACGACACGACCTGGATGCGCAAGGCCGCCGCGGTCCGCGACGCGCTGCGCCGCACCCGCCCCTACCGGGACGCCCCGCTCCAGCTGCTGCGCACCGCCGGTGGCGCCGATCTCGCGGCGCTCACCGGGTTCCTCGTGCAGGCGGCCCTGCGCCGCACCCCGGTGCTGTTCGACGGGCTGGTGGTCGGCGCCGCCGCCGTGCTGGCCGAGCGGCTCGCGCCCGGCGCCCGCGAATGGTGGCTGGTGGCGCAGCACTCCCCCGAGCCCGCGATGGCGCTCGTGCTCGACCGGCTGAACCTCCGCCCGGTCCTGGATCTGCGGCTGCGGCTCGAGGACGGCGCCGGCGCGGTCGCCGTGCTGCCGCTGCTGCAGATGGCGGCCCGGCTGCTCGCCGAGACCGTGACCATGGCCGACAGCGGGATCGTGCCGATCGGCGGCGGGCACGGCTGAGATGCGCGGGCTCGCGCTGGCGTTCAGCTGGCTGACCGTGCTGCCGGTGCGGGCGGTGCCGCCCGGCTCCGCGCTCGACCCACGGCTGGCCGCCGGGGCGATCCGGTGGGCACCGGTGATCGGCGGGCTGATCGGTGTCGGCACCGGTGCTCTCGTGCTGGGTCTCACCGCCCTCGGGGTTCCGCCGCTGGTCGGCGGGCTGCTGGCGGTCGGGGCCGGCGCGCTGGCCACCCGGGGCATGCATCTCGACGGGCTCGCCGACACCGCGGACGGGCTGGGCTGCTACGGCCCGCCGGAACGCGCACTGGCCGTCATGCGCAGCGGCGGGGCCGGTCCGTTCGCCGTGGTCACGCTGCTCGTGGTGGTGGGAACACAGGCGGCGGCGCTGGCCACGCTGGCCGCGGCGCCGCCCGCCGCGCTGCTCGCGGCCACCGCCCTGGCCGGGGGGGTCGGCCGTGCCGGGTTCGTGTGGTGCGCGCGGCGCGGGGTGCCGGCGGCCCGGCCCGGTGGGCTCGGCGCGACGGTCGCGGGCTCGCAGCCGGTGTGGGTCGCCGTGGCCTGGTGGGCGGGGCTGGCCTGCCTGGCGGCGTTCGCGGTGCCCGGCCGATGGGCCGGGCCGCTCGCGGTCGGGCTGGCCGCCGCCCTCGTCGTCGGGCTGTCCTGGCACACCCGGCGCCGTTTCGGCGGGATGACCGGCGACGTGCTGGGGGCGGCGTCCGAGCTCGGCGTCACCGCCGCGCTGGTCGTCCTCGCATCGGGCTAGCCGTCAGGCGCCGACGAGGGTGCGCATCCAGGAGTGGGTGTCCGGGGCGATGCCCCGCTGGATGTCGGTGAGCAGCGAACGCAACCGGATCGTGACCGGTCCGGGTTCGCCGTCGCCGACCACGACCCCGCCGTTCGCGTGGCGGACCCGCCCGATGGGGGTGATGACGGCGGCGGTGCCGCAACCGAAGACCTCGGTGATCCGCCCGTCGGCCGCCCCCTCGACCAGCTCGTCCCAGGAGATCCGCCGCTCGGTGACCTGGCAGCCGATCTCCTTGGCCAGCACCAGCAGCGAGTCGCGGGTCACCCCGGCCAGGATGCTCCCGGTCAGCACCGGGGTCACGACCTCGATGTCGTCACCGGAGCCGAACACGAAGAACACGTTGTTCGAGCCCATCTCGTCGATCCAGCGTCGCTCCTCGGCGTCGAGGTAGAGCACCTGAGCGCAGCCCTGGTCCGCGCCCTGAGCCTGGGGCAGCAGTGACGCCGCGTAGTTGCCGCCGCATTTCGCGGTGCCGGTCCCGCCGATCGCCGCGCGCGTGTAGTCGGTGGACAGCCACACGTCGACCGGCTTGACCCCGCCGGTGAAGTAGGGACCGGCGGGCGAGGCGATCAGCACGTACAGGCATTCGCCGGCCGGGCGCACACCCAGCCCCACCTCGGTGGCGAGCATGAACGGTCGCAGGTACAGCGACTCCTCTCCGCCCGCGGGCGGGACCCAGTCCCGGTCGACGTCGAGGAGCTCCCGCAGCGAGGCCAGGAACAGCTCGTCGGGCAGCTGCGGCATCGCGAGCCTGCTCGCCGACGCCCGGAACCGCGCCGCGTTGGCCTCGGGCCGGAACGAGGCGACCGAGCCGTCCGGCTGCCGGTAGGCCTTCAGCCCCTCGAAGATCTCCTGGCCGTAGTGCAGCACCATCGTGGCCGGGTCGAAGGACAGCGGACCATAGGGCACCACAGCGGCATCGCGCCAGCCGGCGTCGCGCGTCCAGCGAATCGTGACCATGTGGTCGGTGAAGTGCCGGCCGAATCCGGGGTCGGCGAGGATCGCTGCGCGCCGGGACTCCGGCACCGGCGCAGGGTTCAGTTTCCGGGCGAATCGCGGCGCGCTCATGTGCTGACGGTAACCCGTTGGGCAAGCCCGACTGTCGGAAGTCCGACCTGCGGGCCAGCGGGCCAGGTCAGCGCACGTGCGACGGCACGAACGGCGGCTTGACCACGACGCATTCCAGTGCGCGTCCTCGGACGTCGACGGTGACGGTGTCCTCCAGCGACACCCCGGCGGCGCTGTCGAGGAGCGCGAGCGCGATGCCGGTCTTGAGCGTCGGGGAGAACGTGCCCGACGTGGTGACGCCGACCCGTTCACCCGCCCGCAGCACCTCCATGCCGGGGCGGGGCACCCCGCGTCCGACGGCCCGCAGCGCCCGCAGCCGCCGCGCCGGACCGGCTGCCCTCTCCGCCAGCAGCGCCGCCCGGCCCCAGAAGTCGGGCTTGTCCCAGCCGACCGCCCAGCCGCTGGCGGCCTGCACCGGGGTGATCTCCGCCGAGAGGTCCTGGCCGTGCAGCGGGTAGCCCATCTCCGTACGCAGGGTGTCCCGGGCGGCGAGCCCCGCCGCCCGCCCACCCCGGATGTCGGCCCCGGCCAGCAGCGCGTCCCACAGACCGGGCGCCGCCGCGACGGGAACCAGCAGCTCATAGCCACGCTCCCCGGTGTAACCGGTGCGGCAGACCCGGACCTGGCCGGCGTCGGCGAACGCCATGTAGTCCAGCTCGGTCAGCCCGGCGAACTCCTCGAACGTGCCGAGCAGCTCGCCCGAGCGCGGCCCCTGGACGGCGATGACGGCGAGCTCGTGGTGCCGGTCGGTGACCTCGACTCCCGCCGGCGCAGCCGCGCGCAGCAGGTCGGCGACGGCGGCCGCGTTGGCCGCGTTGGGCACGGCGAGGACCTCGTCCGGCCCGACCAGGTAGACGATCAGGTCGTCGATGATCCCGCCGGTGTCGGAGCAGGCCAGCGTGTACTGAGCGTGGCCCGGGCTGATCCGGCCGAGGTCGGCGGTGAGACAGCGGTTGACGAACTCCGCCGCGCCCGGCCCGGTGATCGCGAGTTTGCCGAGATGGCTCACGTCGAACACCCCGACGCCTTCGCGCACGGCGGTGTGCTCGGCGACCGTCCCGCCGGGGTAGGACAGCGGCATCGACCAGCCGCCGAATGCTCCCATCGTCGCGCCCAGCGCGACGTGCCGGTCGTGTAGCGGGCTGGTCCGCAGCTCATCCCCGATAGCACTCACGGCCGGCACCGTACCCGGCGACCGAACGCCCGTGGCTCAGCCGGCCGGTCTGGACCGGATCGTGCCCCACCAGCCCAGCACGGTGACGGCCAGCCAGCCGACGACCAGCGCGCCCGCGGTGATCAACACCGACTGCAGCGGCAACAGCACGGCCAGCCCGAGGCATCCGACCAGCCCGAGCACCGACATCCAGGGGGGCCAGCGGCGCTGCCGCGCGGGAAGGCGCAGCGCCGAGAGGTTGATCACGGCGTAGTACACGAGCACCGAGCAGGCCGACAGCGCGATCGCGGCGATCGGCCCGGCCAGCAACGCGACCACGATCGCCAGCGCCCCGCCCGCGAGGTCCGCTCGCCACGGCGTCCTCCGTGGCCCGATCGCGGACAACGCCGCGGGCAGCTCGCGCCTGCGCGCCATCGCCAGCGCCGTGCGGCTGACCCCGACCAGCACCGACAGCAGCGCCGACCCCGCCGCGACCGCCGCGCCGATCCGGACGAGCACCCCCAACGCGGGCGCCTCACTGGTGTCGACGAGAGCGACCAGCGGCGACCGTTCGGTGGCGAGCCGCTCGGCCCCCAGTCCGACCAGCAGCGCCCCGGCCACCAGCAGATACACCACGAGCGTGAGGCCCAGCGCGATCGCGATCGCCCGGCGCAGGGAGCGGTCGGGGTCGCGGACCTCCTCGCCGAGGGTCGCGATGCGCGCGTACCCGGCGAACGCGAAGAAGATCAGCCCGGCGGCGGTGAGCACGCCGAGCGCGCCGCCGGCGCTCCGGGGCGCCGGTGCCGGACCGGCGGCCGCCGCCGACCAGGCCGCGGTCGTACCGGGGCCGAAGAACCCGACCAGGACGACGACCAGCAGCACCGCGAGCGTGCCGCCGACCAGCAGCCACGCCGAACGCGCCGTCGCGCGCACCCCCGCGATGTTCAGCGCGGTCGCGGCGATGATCACGATGACCGCCGTGACCCGCGGATGCGCGGGTAGCACGTAGCTGCCGACGACGCCCGCCGCCGCGGCGGCCGACGAGATCTTGCCGATGAGGAATGCGACACCGGCCAGCCGGCCCGCCCCCGGGCAGAGCCGCTCCCGGCCGTAGACGTACCCGCCGCCGCTCTCGGGGTGCGCGACGGCGAGATCCGCCGTCGACGCGGCGTTGCAGGCCGCCACCACACCGGCCAGCACGACCGAGAGCAGCAACCACTGCCCGGCCACGGCGGCCGCGGGCGCGAAGACGACGAAGACGCCGGTGCCCAACATCGCCGCCAGGCCGAGCACGACCGCGTCCGCCGCGCTCAGACGCCGCGACAACGAGTGGGGCATGCCTTCAGCGTCGCATCCGGGCCGGTGCCGGAAGACCCGCGGCGGTGTCATTACCATCTCGAAGCGGTCTCACCATCCGTCGCGGCGCGATGCGGCGGCTACTCGACCACGGGGTCGCGCAGCGCGCCACGCATCCACCTGCCCGAGGAGTCACGTGTCCACCGAGCTTCGCATCCGGAACGAATCGGCCGCCACGGCCGAGGCCGACGCGATCATCGTCGGGCTGCTGCCCGCACCGGAGGGCAGCGACAACCCGGTCCTGGCCGCGGGGGCCGAGGACATCGACGCGGCCTTCCCCGGAGGTCTCGTCGCCGAGCTCGCGCTGCTGGGCGCGACGGGCAAGGCCGAGGAGGTCGTCAAGCTCGTCGCGCGGGGCGCGGTCGCCGCGACGATCGTGGTCGCCGTCGGCCTCGGCAAGCCGGACGCCGACGGCACCTCCGGGCCCGAACAGGTGCGACGCGCGTCCGGCGCGGCGGCGCGGGCGCTGGCGGGCACCGCGCACGCGGTGAGCACCCTGGGCCGTATCGACCTGCCCGCCGCCGCCGAGGGCACGCTGCTGGGTGCGTACGAGTTCACCCGGTACAAGGGTTCCGACGCCGGCCGGAACGGCAAGAAGCCGGTCGCGCGGGTGGACCTGCTCACCGCCGCCGGCGCCGACGACGCCGCCCAGCAGGAGCAACTGCGGCGCGCGGTCGCCGTCGCCGACGCCGTCCGCACCGCCCGCGACCTGGTCAACACCCCGCCGAACGAGCTCTACCCCGCGTCGTTCGCCGAGCGTGCCCGCACCCTGGGCGAGGCCGTCGGCCTGCAGGTCGAGGTGCTCGACGAGGACGCGCTCGCCGAGGGCGGCTACGGCGGCCTGCTCGGGGTGGGGCAGGGCTCCTCCCGCAAGCCGCGGCTGGTCCGGCTCCGCTGGAGCGGCGGGGACTCGCCGCGGGCCACGGTGGCCCTGGTCGGCAAGGGCGTCACGTTCGACACCGGCGGGATCTCGATCAAGCCTGCCGCGAACATGGACCAGATGACCTCGGACATGTCCGGCGCCGCGGCCGTCGTCGCGACGACGGTGCTGGCCGCGCAGCTGGAGCTGCCCGTCGCCGTCACCGCGACCGTGCCGATGGCCGAGAACATGCCCAGCGACACCGCCTATCGCCCCGGCGACGTGCTGCGGATGTATGGCGGCAAGACCGTCGAGGTGCTCAACACCGACGCCGAGGGCAGACTGATCCTCGCCGACGCGATCGTGCGCGCGGTGCAGGACTCCCCCGACTACCTCATCGAGACCTCGACCCTGACCGGGGCGCAGCTCGTCGCGCTCGGCACCCGCACCGCGGGGGTCATGGGCTCCGACGAGTTCCGCGACCGCGTCGCCGGGCACGCGCAGGCCACCGGCGAGGGCGGCTGGCCGATGCCGCTGCCCGAGCACCTGCGTCCCGAGCTGGACTCCCGGATCGCCGACATCGCCAACGTCACCGCCAGCCGGTTCGGCGGCATGCTCGCCGCCGGAGTCTTCCTGAGCGAGTTCGTCGGTGAGGGCCTGAGCTGGGCCCATATCGACATCGCCGGGCCCGCGTTCAACAGCGGCAGCCCGTGGGGGTACACCGGCAAGGGGGGCACCGGCGTTCCGGTGCGGACCCTGTGGGCGGTGCTGTCCGACATCGCCGAGAACGGCTGAGCACGCTGCGGATCGCCTAGTCTGCGCGGCATGCGTGCCCGCAGCGCCCGGCCCGGACCCGCCGGCTCCGGCCGCTCCGCCGTCGTCACCGGCGCCGCACGGGGCATCGGCGAGGCGATCGCGACCGAACTCGTCCGGCTGGGCTACCGGGTGCTCGTCACCGATGTGGACGGCGCGGCAGCGGCGGCGACCGCGCGGCGGATCGGCGCGGTGGCCGGTCTGCGGCACGACGTCACCGAGGAGGCGGCGCATGCCGCGGTAGCGGAGCAAGCCCGTACCCATGCCCCGCTCGGGGTCTGGGTGAACAACGCCGGCGTCGGCCACGACGGGACGTTGGCCGAGCTGTCCAGCGACGCGGTCCGCTCCCTCGTCGAAGTGAACCTGCTCGGGGTGGTGTGGGGCCTGCGGGCCGCCACCACGGCGTTGCGGGAACAGGCCGCGGGCGGGGTGCGCGGCGGCGACATCGTGATCATTGCCTCGCTGAGCGCGCTGGGCCCGGTCCCGGGGCTGTCGCTCTACGCCGCGACGAAGGCCGCGGTGCTGTCACTGGCCGGTTCGCTGCACAGCGAGCTGCGCCGCGACGGCATCCGGGTGCATGCGGTGTGCCCGGACGGGGTGGACACAGCGCTGCTGCGCGGTATGGCCGAGGACGGTCAGGCCAGGGCGCTGGTCCGCAGCGGGACCCTGCTCACCCCCGGCGAGGTCGCCCACGCGGTGAGCGGCCTGCTGGGCAGCCGTCGGGTCTACCGCACGCTGCCGGCCTGGCGGGGTGCGCTGATGCGCACGGCGGCGCTGGCGCCGGGCCCGACGATGCGGCTCGAGCCGGTGCTGCGGGCGATCGGCGGGCGACGAGCTCGGTCGCGGCGCTGACCCGGGCCGCTCAGGCTCCCAGGTCGCGGCGGCGCTGCCGGTCGCGCAGCACCCGCTGCCGGGCGTCATGATCACGCATCCGCTGCGGATAGCCGACGAGCTGGACGTCGTAGACCGGGATGCGCAGCGACCGCGCCAGCCTGCGCGCCCCGTCCGGACCGGAGACCCTGCGGCGGGTCCACTCGCCGTCGGCGGCGACCAGCAGCATCGTCGTGTCGGTCACGGTCGTCCGCGGCTCCACGAACGCCTCGACGCCGGCGCGGGCCGCCGCCCAGGAACGCAGGTGTTCCTCGTCCGCGCTGCGCGCCCGACGCAGCGTTCCTGGTCTGCCCCTGCCGAACCTGCGCAACAGCCCCATCACCGCCACCTTCACCTCGACTGCCCCGGCGCCGCGGCTCGCGACACGTCGTCGTCGTGTTCGGTCAACGTCGAAGGCCGCTGCTTTTCTCCCGATCGGCCCAGCCCCACCCGCGCACCGCCAGGGTGACAAGATGGGCGCCGCCGCCGCGCGAGACCCGCGCGGGCGAGCCGCGAGGAGGAGCCTGAAGTGCCCGAGCACAACGTCGACCTGGTCGTTCTCGGTGGCGGGTCCGGTGGCTACGCCTGCGCATTGCGGGCGGCGGAGCTGGGCCTGTCCGTGGTGCTGGTGGAGAAGGACAAGCTGGGCGGAACCTGCCTGCACCGCGGCTGCATCCCGACCAAAGCGCTCCTGCACGCCGCGGAGGTCGCCGATGCCGCGCGGGAGGGCGAACAGTTCGGGGTCCGTAGCTCGGTGGCCGGCATCGACATGGCCGGGGTCAACGCCTACAAGGACGGCATCGTCGGCAGGCTCTACAAGGGGCTGCAGGGGCTGGTGGCGTCCCGCAAGATCCAGCTGGTCGCCGGTGCGGGCACGTTCGTCGCTCCCAGCGCCGTGGAGGTGAACGGCGACCGCTACGTCGGGCGGCACGTCGTGCTGGCCACCGGCTCATACGCCCGCAGCCTGCCGGACCTGGAGATCGGCGGCCGGATCATCACCTCGGACCAGGCGCTGACCCTCGACGAGGTGCCGCGGCGGGTCGTCGTGCTCGGCGGCGGGGTGATCGGGGTCGAGTTCGCCAGCGTGTGGAAGTCCTTCGGCGCCGAGGTGACCATCGTCGAGGCGCTGCCCCGCCTGGTGCCGGCCGAGGACGAGTTCGCCTCCAAGCAGCTCGAGCGCGCGTTCCGCCGCCGCAAGATCGCGTTCAAGACCGGGGTGAAGTTCACCGGGGCCGAGCAGACCGACTCGCAGGTCACGATCAGCCTGGAGTCCGGCGAGGAGATC
The DNA here is from genome assembly GCF_042658695.1 of Pseudonocardia hispaniensis. NCBI lineage: Bacteria > Bacillati > Actinomycetota > Actinomycetes > Pseudonocardiales > Pseudonocardiaceae > Pseudonocardia > Pseudonocardia hispaniensis. The sequence continues at coordinate 25,485 of NZ_JBHSQW010000020.1, read as the reverse complement.
GAGGCCGACCTGCTGCTGGTCGCCGTCGGGCGCGGGCCGAACACCACCGGCCACGGCTACGAGCAGGCCGGGGTGGCGATGGAGCGCGGGTTCATCCAGGTCGACGACCGGCTGCGCACGAACCTGCCGAACGTCCACGCCGTGGGCGACGTGGTCGCCGGGCTTCAGCTCGCCCACCGCGGCTTCGCCCAGGGGATCTTCGTCGCCGAGGACATCGCGGGTCTCAACCCGCCGGTGATCGACGAGGCCGGGATCCCGCGAGTCACCTACTGCGAGCCCGAGGTCGCCTCCGTCGGGCTGACCGAGCAGCAGGCCCGCGAGCGCCACGGCGAGATCCAGACCCTCACCTACGACCTCGGTGGCAACGGCAAGTCGCAGATCCTGCGGACCTCCGGCGCGATCAAGCTGGTCAAGACGGGCGCGGCGGGCACTCCCGGTCCGGTCGTGGGGATCCACATGGTCGGGGCGCGGGTCGGCGAGCTGATCGGCGAGGCGCAGCTGATCTACAACTGGGATGCCCAGGCCGAGGATGTCGCGTCGCTCATCCACGCCCACCCGACCCAGAACGAAGCCCTCGGCGAGGCGCACCTCGCCTTGGCCGGCAAGCCGCTGCACACCCACAGCTGACGGCTGCCGACCGCCGACAACGCGAACCGCACGAAGAGGAGCTCCGACCCATCATGGCCTTCTCCGTACAGATGCCCGCCCTCGGCGAGAGTGTGACCGAAGGGACGGTGACGCGCTGGCTCAAACAGGAAGGCGACCGGGTCGAGGTCGACGAGCCGTTGCTGGAGATCTCGACCGACAAGGTCGACACCGAGATCCCCTCACCCGTCGCCGGTGTCCTGCAGCGCATCGTCGCGGCCGAGGACGAGATCGTCGAAGTGGGTGGTGAGCTCGCGGTGATCGGCGAGGGTCCCGCGGACACGGCCGAGCCCACCGATGACGGGGGCGCGCAGGCGCGGCCCGAGGCGACCCCGCAGCCCGAGCCCGCACCGCAACCGGAGCCCGCCGCGGTCAACGCGGCCGGGAAGGCCCCGTCGGCCGACGCCGCCTCGGGAACCCCGGTCGTCATGCCCGAGCTGGGCGAGAGTGTGACCGAGGGCACGGTCACCCGCTGGCTCAAGGAGGTCGGCGACACGGTCGCGGTCGACGAGCCGTTGCTGGAGATCTCGACCGACAAGGTCGACACCGAGATCCCCTCGCCCGTCGCCGGGACCGTGCTGGAGATCATCGCGGCCGAGGACGACACGGTCGAGGTGGGGGGGCGGCTGGCCATCATCGGCGCTCTGGGCGCCGCACCCAGCGCGCCCGCCCCGGCCCAGCCCGCTCCTGCCGCCCCCCAGGCCGCCGCCCCGCAGGCCGCAGTCCCGCAAGCCGAGCCGGCCCCGGTGTCCGAGCCCGCCGCGTCGGCCCAGCCGCCCGCCGAGACCCGCCCCGAGCCGGAGGAGGTGGGCGCCGACGGACAGGCGGCCGAAGTCGACGGGCGCGCCGGCGCTCCGTATGTCACCCCGCTGGTACGCAGGCTGGCGACCACGCACGACGTCGACCTCGCCGCCATCCAGGGCAGCGGCGTCGGCGGCCGGATCCGTAAGCAGGACGTGCTCGCCGCCGCCGAGGCCAAGAAGGCCGCCACGCCAGCCGCCCCGCCACCCGCTTCGGCACCCGCGCAGCCCGCTGCCCCGGCGCCCGCACCGCCGACCGCCGTGGCTGCTGCGGCCACCGAGGGCCCGCAGCCGGGCACCACGGTGACGATGCCGCGGCTGCGCCAGGTCATCGCCCAGCGGATGCGCGAGTCGCTGCAGGTCTCGGCGCAGCTCACGACCGTGCAGGAGGTGGACGTCACCAGGATCGCCAAGCTGCGCGACCGGGCGAAGGACGAGTTCGCCGCTCGCGAGGGGGTCAAGCTCACCTACCTGCCGTTCTTCGCCAAGGCCACCATCGAGGCGCTGCAGGCGTTCCCACAGCTCAACGCGTCGATCAACGAGGAGACCAAGGAGGTGACGTACCACGGAGCCGTGCACCTGGCGATCGCGGTCGACACTCCGCGCGGGCTGCTCGTTCCGGTGATCAAGAACGCCCAGGAGCTGAACGTCGCCGGGCTGGCGCGCAAGATCGCCGATGTCGCGGCGCGGACCCGCGCCGCCAAGATCGGGCCCGACGAGCTCTCCGGTGGAACGTTCACGATCACCAACATCGGCAGTGCGGGCGCGCTGTTCGACACACCGATCATCAACCAGCCGCAGGTCGCGATCCTGGGCACCGGCGCGATCAGCAAGCAGCCGCGGGTCGTCCGCGGTCCCGAGGGTGAGGACGTCATCGCGATCCGGTCGGTCTGCTATCTGCCGCTGACCTACGACCACCGGCTGGTCGACGGTGCCGACGCGGGCCGGTTCGTCAGCGCCGTCAGGGCCCGCCTCGAGGAGGGGGCGTTCGACACCGAAGTCCTGCGCTGAGGGTCGAGCCGGTCGCGGCTGCGGGTTCGAGTCGCGGTTGCGGGAGGTGTCCGGGAGGATCATCGTCGTGCGTATGGTCGTCGCCGGCTCGTCCGGCCTCATCGGCACCGCCTTGGTCTCCAATCTGCGACAGGCCGGGCACGAGGTGCTGCGGCTCGTCCGCCGCAGGCCGACGGCACCGGACGAACGCGGCTGGGACCCGCCCGCAGGCCGCATCGACGACGGCACCTTTGCCGATGTCGATGCGGTGGTGAACCTGTGCGGGGTCGGTATCGGTGACCGTCCCTGGAGCGGCTCGCGCAAGCAGTTGATCCGCGACAGCCGCACCGTTCCCACCGACGTTCTGGCCTGCGCCGTCGCCGAGCACGGCGTCCCGGTGCTCGCCAACGCCTCCGGGGTCAACTACTACGGCGACACCGGCTCCCGTGAGGTCGACGAGACCGCGCCACAGGGCGCCGGATTCCTCGCCGAGATCTGCCACGACTGGGAGGCCGCCACCGCCCCGGCCGCCACCGCGGGCGCCCGGGTGGTGCTGCTGCGCTCGGCGCCGGTGCTGTCTCCCGCCGGCGGGCTGCTGGGCAGGTTGCGTCCGTTGTTCCGGTTCATGCTGGGCGCGCGACTCGGCGACGGTCGGCAGTTCGTGCCGTGGATCTCCCTGGACGACGAAATCGGGGCCATCCGTTTCGTGCTGGAGAACACCGATGTGCGGGGACCGGTGAACCTGACCGCCCCGAACCCGGTGACCAACGCGGAGTTCACCGAGGCGCTCGCCGCGGCGGTCGACCGGCCCGCCCCGTTCGCCGTGCCGGCGGTGGTGCTCCGCACCCTGCTCGGTGAGTTGGCTCAGGAGACGGTGCTCACCGGGCCTCGGGCGGTGCCCGGTGTGCTGCGCCGGGCCGGGTTCTCGTTCCGACACAACACGATCGAGGAAGCCCTCGCCGCCGCGATCCCCCACTGACCCGCGAGTCGGGGTATTTCCGTCCGCGAGTCGGGGTATTTCCGCGACCGAGTCGGGTGAACCGGGCTCGTCAACGGTTCTCCCCCGCCGCACCGGCCGGTCGGCCGCATCGCCGGTGGCTGCCGGTGGCGGGCGTACGGTGAGCGGCATGGCGAACACCGCGTCGAGCATCGTCTCCCCCCTTGACCGCACCCGGTCCTGCCGCCGCGGCAGCGAGCCGCTGCATGTCGAGGTCATCGACTCGATCGACTATCTCGCCGCCTGGGACGCCCAGCGCACACACGCGCAGGCCCGCCGCGACGGCACCGGACCCGACGTGCTGATGCTGCTCGAACATCCGTCGGTCTACACCGCGGGCAAACGCACCCGTCCGGAGGACCGCCCGACCGACGGCTCGCCGGTGATCGACGTCGACCGCGGCGGACGGATCACCTGGCACGGACCAGGACAGCTCGTCGGCTACCCGATCGTCGCGCTCGCCGAGCCGCTGGACGTCGTGAACTACGTGCGCAGGCTTGAGGAGGCGCTGATCGCCGTGTGCGCCGGGCTGGGGGTCACGGCCGCGGGCCGCGTCGAAGGGCGCAGTGGGGTGTGGCTGCCCGCCGACGCCGCCCGTCCGGAGCGCAAGCTCGCCGCGATCGGGGTCCGGGTGCAGAGCGGGGTGACGATGCACGGGTTCGCGTTGAACTGCGACCCCGACCTGAGCGAGTTCGATCGCATCGTTCCCTGTGGGATCAGTGACGCCGGGGTCAGCTCCCTGACCGCGGAGCTCGGCCGCCGGGTCACCGTTGCCGAGGTCCGCGCGGCCACCGCCGAGGCGGTGGCCGCCGCGCTGGACGGAACGCTGGCCGTGCGCGAGCACGTGGTCGGGCCGCGGGATGCTCCCGACGTCCCCGCCGGTCTCGACCTTCGGATGCGCTAGTCAGCGCAGGTGAGGTAGCACCTCGGACGCGATCAGCTCGATGTGGTCGAGGTCGTCCAGGTCGAGCACTTGCAGGTAGACGCGATCGACACCGGTGCGCTCGCGCCAGGTCCCGAGCCGGTCGACCACCTCGGCGGGGGTGCCCGCCAGTCCGTTCGCACGCAGGTCCGCGGCGTTCCGGTCGATGGCCCGCGCGCGCCGGGCCACCTGCGCGTCGTCGCGGCCGACGCAGACCGTCTGGGCGATCGAACGCACCACCGCCGCGGGGTCGCGGCCGATCTCCTTGCACGCCGCGTCGACCCGCGAGAACCGGTCCTCGACCGTGTCGATCGAGGAGAAGGCCACGTTGAACTCGTCGGCGTAGCGTGCGGCGAGCTGCGGGGTGCGCCGCTTGCCGTGACCACCGACGATCACGGGCGGGCACGGCTGCTGCGCCGGTTTGGGTAACGCCGGGGAATCGGCAAGGGTGTAGTACTCGCCGGCGAAGGAGAACCGCTCCCCGGGCGCGGTCGCCCACAGCCCGGTGACGATCGCGAGTTGTTCGGCGAGCCGGTCGAAGCGCTCGCGCAGCGGGGGGTACGGGATGCCGTAGGCGCGGTGCTCGGCCTCGAACCAACCGGTGCCGATACCGAACTCGACGCGCCCGCCCGACATCTGGTCGACCTGCGCGACCCCGATCGCGAGCGGACCGGGCAGTCGGAACGTCGCCGAGGTCACGAGGACGCCCAGCCGCACGGTCCGGGTGTCGCGGGCCAGGCCGGCCAACGTCAGCCAGGCGTCGGTCGGCCCCGGCTCGCCGCCGCGCTCCGCGGCGGCCCCCATGGCCAGGAAGTGGTCGGATCGGAAGAACCCGTCGTAACCGGCGTCCTCGGCGGTGCGCGCGACTCGCCGCAGGTCGTCATAGCTGGCCCCCTGTTGGGGCTCGGTGAAGATCCGCACGTCCACGGGACCCGAGGCTAGCCACCTCGGCGCCGGCATGCCGCGCGACGACGACGGCGTAGCCTGTCGAACGTGACGATCGCACCGGAGGGTCGCAAGCTGTTGCGCCTTGAGGTCCGCAATGCCCAGACCCCGATCGAGCGCAAGCCGCCGTGGATCCGCACTCGCGCCCGGATGGGCCCGCAGTACACCGAGCTGAAGTCGCTGGTGCGCTCCGGTGGCCTGCACACGGTGTGTGAGGAGGCGGGCTGCCCCAACATCTACGAGTGCTGGGAGGACCGGGAGGCCACCTTCCTCATCGGCGGCGACCAGTGCACCCGCCGGTGCGACTTCTGCCAGATCGAGACGGGCAAGCCGGTCGCGCTGGACCGTGACGAGCCGCGCCGGGTCGCCGAGTCGGTGGCCGCGATGGGGCTGCGCTATGCCACGGTCACCGGGGTGACCCGCGACGACCTGCCCGACGGTGGGGCGTGGCTGTACGCCGAGACCGTCCGGCAGATCCACGCGCTCAACCCGGGCACCGGGGTGGAACTGCTGGTCCCGGACTTCAACAGCGACGACGCCCAGCTGGGCGAGGTGTTCGCGGCGGCGCCGGAGGTGCTGGCGCACAACCTGGAGACGGTGCCGCGGATCTTCCGCCGGATCCGCCCGGGCTTTCGGTATGCCCGCTCGTTGGAGGTCGTGAGCAAGGCGCGGGCGGCCGGGCTGGTCACCAAGTCCAACCTGATCCTGGGCATGGGCGAGACGCCCGCGGAGGTCACCGCGGCGCTGCGTGACCTGCACGAGGCCGGCTGCGAGATCGTCACGATCACCCAGTACCTGCGGCCGTCGGCGCGGCACCACCCGGTGGAGCGCTGGGTCCGTCCGGAGGAGTTCGTCGAGCATGCGGCGACGGCCGAACAGATCGGGTTCGCCGGGGTGATGGCCGGGCCGCTGGTGCGCTCGTCCTACCGGGCCGGGCGGCTGTACGCCCAGACCGTGGCGCATCGCGGAGAGCAGCTCTCCCCCCAGCTGGCCCATCTGGCCGCCGAGCCGGCTGCGCAGGAGGCGCGCTCCCTGCTCGCTCGCGGCTAGCCCGTATCCTGGGGCGCATGGCCGGCAAGCCCGACAAGGCAGCGCAGAAGGCTGCGCAGCAGCAAGCCAAGCGCGCGAAGCGCGAGGCGTCGAAACAGCGACGCAGGCAGATCCTCGAGGCGTTCAAGATGCAGCGCCGAGAGGACAAGATGCTGATCCCGATCATGGTCGGCGTCCTGCTGCTGTCGGTCGCCGTCGTGTTCGCGCTGGGGCTGATCTGGGGACTGCAGTGGGTGGTCCTGCCGCTCGGTATCGCGATCGGTGTGCTGGCGGCGATCAGCGTGTTCGGCCGACGGGTGCAGCGCACGGTGTACAGCAAGGCCGAGGGACAACCCGGCGCCGCGGGCTGGGCGTTGGACAACATGCGCGGCCCGTGGCGCGTCACCCCCGGGGTCGCCGGCACCACCCACCTCGACGCCGTGCACCGGGTCGTCGGCAGGCCCGGGGTCATTCTCGTCGCCGAGGGCGCCCCGCACCGGGTCAAGAGCCTGCTGGCGCAGGAGAAGAAGCGCACCTCCCGGGTCGTCGGCAACGTGCCGATCTACGACGTGATCGTCGGCAACGACGAGGGTCAGGTGCCGCTGAGCAAGCTGCAGCGGCACGTCATGAGGCTGCCGCGCAACATCGACGCCAAGCAGATGGACGCCATCGAGACCCGGCTGGCGTCCCTTGGCTCCCGCGCCGCCGCGCTGCCGAAGGGCCCGATGCCCACCGGGGCGAAGATCCGAAGTGTGCAGCGGACGGTCCGTCGCCGCTGAGCCCCGCTCGAGCGCCGGGCGGTCAGCGGGTGCGGAGCACGATCGTCCGGGTAGCGCGGTCGTGCCAGCCACGGCCGTCGTCATCGCGGATGAGGGCGGGGACGACCAGGCCCAACAACGCCGTGCGAAGAAGCGCCCGCGGCACCCCGACGAGGGCGGCGTCGTCGATCCGGGCGACCCGCAGACCGATGATGGTCATCCCCGGCGTGGCGCCGAAGATCGCGGTGGGCACGGCGGTGAGCAGGAACCACACCAGCCACACCGTCCAGCTCAGGTTCGACTGCACGCCGAACGGGTCGGGGCCCGCGAACAGCGTGGCGATGAGGTAGCCGAGCAACCAGTCGATCGTGATCGCGGCCAGCCTGCGCCCGAATCCGGTCGCGGATCCCGGACCGGACTGCGGCAGGCCGAACCGCTCCCCCCGGTGGGCGCCGGACGGTCCGGCGCCGGGACCGGCCGAGGAACCCGGCAGCCAGGAGTCGATCCAGCGCGTCATGCCGCACAGCCTAGGCCGTCCGTGTGAGGTGAGCCGCCCGTTGGGTCCGTTAACGTCCGCGAAACGCGCGGGTGACCGTCGGGCAACAACGCGCCCATAGCTTCGCTGACAACGCCGAAGCCGATCAAAGGAGCCGCGAGCGTGTTCAGGAACTCCGAAGAGGTACTGAAGTACATCTCGGACGAGAAGGTCGAGTACGTCGACATCAGGTTCTGCGACCTGCCCGGCGTCATGCAGCACCTCACCGTCCCCGCCTCGACCTTCGACCAGGGTCTCCTGGACAACGGTGTCGCGTTCGACGGCTCGTCCGTCCGCGGTTTCCAGGCGATCAACGAGTCCGACATGGCGCTGTTCCCCGACCCCGCGACCGCGCGGCTGGACCCGTTCCGCAAGCACCGCACGCTGAACCTGAACTTCTTCGTGCACGACCCGATCACGGGCGAGCCCTACAGCCGCGACCCGCGCAACGTCGCCCGCAAGGCCGAGGAGTACCTCGCCGCCTCGGGCGTCGCGGACACCGCGTACTTCGGGGCGGAGGCCGAGTTCTACATCTTCGACTCGGTCCGCTTCGGGTCGGACCCGCACCAGCAGTACCACCACATCGACTCCGTCGAGGGCTGGTGGAACACCGGCCGCGAAGAGGCCGGCGGCAACCTCGGTTACAAGGTCAACTACAAGGGCGGCTACTTTCCGGTGCCCCCGGTCGACCACTACGCCGACCTGCGCGACGACATGGTCACGAACCTGATCAACTGCGGGTTCGAGATCGAGCGCGGCCACCACGAGGTCGGTACCGCGGGCCAGGCCGAGATCAACTATCGGTTCAACACCCTGCTGCACTCGGCCGACGACCTGATGCTGTTCAAGTACATCATCAAGAACACCGCGTGGCACGCAGGCAAGACCGTCACGTTCATGCCGAAGCCGCTCTTCGGTGACAACGGCTCGGGCATGCACGCCCACCAGTCGCTGTGGAAGGACGGGGCGCCGCTGTTCCACGACGAGACCGGCTACGGCGGGCTCTCGGACATGGCGCGCTACTACATCGGCGGCCTGCTGCACCACGCACCGAGCCTGCTCGCGTTCACCAACCCGACGGTGAACTCCTTCCACCGTCTGGTGCCGGGTTTCGAGGCCCCGGTGAATCTGGTCTACTCCGCCCGGAACCGTTCGGCCTGCATCCGGATCCCGCTGTCGGGCGACAACCCGAAGGCCAAGCGCCTCGAGTTCCGCTGCCCCGACTCGTCGGGCAACCCGTACCTCGCGTTCGCCGCGATGATGATGGCCGGGCTCGACGGCATCAAGAACAAGATCGAGCCGCCGGCCCCGATCGACAAGGACCTCTACGAGCTGCCGCCGGAGGAGGCCAGGGACATCCCGCAGGTGCCCTCCAGCCTCGAGGCCGTCATCGACGCGCTGGAGGCGAACCACGACTACCTGCTCGAGGGCGGCGTGTTCACCACCGACCTGATCGAGACCTGGATCTCGCTCAAGCGGGAGACGGAGATCGACCCGCTCCGGCTGCGCCCGCACCCGTACGAGTTCGCCCTCTACTACGACGTGTAACCGTTCGGCGCGCTGACCTGCGCGTTCGCGAGCTGATCCCCCTCAGCCCGCACAACAGTCCGCACGAGCGACCAGGACCGCATCCACCGCGGTCCTGGTCGCTTCGTCTGTGCCGGGCCATGGACGGGCGTGCACCTGGCCGAGCGATCCACACGCGCGGTGGGCTCCGGTCCGGTCCTGCGCTGCCAGCGGCGCGCGAGACTGGTATGGAGATGTTCCCCCACGGCAGTCGCCGTGCGGGAGGCGCATCTGGCGCAGGATGGTCGAGGCGACCCGGGGGTGTCCTCATGAACGCGGCTTCTGGTGCACGGTTGGTGTTCGACTTCGCCGACGGCGACCGGACACAGGCCGACCTGCTCGGCGGCAAGGGCGCGAACCTCGCGGAGATGACTCGGCTCGGCCTTCCGGTACCGCCCGGCTTCACGGTGAGCACCGAGGCCTGCCGCCACTATCTGGCTCGGGGTACGGAACCTGCGGAGCTGCGCGAGCAGGTCACGGCGGCGCTGCGCCGACTGGAGGACACGCTCGGCCGTCGGCTCGGCGACGTCGAGGATCCGCTGTTGGTGTCCGTGCGGTCCGGCGCGAAGGTGTCGATGCCCGGGATGATGGACACGATCCTCAACGTCGGCCTCAACGACCACTCGGTCAAGGGGCTCGCGGCGGCGGCGCGGGACGAACGCTTCGCCTGGGACTCCTACCGCAGGCTGATCCAGATGTTCGGCCGGACCGTGCTGGGCGTGCGGGCGGAGCTGTTCGACGACGAACTCGCGGCCGCGAAGGCACGGGCCGCGGTGGCGACCGATGTGGAGCTGCCCGTCGCCGCGCTGCGCGAGCTGGTCGAGTCGTTCAACCAGATCGTCGTCACCCAGTCGGGACGCGAGTTCCCCCAGGATCCGCGCGAGCAGCTCGACCTGGCCATCCGCGCCGTATTCGACTCCTGGAACACCGAGCGAGCCCGGATCTACCGCAGACGCGAACGTATCCCGCACGACCTGGGCACCGCGGTCAACGTGTGCGCGATGGTCTTCGGCAACCTCGGCCAGACCTCTGGCACCGGCGTCGCGTTCACCCGTGACCCGGCCACCGGGCGGCCCGGCGTCTACGGCGACTATCTGCCGAACGCGCAGGGCGAGGACGTCGTCGCGGGAATCCGCAACACCGAGTCGCTGGACGACCTGGCCGGACGCGACCCGCGGGCGCACGCCGAGCTGACCCGTATCATGCGTCTGCTGGAGACCCACTACCGCGACCTGTGTGACATCGAGTTCACCATCGAGCGCGGCACGCTGTGGATGCTGCAGACCCGGATCGGCCAGCGCACCGCGGCCGCGGCGTTCCGCATCGCGGCGCACCTCATCGACGAGGAGGTCATCACCCTCGACGAAGCCCTCACCCGGGTGACCGGCCATCAGCTGGCCCAACTGATGTTCCCGCAGTTCGACGCCGGCACCCCCGCCACCCCGATCACCACCGGGATGGCGGCATCGCCGGGTGCGGTGGTGGGTGAGGTCGTGTTCGACTCGGCGGCAGCGGTCGCCAGGGCGGCCGCGGGCGCCCAGGTGCTGCTGTGCCGGCGCGAGACCAGCCCCGACGATCTCGAAGGAATGATCGCCGCGGCCGGCGTGCTCACCAGTCGGGGTGGCAAGACCTCGCACGCCGCGGTGGTGGCCCGCGGCATGGGCCGGGCCTGTGTCTGCGGCGCCGAGGAGATCGACATCGACGCGCCGGAGCGCGTCCTGCGCGTCGGTGACCTCGTGGTCGCGGAGGGCGACATCCTGTCCATCGACGGCACGACCGGGGAGGTCTTCGCCGGCGCACGCCCCGTGGTCCCCTCTCCCGTGGCGACCTACCTCGAGCAGGGCCTCGACATCGCGCTCAAGGGCCTCGACGCCGACGCCGCGGACCTGGTCCGCTCGGTGGACCGGCTGCTTCGGCACGCGGATGGGAGCCGGCGGCTGACGGTCCGGGCCAACGCCGACACGGCCGAGGACGCCGCCCACGCGCGGCGACTCGGCGCTCAGGGCGTCGGCCTGTGTCGCACCGAGCACATGTTCCTCGGCGAACGGCGAGTGCTCATCGAGCGGCTGGTCCTCGCCGACTCCGCCGAGGCCAGGAGTGCGGCGCTGGCCGAGCTGCTTCCGTTGCAGCGAGCCGACTTCGTCGCGCTGCTCACCGCGATGGACGGTCTGCCGACCACGATCCGGCTGCTCGACGCCCCGTTGCACGAGTTCCTGCCCGACCGGACCGAGCTCGCCATCCGCGTCGCCGTCACCGAGGCGACCGGCGGCTCGGCCGACCCGCAGGACGCGAGGCTGCTCGGCGCGGTGCAGCGCCGACACGAGTCCAACCCGATGCTCGGGCTGCGTGGGGTCCGGCTCGCGCTGGTGGTGCCCGGCCTGTTCGCCATGCAGGTGCGCGCGATCGCCGAGGCCGCCGCGGCCCGGATCGCCGCCGGCGGGCGGCCGCGGGTGGAGATCATGGTGCCGCTGGTGGCCTCGGTGATGGAGCTGCATCTGGTCCGCGACGAGATCGACGCCATCATCGCCGAGGTCGCCGAGCGGGCGGGCGTGAGCCTCCGCATCCCGATCGGCACGATGATCGAGCTCCCGCGAGCCGCGCTGACCGCGGACCGGATCGCCGAGGCCGCGGAGTTCTTCTCCTTCGGCACCAATGACCTGACCCAGACGACCTGGGGTTTCTCCCGGGACGACGTCGAGGCCGCGATCTTCGTCGCCTATCTGGCTCAGGGCGTGTTCGCGGTGTCGCCCTTCGAGTCGCTGGACCGCGAGGGGGTGGGGGCGCTGGTCCGGATGGCCGCGGCCGCCGGCCGCCGCACCCGGCCGGGCCTCACGCTGGGCGTCTGCGGCGAACACGGCGGCGATCCCGAGTCGGTGCACTTCTTCCACGAGGCCGGGCTCGACTACGTCTCCTGCTCGCCCTACCGCATCCCGGTCGCGCGCCTCGAGGCCGGCCGGGCGGCGCTGGCCGCCGACCCGGGGGGCGCGACCGCGTAACCAATCGCGGGACCTCGTTTCCGCGAGAATGTCCGGCGGCAGTCCGTGAGCATTGACAACTGCGAACCGGGTTGTTTGACTCGGGGAACGTGTCCGGCGTCACAGACCGGTGACGGCACGGTGGTTCCGTGCCGAGACAACCGGAACCAACACCGTGATGACTCGCACCGGCATGGCTCGACGAGGGGATGACAATGAAGTCGATCTTCTTCCATCTGATGCCCTACCGCGATCTTCCAGCGGACTTCGAGACACGCTATGAGAGTATTTGGGTGACCCCACCCAATACCGAGCTGTGCGATCCGAAGAAGGTCGCCGAATACTATCGGTGGAACCTCGACGAACTCGAGCTCGCCGACCGGCTCGGGTTCGACGGCGTCGGAGTCAACGAGCATCACCAGAACGGCTATGGGTTCATGGCCTCGCCGAACCTCATGGCCGCCGCGCTGGCCCGCAGGACACCGAACAACAGCGCCATCATGGTGCTCGGCAACACGCTTGCGCTGTACCAGCCGGCCACCCGGGTGGCCGAGGAGTTCGCGATGATCGACGTGCTCTCCAACGGGCGGCTCGCGGCCGGCTTTCCCGTGGGGACCTCGATGGACGTCAACTTCTGTTACGGCGTACCACCGACCCAGACCCGGCCGCGCTTCCGGGAGGCCGAGGAGCTGATCATCCAGGCCTGGACCCGGCCGGGCCCGTTCAGCTTCAACGGCCGTTACAACCAACTCCGCTACGTCAATCCGTGGCCGCAGCCGCTGCAGAAGCCCCATCCGCCGGTATGGCTGGCCGGAGGCGGGTCCGTGGAGACCTGGGAGCTGGCCGGGAGAAGGGACTACACCTACAGCTACCTGTCGTTCTTCGGCGCGAAGTTCGGCAAGAAGCTGATGGACGGGTTCTGGAACACGATGGACGAGATGGGGGTCGACCGGAACCCGTTCCGCGCTGGGTTCGCGCAGCAAATCTGTGTCTCGGAGACCGACGAACGGGCCGAGAAAGAATACCTGGAGCACTGCTCGTACTTCTTCAAGAAATGCCTGCACATTCCGCCGTACTTCTTCGAGGCCCCCGGCTATCGGACACGCAAGAGCACAGAGTTCGCCATCAAGACCAACCAGCCGGGTGACATTGCCGCGGCCGCGGCCCTGGACAAGAACTGGAAGACCCTCAACGAGGAGGGCTTCATCATCGCGGGCAGCCCCGCCACCGTCGCCGATCGCCTCATCGAGGCCGCGAAGACCCTGCGGGTGGGCAACCTGCACGCGCTGCTGCAGATCGGCTCGATGCCGCATGAGCTGACCAAGAAGAACATCACCCTGTTCGCCGAGGAGGTCCTGCCCCGCATCCGGCACATCTGGGACGACGAGGGCTGGACCCACCGATGGTGGCCGCAGGGTGCCGCCGACCGTGCCGTCACCACAGTGCCCGCCGGCACCACGGCCTGAGGAGGAGTGCCATGACCACCACCGCAGCCTCCGAGGTCAGCGAACGCACCATCGAGGTCGGCACGATCCGGGCCCGGGTCCTGGTGGCAGGCACCGGCGACCCGGTGCTGTTCCTGCACGGCGCGGGCGGCCTGTTCTGGGACCCGTTCCTCGACGCCCTCGCCGCCGAGCACACCGTCTACGCCGTCGAACATCCCGGTGCCGCGGACTCCGAGGCGCTGACGCAGCTGCCCGGGATCTGGGAGCTCGTGCTGTTCTACGACGAACTGCTCGACGTCCTCGGACTCGACGCGGTGCAGGTCGTGGGACATTCGTTCGGCGGTATGGTCGCGGCCGAACTGGCCGCCAACAGCCCGCGTCGGATCACCCGGCTCGTGCTCATCGCACCGATCGGCTTCTGGCGCGACGACACGCCGATCCCGGACATCGCGGGCATCCCCGCCGAGACCCTGCCCGGGCTCGTGCTCGCCGACCCGGCGAGCCCGTTGGCGGCGACCCTCACGCCGCCGGCGGACGACCCGCAGGCGCTGTTCGAGGCCGCCATGCGGATGGCCAGCATCCTGCATTTCATCTGGCCGATCCCGGAGAAGGGCCTGGCGCGCCGGATTCACCGGGTGACCGCGCCGACCCTGCTGATCTGGGGCGCCCAGGACAGGCTCGTCGATCCGGTCTACGCCGACGAGTTCAGCTCCCGGCTGCGCGACTCACGTCTGGAGATCATCCAGGGCGCCGGACATCTGCCGCAGCTGGAGGCGCCGGACGCCGTGCGCGCGCACGTGCTCGGGTTCCTTCTCTGAGATGTCGTGGCCCTACCCCGGGCCGCCTCGCGGGATGAGAATTCGGGCGGGGTCGGCTGTGCTCGTTCGCGCTTGGTGCGTGCGAACCCGTCGCTGAGACTGACGCCTGGGGCCTTCCCGGCACCTCGAACTGTTGATCTCGTACACGCGTCACAGCGTCGCTGATCGGTTGGCCCCGCCGGCCCCGCCCGGATCGGTCGAGGGACGGCGGGGAGGCCGACGATGGACGTACTGATCGAGCGCTGCGTGGGGATCGACATCGGCAAGGACGAGGTCGTGGCCTGCGTACGAACCCCGGCCACCCAGGGGCGGGTCCGGCGCAGGCAGACCCGCACGTTCGCCGCGTTCACCTCCTCGCTGGAGGCGATGGCCGACTGGTTCGCCGCCGAATGGCTGGCCGAGCTGCTCGAGCACGGGCTGCTGCGGGGCAGTTTCGTGCCCCCGCCGGTGATCCGGCAGTTGCGGGATCTGACCCGCTACCGCAAACGGCCCATCCAGGACCACCGGCGAGTGCCAGCGCATCCAGAAGACCCTTGAAGACGCCGGCATCAAACTCGACTCGGTCGCCTCCAATGTCCTCGGGGTGTCCGGGCGGACCATGCTCGCCGCCCTGGTCGCCGGTGAACGCGACCCCGTCGTGCTCGCCGAGTTGGCCAAGGGCAAGCTTCGCAAGAAGATCCCCGCGCTACGGAAGGCGCTGCGCGGCCGGTTCACCGACCACCACGCCCTGCTGATCGGGCTGTCGCTGGCACACACCGCGCACCTGGAGCAGGCGATCGCCCAACTCGACGAGCGGGTTGACACCCTGTTCGCCACCCAGAGCGGGCCGGCACGCGATGGGCAGGACGGGATCCCTATCGTCCGGGCCCGTGACCGGCTCGACACCATCACCGGGGTCGGGAAACGGGCCGCCGAAACCATCATCGCCGAGATCGGCGTCGACATGACCCGTTTCCCCACCGCCGCGCACCTGGCGTCCTGGGCCGGCCTGGCCCCGGGTAACAACATCACCGGTGGCAAACGCGGCTCGGGCAAGACCACTACAGGCGACGTGTGGCTGACCGACATCCTCGTCCAGTGCGCCTGGGCCGCGGCGCGCACCCGCGACACCTACCTATCGGCCCAGTTCTGGCGGGCTGGCCCACCGCATCGGGAAGAAGAAAGCCGCCGTCGCCGTCGCCCACTCCATCCTGGTCGTCAGCTGGCACCTGCTGGCCGATGACCGCGACTACACCGACCTCGGCGGCGACTACTTCACCCGCCGCAACACCGACCGCCAAGGCGACCGCCTCATCGGCCAACTCCACAACCTCGGCTACCGCGTCACCCTCGACAAGACCGCACAGCCCGGCTGTGGTCCATTCACTTCACAGCTTGTCGTTTAACCCCTTTGCGCCGGTGGGTTGCACGGCTGTGGTTCCGGCTCTGGCATGGGAGCGGCCATCGCTGGATCCTTCGGAGTGACGAGCTTCGAAGTGAACGGCGGTGGCCGTGATGGACAGTCTTCACCCGGCCGGTGGGGTTGCGAAGAGCCTGGCTTCAGAGGCGGCCGACCGGTTGCGAGGCTTCCGCGGCGAGCTGTACGGCTGCTTGGGCCGGCGGGCCGATGAGCTGTTCGCGCTGACCGATGCTCTGCTGTGTGCCGGCGGGCCGGTGCAGACGCTGGTCGGGCTGTGCCTGGCACCGGAACACCGCCGCGGCCACGGCACGCCTACGACGCGGTCAATGTCGGCCAGGTCGACGCCGAGCGGCTGCGCCGGGTGCTGGCCGGGTTGCCGCTGGCGCGGATGTTCGGCGGACGGATCGTGCTCGCTATCGATGCCTCGCCGTGGCTGCGCCCGGACAACGTGACCTCCTCTTAAGAAGTCCTCGTGGCGAGGGCGCGGAGCCAGATGTCGATCGTGCCGATGTGCACGGTGGCCTCGTAGCGCAGGGCGACCTTGTCGCATCGAGTGGCGATGGCGCGACATGGTGCCGACCTTGGCGCCGTGCCGGGCGAGCTCGGTCAGGTACGTCGTGATGGTGTCGGTGCCGCGGGCAGCGCCGCCCGGCCGGCCCGGGTGCACCAGCCGGTGAACTCGGCCCAGTTCGAGCGGTACCCGCGTACGGTGTTCGGCGCGCGGGCGGCCGATGTCGTTGTACTCGGCCCCACCGAGGAGGCGTTCGCCGAGCTCGAGCACGAATGAAGCGGGAGGCGTCTCGGACCAGGGGCGTCAGGGGCGCCCCGACAGCTGAGCCGCACGGCCCCGGTCTGCGGGAGGCTGCGCTTTGCCGGAACGTGCGCCACCGGCCGCCGCGGCGATCGCCGGGAGCTCGTCGAGCACGGCCATAAAGCGCTCGGTGGCCACGTCGCCGAATCGGTCCCGGACTCCGGACTCGATCTCCTCCAAGGTCTCCCGAAGCACGCGCACCAGTGCGAACCCGCGCTCGGTCAGCCACAGTACCCGCCCACGCCCATCGCGGTCGTCGTCTGACCTGCGCAGGTATCCCCACGCTTCCAGGTCGTTGAGCAGCGGGTTAAGTGCCTGCTTGCGCAGGCCCACGCGCCCGGCCAGCTCAGTCGGCCGCACCCCGTGCGGGCCGGGGAACTTCAGTAGCGCGAAGTGGGCCGGCCGCAGCTCGTCGAACCCCGCCGCGATCAGGCGTGCATGGCCGGCAGCGTGCACGGCCTCGGTGGCCGCACGCAGCCGCGCGCCGATCATTGGCCGCGCCGGACCGGGATAGACGGATTCGTCCGGAGCGCCAGAGCTTGCCATGTAGTACAGCGTATTGTACTTTCCTTCATAGAGCAGCCTTTACGCCAAGGAGGCTCGGGATGGGCGATGCGACCCTTCAGCAGGCCATCGATCAGGCGGCCGACGGCGCGCGGGCGTTCCTCAACGGCGATCCGGCCGAGTTCACGCAGCTGGTGACCGATCGGCTCGCGTGGGCCTCGGCCCGGTTCCGCAGGGGCGAACTCCGCTACGAACCGATCGCGTCGAGCCACAGCGGCGATCTCGCCTACGCCATCGGCATCGAGCGGGGGCGCGCCACCGTCGTCGATCAGGACGAGCCGGGCGAACTGACGCTGCGGGTCACCCACCTGTTCCGACGCGAGAACGGGCAGTGGCGGCTGGTGCATCGGCACGCGGACGCAGTGACGACGGTGCTCCCGCCGACCGGGCTGCTGACCCCGACGACCGTGCGGGACGGTTCGCGATGACCGTCGCGCTTCGGCTCATCGCGGGCGACGGTAGTGCGCTTCTGGTAGAAGACAGCGGATCCGGAACCCCGCTGGTCCTGCTGCACGGCGGCCTGAACTCGACCCGCTCCTTCGACCGGATACTGCCGATACTGACCCCTCGATACCGCTGCCTGGCCCTGGGCCGGCGCGGCTACGGACAATCCGGTGCGGCCCCCGGCGCGGCGCACTCGTTCGACCGCGAGGCCCAAGACGTTGCCACGCTGCTCGCGACCCTCGACCAGCCCGCTCACCTGTTCGGACACTCCTCCGGCGCCATTGCCGCGGCCACCGCCGCACTGGCCGCACCGGCCCGAGTGCGCAGCCTCGTGCTCTACGAGCCGCCGTTCCCGATCGGCTCGCCGCACCCCGACCAGTGGCTGATCGCAGCCGAGGCCGCAGTCGCTCGGGGGGACAACGAGGAGGCTGCCCTCATCGGTCTGCGCGACGGGGTTGGCTTTCCACCCCCGCTCGTCGACCGACTCCGGGCCGATCCGACATGGAGGGAGCGTGTCGCCGCGGCCCCGGCCTGGATCCGCGAGAGCCGTTCGGTGTTGTCTCTTCCCGTGGGGGTCGCCCGTCTTTCCGCGATCAGCGCTCCGACACTGCTGCTCACCGGCTCGCACACCGAGCCCCACCACACCGCGGCCATCGACGCGCTCCACGGGGTGCTGCCGGACAACGAGGTCGCCGTACTCGCCGGGCAGGGACACACCGCGCTAGTATCCGCACCCGATCTGCTCGGCGAGACAATGCTGGCATTCCTCGACCGACACTGAGCTTGATTTTCACCCCGGCGCGCTGTCGTAGCCGGTCGTTCTGGTCATGCGGTGCGGCGGCTGGGCATGGTTGCGGCTACTGCTTGATCCTCTTCGGGTTCCTCCACAAGGCTCGAATCCGTGAAGACGAAGATCTTCGAGCTGGAAATCGGGTTGGCCGAGGTGGTGCAGTCAGTGATGGGCTGGACGAACTCGCATCTGCACGAGTTCAAGATCGCAGGGCGCCGCTACAGGATCCCGGACCTCGACTGACCCTCCCAGCACTCACCGACGAGACCAGGGTCAGGCTATTCTGGCTGGTCAAGCAGGGCGACTGGTTCGGCTACGTCTACGACTTCGGCGACACTGGACCCATGAGATCACCGTGGTGAAGGTCTTCGCCGCGCATCGGCCGTGCCCACGCCGATGCACCGACCAGGGTCAGCTCCGGCAGCGACCGAACCGGGCCGTCCGCGCACAGGACCGCCTCGCACAGCTCGAACAGCGCATCCGCCCGCGCGGTGAGCGAGTCGTAAACTCCAGCCGGAACCGGCCGAGTTCACCCCGCCAGACCAGGGTGTCGAACACACTGCCACCAGGACCATCCGTCACATTCATCACCGCGGCCTTCGCCTTCGTTTTCGAGCTCTGCGGAAGGAACCCGAAGAGGATCAAGCGATGGCCGCGCCCATGTCCCGCCGGCACGCTGCCCGAACAGCACCGACTCGACGTCGACAGCGCACCAAGGTTAAAGATCAAGCTAAGCCGCCCCGGTCCCCCGCGGGGCGCCTTCCCCGCGGGGTGTCTCAGCGCGAACGGGTGGGGGGCGCGGCCGCATGCGCGCTCTGCGTCGCGGCGACCCCGCCGAGGATCAACACCCCGCCCGCCAGCTGCGCAGGTCCCGGGATCTCGGACAGCAGCAGCCAGGAGGCCAGCCCCGACGAGACCACTTCCAGCAGACCCACCAGCGAGGCCCGTGAGGCACCGATCCGGGCGATCGCGGTGACCCCGGTCAGGTAGGCGAGCACGGTGGCGACCAGAACGAGCATCGCGGCGGTCACGAACCAGCCGACGTCGGTGCCCGCGAGCATCACCGCGGTCACCTCGGTGTCGATCACCAATGGCAGCAACCCGGCCACGCCCAGCAGCGCGACCGTCACCGTGCCGACGCTCATCCCCACCCCGGCGAGCACCAGCGGCGGGGTCGCGGCCTTGGCGCGGTCGGCCATCAGGAAGTACGACGCCTGGCAGAACGCCGCCGCCAGCGCCCAGACCACGCCCTCCCAGCGCAGCCCGAGCCCCGTCCAGATCTCCACGACGACCGCGACCCCGGCCAGCGCGGCCAACCCGCCGAGCAGCGTCCGCCGGCTCGGCGGCTGCCCGCGGACCAGCCATACCCAGGCGACCACCAACACCGGGCCCAAGTACTCCAGCAGCAGCGCGATGCTGACCGGCAGATAGCGCACGGCGTTGAAGAAGGCCACCTGCACACCGGCCATCGCGAGCACGCCGTACAGCAGCATCGCGGGTCCGTCCGCGCGGACCGCCGCGATCACGCCGGGCCGCAGCACCGCCAGCACCACCAGCAGCACGACCGCGGCCCCGCCCAACCGCACCAGCACGACCCCGTTGGCCGACCACCCGGACTCGATCAACGCCTTGGCCAGCGGACCGGAGAGACCGAACAGGAGAGCGGAGAACACCGCGAGGCCGAGACCGGCCGTGAGCACACGCTCCGGGTACAAGCCTGGTGTCCTCCCGTCAGATCCGGATCAGCAGCACCCAGCTCGCGATGATCAGGGCCGCTGTGCTGAGCAACCAGAACAGCGCCGCCCACATTCCGCCCGGGAGCCCGGTGAGCCGGGCGAGCTGGTCGGCGTCGGAGTCGCGGTGGCGCCCGTTGCGCCTGCCACGCTGCAGCTCGCGGACCGCGCGCAGCCCCCCGAACAGCAGGAACCAGCACAGCGCGGTGGCACACACGATCCGCACATCCGGCGGGGCGGCGTACGCGACGGCCCCGGTCATTCCGCCCGTGCCCACGACCGCGACCACGCCGAACCCGTTGCGGATGTGGATCAGTGTCGCGACGAGCAGACCGGTGACGATCCAGAGCAACACATCGGCCCGGTCGGCGGCGACCAACACCGCCCCGGACAGGCCGAGCAGCGAGGGTGCCGGGTAGCCGCCGAGGAAGGTGAGGACCAGACCGATGCCGCGACCTGCACCCGTGGTGTGGGTGACCCCGGAGGTGTCGGCGTGCAGCCGGATGCCGGTCAACCCACGTCCGGCGAGCACGGCCGAGACCGCATGACCGCCCTCGTGGGCGATCGTCACGACGGTGCGGGTGAGCCGCCACGACGTCGTCCACCACACGAGCAGCAGCGCGAACACCCCGGCGCCCAGCACGACCGGGCGGTCGGCGGCGGTGTGCAGCGCCAGCTGGAGGCGTTCGAACACGGGCATGAGACCCAGTCTGTCAGCGCATCCCGGGTGCGGGCCGACGTCGGGGGGTTGACCTTCCACCCGCTGGAACCTGCAGGCTGTTGCCCATGACCTCGACGACCGCGGGGCCGATGCTGCTCACGATCGGCCAGCTCGCCCGCCGATCGGGCGTACCGGTGCGAACCATCAGGTTCTGGTCGGACGCCGGTGTGCTGCCCCCGACCGACCGATCCACCGGCGGATACCGCCGCTACGACGCGGCCGCCGTCGCGCGGCTCGACCTCGTGCGCACCCTGCGCGAGCTGGGCATGGGTCTGGACGAGGTGCGCGCGGTCCTGCAGCGGCGCAGGCGCGTCGACGAGGTCGCCGCCATGCACGTCCACGCCATCGACAGCCAGATCCGTGCCCTGCGGGTGCAGCGCGCCGTATGCACGCTCCTCGCCCGCGGTGGGCACACTGAACGGGAAGCAGCCCTGATGAACGACCTCGCGCGCCTGTCCGCGGCACAACGTCAGCAGATGATCGACGAGTTCGTCGAGCACGTCTTCGCCGGAACCGATTCGGATGCTCCCGGGGCCGGTATCGCGAGCGCGATGCGCCAGCTACCCGCCGAGCTGCCCGACGAACCGACGACCGATCAGGTGCAGGCCTGGGTGGAGCTGGCCGAACTGGTCGCCGATCCGTCATTCCGGGCCAGGGCCCGGGAGATGGCGGTGGCCGGCTCCGCACCGCAGGAGGGCCCGCAGGTGGATCCGGCGATGGTCGGCGAACACGCCGGTCAGGCGCTCGCCGCGGGCATCGACCCGGCCGCACCGGAGGCCGCGGCCGTGCTGGAGCGGATCGGGGTGGGCGAGCTGGACGAGTCCGCGCGGGCCGAACTTGCCGACCGGATCGCCACGTTCACCGACCGTCGCGTGGAGCGCTACTGGATCCTGCTCGGCAGGCTCAACGGCTGGCCGGAGCGTCCGTCGTCCGTATCGGCGTTCGAGTGGTTCATCACGGCGCTGCGCGCCACGTGATGCGGTGCGCCGCACCTGCGGCACGGCTCACGAACGGGCGCGCAGCGCCTCGCGCAACAGACCCAACGCCCGACCGGCGGCCCCGGGCGACAGCACCGGCAGCAGGCCGATCGCCCCGGTCAGGCCCGGCCACCAGCGCACCGAGCCGTCCCGGCGCACCACGCCGATCGCGGGTGCCCGGCACGCCGTGACGGCCGGGTGTGCCCGCAGGTTCGGGTAGATCTCGGGGAGCTGCGGGTCCCGGCACGAGCGCACCTTGACCCGAACCGACACGCAGTCCGGCAGCTCCCGGGCGATCCGTGAGCAGTGCGGGCACCCGACGTCGTAGACGACCACGAGCTCGCGGACACCGCGGGTCATATGTGCAGCATCGCGACGGCCAACGCCGCCACGCAGGTGAGGGCCAGTATCGGACGCACCTTCGGTTCGGCACGAGCCCACAGTCGCGACCAGCCGCCGTCGTCGCTCCATGCGTTCGACAGCAGCGGCATCATGAACCGGCCCATCGCGAACCCGGCGGCCAGCACGAACGCCGCCGGCAACGGGACGACCAGCACGACCGCCAGCAGCGCCAGATGCGGCAGCGCCGAGGGCGAGTAGGTGCGCATCCCGGTACCCATCTCGAACCCGAACTGCAGCGCGCCCCATTCCCCGAGATGCTGCACCCGTTCGGGGACGAGCCGGGCGTTCTCGGGGATCCGGAACCGCAGCAGGCCGACCTCACGGCCCAGCACGGCCAGTGCGGCGACGGCGAACAACATCCAGCGCACCGGAGCGGGCACCAGCGCCTGCGGCAGCGCGCCGACGACGCCGCCGACGAACGCCACCGCCACCGCGCCCATCAGCAGACCGGCGCCGAAGTACGGCAGAACGGGCTTGTCGCGCCAGACCGACGCGCTCAGCAGGAACGCTGAGTTGTGGCTTCAAGTGGAGCCCGAGTTGGCGAACCCGGCCGCGGCACCGGCGACCGCGACGAGCAGCAGCACCGCCGCAGCCGCCGCGACCTCATGTTCGGAGGTGAGTACCGAGGCCGTCGCGGCCACCGCGACACCCAGCAGCGCGAGGGCCGTGGTGAGCGGATGCAACGGCCAGCGCGACGTCCGCGGCGCCGGCTGGGTCATCGGCAGCTCACCCGAGCAGCCCGCCGAGTACCGGCTTGCGCTCCGGCGGATCGGGCTCCGCGACGGGCTCGGGCGGGGTGTCGTCCGGCAGTGCACACGCGGCGATCGTCAGCCCGGTGTACTCGGCGCCGTCGTCGAACCTCGCGGTCGTGACGGCGTCGGAGCAGCGGTAGCCGTGCCAGCGCCAGGCGTTGCGACCGTCGCAGTTCGAGGCCAGCCGGGTGGACAGGTACATCTCGTCCCGCGAGGAGTACTCGCCCTCCCGGTGGTAGCCCTCCGAGCATGGGTAGCTACCGCGCCGCCATCCCCCGTAGCAGACGGCGGGGCCCGCCACCCACCAGTTGTTGGACTCCTCGTCATAGGACTCGGGCATGCACGACATGAACTCGGAGCGGTCGCCGCGGGCGGTGCCGCCCTCCGGGGCGGCGGTGGCGCCACGGCGGCTGAGCAACCAGTCCAGCGGCACCAGCGCGCCCGCGGCGGCGGCGATCACGAGGCCACGCAGGACGGCCCGCCGACTGGGCCGATAGGACCGGATGCGGGCCACCACCGCACTCGGTCGGGCCTCGGCAGGCGGGGCCCCGAGGGTGGGGATGTCGTCCAGGCGCGTCATGGCCGCGTGGTCACCTCGTGTTCGCGGGTCAGATCCGACAACAGGGATCGGACATTCGTGTCCGAATAGATGAAGCTGCGATGAACGATCGTCCCGGCGGCATCCACGACGAGAACGGTCGGCGAATAGCCCTCGTAGAGGTCCGCCCGGGTGGCGAGGTCGGCGAGCAGTTCGGCGTCCCCGGCCGGTCCGGCGTCGGGCAGGTCGGCGGGCCGGTCGACGAGCCCCACGAACCGTGCGTCCGGGCACTCGGCGGCGACCGCTCGCAGGGCATCCCACACCCCGCGGCACAGCGCGCAGCCGGTGTCGAGGACCGCGACGACAGTGAGCCGCTCACCCGGGCGCGGCCGGACGGTCGCCGGGCCCGCCCGTCCGACCAGCGGGGCGTATCCGGACAGCTCCGCGCGCCTGCCCGCTTCCAGCGCCCGCAGCCGGGCGTACACGGCGACGAGGGCGACCAGCGTGAACAGGGCGACCAGGAGGGCGAGCAGGGCGACAGCCAGCGACAGCGACACGTCAGCGGCCCCAGCGCACGGCGAGTTGGCCCAGCGCGTCGACGATCCGCTCCCCGGTCAGTTCGATCGCCGATCGGCCCGACTCCGGGCCCAGCAACACCAGATCGACCACGGCGCTGTCGCCGGCCAGCAGATAGCGCCACTGGTGCGGCGTCCCGGCGACGAGCGCGGCCTGCGCGGCGTCGAGCACGCGCTCGCCGCGCCACAGCTCACCGCCGGGCAGCCGCAGCCCCGCCCAGTCCGGCAGCGTGGGCAGCGCGTCGACGGCCGGCCGGACCATGAGCGTCGCTGCCGGAGCGCGTCCGATCAGCGTGTCGTCCGCCTGCCGGACGAGCAGATCCGAGACCGCCGTGAGGGTCGCCCCGGCCGGCGAGTCGGCGAAGGTGAACGTCGAGAGCAGCCCCGACAGTCCGGCCCCGTCCGGGGCGGGGCCGCCGAACCAGGTCGTCGCCTCGTGGTAGGGGCCGGCGAACACCAGCGCGGCGTCGGATCGATCGGGTGCCTCGAACAGCACCGCGTCATAGCCGCGAAACGAGCGCCGGGTCTCGCGGGCGCCGGACAGGATGTGCGTCGGGATCACCCGGTGCTCCCCCGCCGGGGCGAGGAAGAACTGGCGCGCCATCCGCGGCCCGGAGAACCGGGTGTTGCCGTACCAGCGAAACGGGCCGAACGCATCGGGCAGCGTC
The DNA here is from genome assembly GCF_042658695.1 of Pseudonocardia hispaniensis. Taxonomy (NCBI): domain Bacteria; kingdom Bacillati; phylum Actinomycetota; class Actinomycetes; order Pseudonocardiales; family Pseudonocardiaceae; genus Pseudonocardia; species Pseudonocardia hispaniensis. Next base: position 686 of record NZ_JBHSQW010000020.1, on the reverse strand, counting down.
AGATCGACCGGAGCACCCGATGCGGCGATCCGCGAGACATCGACCTTCCCCACGGACGGCGCCGAAGCTGCCATCTGCCTGCCCTCCATCGGATCGGCGGGCCGCGCCGGCCGGGTGCCGACAGGCCCGGAACGTGATCCTCGCGCTCCGTGCCGATCAACGACCGAGTCGCGTCCGCGTCACGTCGCCGCGACGGTGACCACCGGATCGGCCTAGTGCCGATCGGACGAACGGGACGAGTCACGGCCGATGGCGTCGGTAGCGTAACAGCACGCCATTCCGCCAACCGGGAGGTCATCCGATGAACGAGCCCGAACCGCAGCCGCCGACTCCCGACTACGACGACAAGGGCGTGCCCAGCTTCGACTTCGTCCGGGACAAGATCGAGAGCCGATATGCGACGTCGTTGGGCGCGAGCGAGTTGGCCGAGGACACCGAGTCGGCGCGATCGCTGGCCGAGCGGCAGGAGGCACGGGCGAAGGCCGCGCAGGATCGGCTGGAGGAGATCCGAAAGTCCCTGGGCTGACCCCCCTGTGAGTGCGTAACAGTGTTCTAACACTGTTACGCACTCACAGGGCCCGGCTAGTGCCGTGACCACAAACGTTGCCGGTGAAGCCGATGCTGGTGGGCATGGCTGAACGGGTGAGAGTCAGGCGGCTCTCCGACGAGGAGGGCCAGCGGCTTCA
>NZ_JBHSQW010000019.1:0-19196 GCF_042658695.1 Pseudonocardia hispaniensis | reverse complement strand
TCCGGCGTCCCGCTGGAGCAGATCTCCCGGCTCATCGGGCACAGCGGGACCGCGGTCACCGAGGCCGTGTACCGCAAGCAGTTCAAACCCGTCCTCGACGAGGGTGCGACTGCGATGGACGACCTGTTCCCGCTGGCCGGTAGTCACTCAGTTAGTCACTCGGGGGACGACGACCCCGGAGACGAGAACAGCCCGGAACAGAGTCCGGGCTGATCAGGTGGGGTGGACCTCCGTAGAGAGTTTGAGAACCCCTGCCCACACCTGAAAACCTTGTCTTTGCGCAGGTCACGAGGCTTCTACAACCAGGACCAGCGCTCCCCCGAGCCCACCGTTTCCGATTCCAGGGGTCGAGTGGTGCGATCACTTGGGATGGCTCAAACCCTCCTTCGCCCGGAGCAGGTCGACGATCTGGTGGCGCAGTACCGCGAGGGCGCAACGCTCGTGGAACTGGCATCCGTGTTCGGCGTGAACCGCCGCACGGTCGCCACCCACCTCACCCGGCGGGAGGTGACGATCCGCCGTGGACGGTTCGATCCCTCCCGCATCCACGAAGCAGCCGACCTCTACCTCAGCGGGTTGACGCTGGTAGAGGTCGGCGTGAAGGTTGGGGCGGGGCCTCAGGCTGTCCGGCGAGCGCTCGCTTCGCACGGCATCATGATCCGGCCTGGCGGGCGCTGTGGTTCTCGCATCACGGCATCCACTGCCGTGGGCGGTTGAGCCTAGACACGAAGGGCTGGCTCACGCAGGCTCGCCTCGACGCGCGAGTCGTGGCGCTGGTGACGACGGACCACAGCCTCGCGCAGGCGCGCACGTATGAGCAGAGCGACGCTCACGGGTCCCATGATGATGAACTTGAGCGCGTTCCAGCATGCCCACAGCACGATGAGGTGGAGCCAGCCGGGGCCGCCGTCGGCTGCCGAGCCAGAGCAGATGCTGGCGATCAGGATGTACGGAAGCGCGACCAGCATCGCGGGTATCCCCCACTTGAGTCCGCGGCGGGTGCGGATGGCAGCGAGCAGGCGGTTGCTCGGCATGTAGCGGTGCAGGTAGTCGCGGGTGCGAACGCTGAGCGTCCAGATAGGGCGGAACATGGCGGGCCTCTCGTCACACGTGTTACTCCGTCGAGGAGGCAGAACGTGTGTGAGTGCCCGAAGGCTGCCCCGGAGGACCCGCAATATGAGGAGAACCTGCCTCACCATCCACTGTACGCCGGGGTCGGCGTTCACGGAACCCTTCGCTCCCGCGTTGCCGCGCGCACCTCTCTGTAGGGAGTGAGAGGAGGCGGCGATGACGATTTTGAGCCAGGTACTCCAGGACGAGCGCACGGCGCGGATGGCGCTGTCGATGCTCGTTGAACCGGACGATGCCGTGACCGGTCGCCTCCTGGGCGAGCTCGGTGCGCTTGAGCTGTTTCGGCTCGCCGAGGGGGAAGACGCGGTGCCGGGGCTCAGTACCGTTGACGCTCAGGTGTGGCGTGCCCAGTTCCAGCGCTCAGATGCTCGGACACTTGAACAGAACCTCGTCGGAGCCGAGCGCGCCGATATCGGCACGCTGATTCCCGGCGACAAAGAATGGCCTTCCGCGCTCGACGATCTTGGCGACCGACGGCCGTACGTCCTCTGGACTCGTGGCACGACATCGTTCCTCGCACGACCGCTCAACGATCTCGTCACGATCACCGGCGCGAGGGCCTCGACCTCCTACGGCGAGCATGTGGCCGGGCAGCTTGCCTCCGACCTCGCCAGCGCTGAGCGGATCATCGTGGCCGGCGGTGCGTACGGCATCGAAGGTGCTGCTCATCGAGCGGCCCTCGCGTCAGGCGGCGACACGATCGCGGTCGTGGCGAACGGCGTTGATCGCCCCTACCCGATGGGTCACCGTGAACTGCTTGAGCGGGTGGCCGACCTCGGCCTCATGGTCGGCGAGGTTCCACCTGGCGCAGTGCCGACGCGCCACCGCTTCATGGCTCGGGCGCGGGTTATGGCTGCACTCTCCGCAGCGACCCTCGTGGTTGAGGCCGGCGCTCGCTCTGGATCAATGACCGTCGCCCGCCGCGCGCACGAACTTGGCCGCACTGTCGGAGCTGTTCCCGGCCCGGTGACCAGCGCGACGAGTGTTGGACCGAATCGTCTGATCCGCGACAGAATCGCTTCCCTAGTCGCAGACAGCTCGGACCTGGCTGGCTTGGCGAACCCCGGTAGGACGCCGCAAGTAGAGCTCGGCCGGGAGCACGACGGCCCGACCGCGTCGGCAACACGCACGCTGTGAGTGTGGCGGTCGGCGCGGGGTTCCTGCCGCTGAACTACTCGGTATTTCCGACAGCAGGCGAAGGCAGACTCGTATCCTCCGCTTCGGCCAACACGAAGTGGTGCCTGGGCCCGGAGGGTGCGTGCGGCAGCGCGACGAGGTGTGTCCCGGAGACTGTGGATGGCAGCTGTTGCAAGTGGAGGCCGATCATGTTGACGAGCGTCGCAGCGACGGCTGCCAGGTCTGCGGCTGAACCGTGGAAGGTGGGCACGGAGCACCCTCTCGTTGGTATCAGTTCGTCCCCGTCGGCCACCTCCCGCCAGAGCGGATGGTAGAGCTCCAGCTCACCGTCGGCGAGTACCGCGCGACCCGCGCATGCGTCGATCCCTGATGGCGTCAGAGTGGAGTCAGGTGCGCTGATGTTGGCGATGCCGAGGGTGCCAGAACTGGCGTCGGTCGCGATCTGGGCAATGAGGGCTTTGCGCTCGACGCCGACAAGTGTGTCGAGGTACGTGGTCACGCTGTGGCTCACGGTCGCATCGATGATGAGATCGGCTGCCAGGAGATCGGCGAGGTCTGGCACGCTCCCCTCGGCGACGGAGATCGTGAGGTCGTCGCGGAGCGAGCGCAGCCGTGTCACGAGAGCATCGGCTTTCGTCTGTCCGATGTCGGCTTCGGTGTAGTTCTGTCGTACGAGGAGTCCGCCGGTGATGACTCCCGGGTCGCAGACGGTGATACCCGCCGCCCCGGCGCGTGCGATGAACTCGGCCGCCCATGATCCCAGCCCGCCGCACCCCCAGATGTGAACAGTCTTTCCCTGGTAGCCGTTGACGGGTCGGCGTTCGTCGCGCCGCGTCGTGACTGCTTGCCGTTCGTCGGACATGTTGCACCATTCAATGGGGATTTCGGCGTTGATGCTCGCGGGATCAAGGTTGATCGCGGTGCCGTGCTTCTTAGCGACGCGTCGCAGTGCATCGGCGGTCGTCGCGTGGAGGCGTCCGCCGAGCAGGTGATGTGGACCGCCAGCGGGATGGGGAACCGCGAGGACGAAGTATTGCTCCTCGCCATCGGGGTTTCTGAGAGCACTGGCCAGAAGGGAGGTGATGAACGCCGACGATTGAGCCGCTACTCGTGGAGGCTGGCCTCCGGCCCGGTCGAGATACGGATCATCCAGGAGCGCAAGGAACAACGCGAAAGTCGATGCGGCACCGAAGGGCATGTCGCTCGCGAGGGTGAAGACGGGCGTGCGATGTCCATCTCCCTCGGTCGAGTAGGTGAGATCGTACCGATGGGTCGAGCGGGCGATGAGCTGAGCGATCTGCCGTGGCTTCGTTGGGCCAGGCTCGCGGACCACGATGGTCGGGGTGTCGTCCGCGTGGTGGAGCACGCCGCCGACCGCGTGATACATCGCGGTCGAAGGGTCGAACTTTCCACCAGCGGCGTCAGTGAGCCAGCCCCACAGACGGTTGAGGAACCCAGCCATTCCTTCCAACGGACGCCACTCGCGCGAAGGATCGAGGTAGACGCAAAGCCGTTGCCCCTGGAGAACATGTGGAAAGCCGAGGAAGCGTGGGTGGTCAACCTCGACGCTCGGCGGAACGAACATCGAGGGTCGAATCTGGAGGATGAACTCCTCGTAGTTCTCAAGCACGAGACCCGCGGAACTTTGCAGGATATTGGCTGTGTTGAGCCTGACCCGGACGCTGGCATGGCTCTCTGCGTCGAGTTTGGGTTGCTGGACGATCCGCAGGTCGTCGGGCCTGTCTTTGGCGAGCGCCCTCAGTTCGTCAACGAGCTGTTTCTGCCATGCCGACAGCGTGCCCCGCTTTCGACGGCTCATCCCGCGCGGCCAGACCGCCCCACGGTAGTAGCCGGTACCGGCCCTGCGGGGAACTTGGTGCTGCTCGACGACGTTGCCGGGGCCTTGAACGCATCGCCGAAGATGCCCTGCCACAGCTCAACGCTGCGGTCCTTGTTCTCCTCGTTGGAACGGTTCTGAACCCATCTCAGGTAGCTGACCGGTCACCCCGGCGCTGTCCAGTTGTGCGCCCACCTCAAGCTGACCACCGGGCACATTGCCTCCGGCGTCGGGCGGATTTGCGGGAACTACAACCATGTAACTATTCTACGCCGCCGCTCCGACACCCCCACTGGCTCAGGTCACAGCGAGCGACCCAGCGGCCCGTGCTCAACCGGCCGAGGCCCGCTATGCCCCGTACGCGTACCAGCGGCTTCGGTCGCCTGCGTGACTGCGGATCGCGCTCGTGCGGCGTCGATCTTCTGTGCGGCCGACTCGGGTGGCGCGCCGAGTGGTGTGTCGTCGGTGATGCGGTAGCGGTCGCGGTAGGCGGCGACCACGCGCGCTGACTTGCGCCAGGTGGCGGCTCGTCGCCGGTCGTTCGGCTGCGTTCCAAGTGCGTTTGTCCATCGTGCATTTTCGGTGAGCGCAGCTTCGAGTACAGCGTCGGCGCGTGCCTCGATCAGTTCCTCTCGCTCGTCGAGAGCCGCTCGCATCTCAACGTCGATGACGCCGTGCGCCGATGGGATGAGGCCGGCGATCAGTCGCGCTGGCTTGCGAGTCCTGCCCGAGCCTGCGGGACGGGTGGTGGCCCGCTCGACGCGGTAGTGGAGGACGGCGGCGATGTCGTCCGCGTCACCAAACCCGCGCGCGGCCACAAGGCGCGGCAGCAACACATCGACGTTGTGATGATTGGCCTCGGCGCGTCGGAGTTCGGCCGCGAGCGGGCCGAACGCCTCGGACCCGACGGCGCTCTCGGCCTGTGCGTCGGTGAGCCCGGAGCCGCGGATGAGGGTTGCCCAGCGATCATGCTGGGCTGCGGCGGCGATGGTCTCGTATTCGGCGGCGAGTTGAGCGATCGAGCCCCATTGTTCCTGCTCAGCCACGATGGTCTCGTGCGCCGAGAGTTCGGCCCCACTGTGCTGCAGGACGCCATGAAGCACGCTTCGCGCGGTGGCATGCGGGTCATCGCCAGGGTGCGGCTGCGCGTGGTCGTCGGCGCGGTCGAGGGTCACGTAGGCGTAGTTCGAGTGCCGTCCCCGGGTCATCGCGACGTAGAAGGTCTCCCTCGTCGAGGTCGGTTCCACCAACACATGCGCGGTGTCGGTCGTGATGCCTTGGGCGCGGTAGGCCGTGACTGCGTAGCCGAGATCGACATGCTCGGCCACGTACGAGGCCGGGAGGACGATGGTGCCGCCGAACCTGCGCCCACGCCCGCGAGCCGTGATGGTCCCGTCGTCGCGGACGGTGGTGCCGGTCCCGTAGTCGCGTGCGATGGTGATGGTCCCGTCGTCGCCGATAGCGGTGATGGTCCAGATGTCGCCGTTGCGCACCCAGTCCCGCCCGGCCAGGGTACGGAGGTTCCGGTTGTTGAGGCGCGTGATGATGGTGTCGCCGACGCCTGCGGCGGTGCCGTCGCGCAGCTCGACCTCACGTTCGGGCGTCAGCGTCTTGTTGAGGATCAGGTCGGCACGGGCGCGACCGTTCAGCGTGGTCACGTCTTCGTGGGTTTCGGCGATCAGCACCGATACCAGGCCCGCATCGCGGTCGGCGCGCCAGGCGTTGTAGGCCGCATCGGTCATGGCTTCGGCGTCCCCCTCAGTGATGCGCTCGTGGGCGAGATAGGTGTCGATAGCCGCCGTGCGCCCCTGACGTAGTTCGAGCGAGGCGGTCTTCTCCCAGGCGTCGGTGAAACGGTGAACGTCGACCAGCTCGGGGGTGTCAGCCCGGTCTCTGGCGATCATCGCGAACGCGCCGCCGGCGTCCACGGACTGCAGTTGGGCGTAGTCGCCGACTAGCAGGACCTTCGCGCCCGCGTCTTGAGCGAGGTGGGTGATGCGGTCCAGTGACAGGGTGCCGGCGAGGGAGGCTTCATCAATGATGACGAGCTGGCCCGCCTCGAGCGTCGTGCCGTGGATGAGGTGGTTCTGCCACCACTTCGCCGTGTTCTCAGCACCGATCCCGAGATCATCGGCGAGAACCTGGGCAGCGACCGCTGACGGCGCGAGACCGATGACTGAACCGGAGCCGTGCTCGGCTTCCCACGCTCGTCGGAGCGCGTTCATGGCGGTGGTCTTGCCCGCCCCGGCGGGGCCGACCAGCACGTCGAGCATCCGTCCCGACACCGCGATGCAGGTCAAGGCGTCGGCTTGGTCGTCGCCGAGCATCCGGCCATCCGCGTCGGGGCTGCGCGTGATATCCTCAACGGTTGCCAGCGGCACCGTCGGTCCGCCGAGGTTGGCAGCTCGTTCGAGGAGTCTGTTTTCGGCCGCGAGCTGGGCCTCGGAGGTGAACACGGTCGAGCTCTTCGGACGGAACACCGAGGTGCCGTCGGGCCGGCGGAACACGACCGGCGATGCCGCGAGTTCAGGCGGTGTCAGGCGGAGCGAGACGAGTTCGGCGGCGTCGGCGACCATCCCGACGATGGCTTCCCGGTCCCGCATAGTGGCGAACCGCCACCCCATCGTCTGCCTGGATGCCTCGGCCATGAGATTCCACCGCCGCCAGGTCGAACGCTTCTCACCGACCACCTCGACGACCGAACGCCCCAGCTCGCCTATCACGTCGAGCGGCACGTCGTCGGCACGCAGCAGGAGCGGCTTGTCGTTGTCGGTGACTTCGCGCGCCCACGTCGTCGCGTCTCTGCCGAGAGTCTTCGTTGCGCGGAATCGCCACTCCGCAGTGAGATCGGCAAGGGATCGGACCTGCTTCTCGGGGCGAGTCGCGAGTGTGGCTTGGGCTCGCAGTTTGAGGATCGTCGCGTTCGATGGTTGGCGTCCGTGCTGGGCAACGTACTCGTCGATGAGCCGGTTCTTCTCCGCGTCGATGTGGCGGGCGCGGGTGGAGAACTCCGCGACCAGCTCCTCTGGCACGCCGGTGATCGCCCACGTTGGGTTCCGGTCGCGGCCCATCTCGCGCGCCTCCCAGGAGACGCCGAAGGTGCGGGTCATGTGGTCGGCGAACACGGCTTCGTGTAGTTCGGAGAGCGCGACGACGGCGGCGTGCATCGGTCTGCCGTCGAGCGAGCGCCACTTCCCGTCGAGGACGGTCTTGGCCTTGTTGCTGATGACGACGTGCGTGTGGAGGTGGGGGTCGCCGGCGCGGGAGTCGAAGTGATCGAAGGCGGTTGCGATGAGCCCGGTGACATCGACCTGCGCAACCGCGCCGTCTCCGGCGGTTGCACCCGTGCGGGTGGCAGCAACCTCACGTTCCATGAAGGCAACCACCTCCGCAACCGCGCGATGATGCGCCTCGGCGATAAGTGCCTGCACTCCGGCATCGGCGACTGCCCACAACACTGACGCGGACTTCGGGATGGAGAAGGTGAAGTCGAAGCCCGCCACCGCACGTCGCGTGCTCCGGGCAGTCTCCTCGGCAACGATCTGCGCGACTGCCTCGCCCTTGGCGCCAGGCGTCATCGTCGGGTCGAGGTCGGCGATCCGCGCCTCGATCCGTTCGTCCTGGCTCTTGTAGGTCGGGAAGGCACGACCGAGCGGCTCGTCGGTGATCGGATCATGGCCAGTCCCCATCAGGAGCTGGAGCTGGTGCTCCGATACTCGGTCACCCACCTGAATCTCGCCCTTGCCGAGGGCCGCTACGCCCGCGCCGAGCCAACGACCAGGCGGGGTGCCTTCCTCCATGTAGTAGCGCGTGAGCGGCGTGGAGAGTGGTCTGTCCCCGTCGGCTGCCGCAACCGTCTTGAGCAGGTATTTGTAGCCATCACCCGCCGACATCACACGCATCGAAACCGTCATGCTCACCTCCGCTCCTGGCGAGCAGGTGAGCACCCGCACCCGGTGATCTCGGTCGCGGGAATGCTCGGTCAACCTCGATCTGCAAGACGCGTGTGGCCTCGGAGGGCAGTCGGAGCAGATGCGGGAGATGCGGCCTCAGGCGGTGTCGCTCGGATGGCTCAGTGGAGCACCAGGTGCGTGTCGAAGTCGTGCACCTGACAGGTGACCAGCTCGACATCAGCTTCGTGACGAGGCGATGCCGGGAACGACCGTCACCGGAGCGCACTTCATGCACGACCTCGACGCCAGCGGCGACTCAGAACTCAGGATCGGGTCGCTGTTCAGCGGCTACGGCGGCCTCGACCTTGCTGTCGAGCACGTCTTCAACGCCAAGACCGTGTGGTTCTCCGAACTCAACGAGCCTGTCGCCCGCGTCTTCTCCAACCACTGGCCCGGCGCGCCGAACCTCGGCGACATCACGACCATCGACTGGAGCCGGGTCGAGCCCGTGGACATCCTCATCGGTGGGTTCCCCTGCCAAGACGTGTCCACCGTCGGCAAGCGCGCCGGCCTCGCGCCAGGAACACGCTCGGGGCTCTGGGCACACATGGCCGTGGCCATCGACGCGCTCCAACCCGAATGAGTCGTCATCGAGAACGTCCGCGGGCTGCTGTCCTCACCCGCGATACGGCCACCCTCAGAAGGAGACGACTATGACCGACCCAACCCGGACGATGCAACCCCCGACGGCGCAACCCTTCGCGGCATGGAACCCGACCCGTGGCATCTGGGAGACAACGCAGCTCGACCTCTACGGGCTCTCGGCGCCGTTCTCGGCGATCTGGCCGACCTGCGGCTGGATGCACGATGGATCGGCCTACCGGCTTCCCTTGTCGGCGCTCCTCACCAACGCTTCCGCATCTTCGCCCTCGCCCGGCGCACTGTTCCGCACCCCGCTGGCAACGGACTCATCGCGCGGCGGGGAGACTCTCGACCAGGTGCGAGCGAGGCGCGGGACGATCGCGCTGTCGCACCAGATCATCGACTTCGCGCTCCACGGACCGGCTGGCTCACCGAGCAAAAGAGCCGAGTCGGAGACGCTGTGGTCCCTGATCGACGGACTGTTCAGCGCTGGGGACGCTACGCCGACGCCATCGCCCGGTGGGAACACATCACCGGACGCCCCGCGCCAGCGCCAGCCCTCCTGAACGACGCGGACGGCCCCCGCCCAGCACCCGCGTTCGTGGAGTGGCTCATGAGTCTGCCGACTGGATGGGTCACCGGTACTGACCAGCTGACGCAGAATCAACAGATCACCGCGCTCGGCAACGGAGTGCTTCCGCTGCACGCTGTCGCTGCTCTGCGGACGCTGAAACTCTCGGGACGATCGTGCGATCTCTAGTTGTCGTGCGATGCGGCGGGCAGCAGTGCCGATAGTTCGGGGGTGCCGTAGGTGAGGAAGACCAGGTCAGCGTCGTCGCTCTCATCCCAGGTAGCACGGTCGAACGTCACCGGCAGCGGGGCGAGCGGCGACGGGTCGAAGTATTCCTCGATGTCGTGCACGCCATCGTCTTTTTGGAAGGACAGAGCTGAGAGTGCCTCCGCCGCAGGCTTGAGCCAATACACCCGAGGACGGGAAGGGTCGGGCTCGAAGGCATCACTGGTTAGGCCGTTCGCGGTGAGTACGCGTTCCAGGTCTCGCAGAGATGTACCGCCCTCCAGCGTTGGCGGCTGCTTGATCCGACCGCCACTGCCGGGTTCGCCCATGTCGTCGTTGCCGACAGGCTCACTCTTGATGTCCTCTACCTGCTGGCGAATCTGTCCGACTTCGGAGTCGATCTCGGTGGTCGTTGCGTGGCCAGTCAGCGCCAGACGCTCGATAGCCTTCTCGATATTGCCGAGCACTGGGGCTGCATCGCCCACGATGTCGGTGAAGTCGCCATAGTCCTCGGCGATGCCCTTGTACACCTGCTCCTCAACGGTGTCAGCGTAGAAATAGTTGCTGATGCGGATGTCCTTGTGCGACGCGCCGATGCGATCGACGCGCCCGATTCGCTGCTCGACACGCATGAGGTTCCAGGGCATGTCGTAGTTGATGAGTCGCCCGGACGTTTGCAGGTTCAGACCTTCACTCATGGAGTCTGTACCGATGAGGACTTCAAGCTCGCCACTGCGGAACCTGGTCTTGATCTCCGACTTCGTAACCTCGGTCCAGCTTCCAGACTCTACGTTGTAGACCTCACCACCCCGGCCCGAGTAGCTGCCGAGGCGGCGGTACCCCGCCGTGAGCAGCCGGTCACGGACGTAGTCCATCGTGTCGGCATACTGCGTGAAGACAACCACCGACGAGTACGTGTTCAGCGCCTCGGTCACGTCGGCAACGAGTTTGCTGGCCTTGCTGTCTTCGCCAGTGATGCTGTCCAGGTCTTGGAGGAACGACTTGAGTTCGGCGATCTCATCGCGGAGCCGGTCGGCCCTCGTGTCGAACACCTCCGGCTCGAACAGTGAGCCTTCGACATCCACGTTGTCGTCATCAGTGAGAAGCTCAGCGAGGTTCTTGCCGTCCTCCAGCACACTCAGCCGACGGCGAAGAGACCGTTTGATCGCTTCGAACGAGGAGGTCAGTCGGCGGCGATAGACGGTCATGATGAACCCGAGTGCCTGACTGCCAGCCTCGGCCATGTAAGCGTTGTAGTGTCGGTGGATGTACTCCTCGATCCGCTCGTACAGGCGTCGCTCGTTCGGTTGTAGCGGGATGAACTCGTCCTTGACGTGGCGATACGGGATCACCACGTCGTCAGGGATGATCCCGGCTGCCTGGTAGTCGCGCATGGTCTTTCGGGTGTTGCGGAAGACACGATCCCGCATCGGAGTGTGGCGACGGAGCCACTTGTCCATCCACTCGGAGGTCTCGTTCGGGAACTTGGCCTTCAGGTCCGCGCTCGGCGGGTTCCCGGCTAGAGCCGTGACCACGTACGCGCCCGTCCAGCCGAGTGCGTCGTCGATCTCCTGTTCGAGGTCAGCGTCCCGCTCGGCCTGCGGGTCGGCGAAGTAGTCCTCCAGCATCGAGCACAACAGGTCCCAGTGCCGGTGCATCGGGTCGATTGCCAGCAGCTTGAAGTACCGAATGAAGTCCTCGGCGCTGACGCCCCACCGACCCTTGAGCCCGAGCAGGGAGATCAAGTCCCAGGCTTCATGTGGGTTCATCTGCATCGGTGTTGCCGTGGCGAGGTACAGCGCCCGCCACATCTCCGTGTCGCGCATCTCTTGAAGTAGCGCCAGCAAGGAGTTCGGAGTGTCGGTCGGCTTGGAGCCGCGGCGACGGGCGTGATGCGCCTCGTCAACCAGGACAACATCCCACGGACCCGCGTCGAGTATCTGCCGCCGGCGGTCGCGACGGCGAGCAAGGTGCGACGAAGCGAGCACGATGGGAAACGCGGACCACGGATTCGCGTTCGGATCGACCGGGATCGGCACATCGTAACGATCTACGAACGCACCCTTGTCGAAGCGGGCAACATCGAGGTTCATCTTCTCGTGGAGTTCCTCTTGCCACTGCTTCATCACGGAGGCGGGGACAAGCAGCAGCGCCTTCTTCGCCCGGCCTGATGTGAAGAGTTCGCGGAGGACCATGCCCGCTTCCACGGTCTTGCCGAGACCAACCTCGTCCGCGAGCAGGTAGCCGCGCGGGTAGGTGCTCACGACACGGCTGATGAGCTCCGCTTGGTGTGGGAGAGGCCGCGCCCATGCCGTTCCGACGCCCGTCCAGGGTGATTCGGTTGGTGCGTCGCGCAGTGCGACGAGCTCGTCCCATGCTGCCTCGACATCGAACTCCTCGGTGTCGTCTTCGGACGAGGTCGGAGCATCCAAAGGCGGCAACACAACGCCGGGTGGAAGCGGCGGGGCCTCGGGAGCGTGCTCGATGAGGTGCTTCCGCACGGCCGACGGCAGGTCTATGACTGCCCAACCTGCGTCTGCGTTGTCGGTCCAGTGCTTCTCGAAGTCGAGCACCTTGTGGACACCCAGGTAGTCCCAGATCGGCACATTCCAGGATGGGTAGGCGTCGAACGTCTCATGGTTCCTCGCCCAGGCCGTCACTGATGAGTTGTTCGATCCGTTGAAGGCGACTCGATTCCCGTACCGATCCGCGAATATGCCGTACTTGGTGTGGAAGTATCGTCCCGACTGTAGGTGCGTCAGCAGCTCACCGTCTTCTCCCCTTGGGACACCGACGCGAATCTCAAGCCTGTCCTTGGCGACCATCCACGCAAGCACGCTCAGATGTTCGCTCTGCACGATCCGCGCTCCGGCAAGGTCCGGGTCAGCGAGCAGCCTCGCCGCCACTACGTCGTCGAGCGGCTTGCCCTCGATGACGGCGTTCACGTCTCGCTGTGCGAGTTGCGCACCGACGATCAGGCGCATCTTCCCGCCGTTCGCGAGGAAGTGGGCTGTGCCCTGCGCTGCGTACTGAAGCTCGGACGCTGACCAGTAGCCCACGGCTCTGTCGTAGGTCACCGCCCGAGACAGCAACGGTAGATAGAACGTCTCAAACGGACGGTCATCTGGCGAGTAGGTTGCTCCAAGATCAACCGTCTGGAACGAATCCGGTGATGAAATGGAGTCGCCCGAAGACAGCTCAGGACTCGCCGGTCCGCCAGGTGGCGCCGGCGAGCCAGGTGATAGAGCGTCGCTGTCGTCCGGGGTCATGTCACTCCACGTCGAACAACGTGTTCTCATTGGCGTCTGTCGGTGCGGCCATCTCCTCCGCCTCCGGCAGAACAACATCATCGAAGTAGAGGGTGCAGAGTGTGTCGATGAGCCCAGCCTCCGGCACCACCCAAGCACCTTTGATCTTGGTACGTGGGATCGCGTTCGCCAGACCTTGAAGGGTGGAAATGAACCCGGCGTCGCTGGTGTATCCATGACGATCGAGGAACCGCTTTGCAGCCTGCTGGCCGTCCACCTCGGCAATGTAGAGCGCAGTGTCAACAGCGTCGATAACGAACTCGAACGACGACGCTTCCGGTGTCACGCCAGGCAGTCCAGAGTCTGCTTCCCGACGTAGTCGCTCCTTGGGGGTCAAGAGTTTGACCTTGCCAGATGCCTTCGAGACGATCTTCGCGCGTTCCAGTTCATCGACATCCAACCCGCCTACTGCGAGGGCGAGTAGGCGTGCCGTGTCGAAGGGGAACTCGCGCGCACCGAACGTGTCCCACGCCAAGAGAACAAAGTCGGTGAGGCCATCCACCTTTGCGGCCTGTCCGACGAGGCGGGAACGACGAAGGTCCACAATCTCCTCGCGCGCCAGAGCCAGGGCGTCCTCGGGCCGGAGCAACTGGTCCCGTCCATCAGCGTCCGGAGTAGAAGAGTAGACGGGCCAGTTCTGTGAGATCACGGACAGCGTTGGGCCGTATGTCGAGAGGAGAAGGTCAACGCCGTCAATCCCATCATGTTGGAATCGCGTGGCGGCTTCGCGCGCCGCTTGGCGGATGTCGTGCTCGATGTCATCGAGATAGACCTTGTGATCGTCATCGCGGTCGGCACGCTTACGACAGACCAGCATGATCGTCGAAGCGGCAGAGTTCATGTTGGCTTGATGGAGCGAGACCTCGGCTTCTGTGTTCACCGGCCAAGAAGTTTCGATGGTGAAGCCGGCCTGAAGAAGACCCATACCCAGGGTGTCCCAGGCTTCGGCGCGCTTGTGTGTGAACATGACGGACAGGACGCCGTCTTCAGCGAGAACCCGCCGCGATTCGGAGAAGATGGATGTCATCTTCGCCTCGTAGTCCAGGTCGGCGAGTGCCTTCTTCCGCTTCCCCATCATCGCGAACCGGGCGGGATTGGCAACCGCCTCGTTGTCCTTGTCGGTGAGGTCATCGTGAAAGTAGTCCGGTACGAGACGCCCGAGCGTTCTCTTCTCCCAGACGTAGAAGTAATCAGCGAGTTCGGCGTACATCACGTTGTCGTAGTACGGCGGGTCCATGCAGATGTGAGTCACAGAGCCATCACCGAGCGTGAGACTCGCTGCGCTGCCCTGGGTGACAGTGACCTGGCGCTCAAGGCGCTCGGTCTTGCCCAGCTCCGCGGCACCGGTCTCATCCAGAAGGCGCGCGATCCCGCCGTATGCATCCTCCAATTGGTCGAGGCACCATGAGTACAGTGCCGTGGCACCCTCGAACTCTGCGAACGTCCACTTGAAAGCGAAGTCGTGTCGGTCGAAGACGCTCCTCATCTTCTGGCGTGACACGTCCCAGGACGAGAGGCGCGAGTTCCAGTTGAGCGCCTTGCCTTGCATAAGCGCCAACTCGAACAGAACATCTCCTGCTCCCGCGCCGAGTTCGTCTCGCACTTCGGGGATCAGCCGGGCGAACTCCTCGCCGAACGTGCCATGGACCAGCGCCTGCCTGGGCGTGTAGAAGTCGATCCAGCGTTCGAGACCGTAGTTCTTCGGGCGGAGGTCGTTGCCGTCGGGGAACTCCTCGGTGGGAAGGATGCCGCTCGCAAGCCATGCATCCTTGACTTGACCAAAGTGGCGACCCGCTGCGTCAAGTGCTTCGCGGTCGCGCTCGTTAGGCGCCCTGAACGTGCGCTCGCCTGACGGCTTGCGAACGGCGACAGCGTAAAGGACTTGTGTCATCTGGCCGCTCTGGGCCGCCTCTTTGATGTAGTTCCCCTCGATAACCAAGTTGTCGTATGGGGAGACCGCTTTGCCGCGCGCCATGGTGCCAGTGCTGGCATCAAGCTTGTCTACGGCGCGACCGAGTGTGACCTCGAAGTGCGGTTCCCGAAGCTCTGTTCCGTCGATAGACGTGACCATTCGGACTGCGGCCTCCTTCCCCGCTGTCTTCCGGAGCCACTTGTCTGTCAGCAGCGGCACGAGCCGACCCGTACGCGGACACGGAACAGCGTTCGCCCAGACGTAGGCGATGACGCTCTCCCCTTCGTTGAGCGGGAAGAACTCCTTGAGTCGCTTCTCCACTCGCTTGACGAGCACGTCGCCCCACTTCCTGATGTCAGGGAGGAGGTCGAGACCGCGGGTTGCAGGTATCTCGACGCCTGCCTTCAGCACGCTAGCGGCGACTCCATTGAGGTCGTTGGCGACGACAGGCAGCCCAAGCCGGCTCGCAGCCCAAGGAATTGATCCTCCACCGGCGGTCGGGTCAGCAACGGTCGGAAGCTCGCCCCATGTGCGACGAAGAACGGAGTGAAGCAGATCGATGTCTGAGCGCGACACTGCGTTTCGGAACGCCTGATGGTAGCCGTACCCGTTGCCCTGCAACTTCACGCCAGCAGCGTTGGCGGCATCGATCATGCGCCGTCCCTTGACGGGGTCCCCCAGGATACCGACGAGGCGAAGTAGCCATGCCCTGTAGGCCAATTCACTGCGTACTTCCGGCGCGTCTGGGAACGATTCGGCCAACTCTTCGGTCCATGACGGCATGACACCCGCGAGTGCGACGGCGGCGGAGGCTACAAGTGGTCGACGAGCCCACCAGATGTGAAGGAACGAGAGCGGTGGCAAGGCGGAGGCGGCTCCGCGCTCTCGCCGCGACTCGATTCCGAGTTCTGCGACGGGTAGCCAGTCCTCGATGAGGACCCGTGGTCTTGAAGTGGTCACGTCGTGTCCTTAGTCGGCGAGGAGGGTACGGAGTGCCTTGCGGGCGCGGTTGCCATCGAGTCCCATGCACTTGGAGTACCAGTAGTAGGTTTCTTCGACGCTCATGGCGTTGATTCCGGCGACGAGCGCCCGGACTCGCTCATGCTTGGCAATGGGTTGGGTCGCGAACAGGACCAGCGCAAGGCGGACTCCCTCGGCTTCGCCTAGGCGAATGGGCGCTTTACGTTTGAAAGCCAGCACGCTCGGCTGGTGTCCGGCTTTACGAACCGCGACGAACAGGGCATCAACCACGCGTCCAGCTTGGACGGGTGTGGCTGCGCTGACGGGTGCCGTGATTGAGCTGCCGTTCTCGCCGTAGCTTTCTTCAAGCGTTACGCCGAAAGCTTCGCCTCGGCCCGGCGTTACGACGAGTCGGAACCCTCGGACGCCTTCGACCAACGCGAGATGGGATGCGGGGCGGAACCTCTTGACCGCGCTCACTTGGTCACCTCGGCCGTCATGGTGGTGCTCTTCATGCCGAGGTTCTTGACGACCGTGTGAATCTGGCCAAACTGAGCATCGGTGATGTCCAGAGCGGGGGCGAAACGGAAGACGAGGGTGACCTCGCCCGCTACCTTGTTCGCTCCGGCGATGGACTTCTTCACGTGGTTGTAGGCGGACTGGAAGTCCTGGCGGTCTGCGGTGCCCTGGAACTGGACTCCGCCGTTGACTCCCTTGAACTCGGCCCGGATCGTTGCGCGCACGGTGATGCTCTGCTTTTGTAGCATGCCGAGCGCTGCCACGGCGAGGTCGATGTCGCTGGTGCCTGAGGCCTCGTCGGCGGTGACCTTCAAGGTCATCGTGCTTACCGTCGGAACCGTGAAGTCCGAAATCTGATCGAGGAGGCTCTGCATTGCCGCGCCGCCCGGGCCGGCTGCATTGAAGGTCTTCGAATTCGGAGTGCGGGTCGGCACCTCGATCTCTTGCGCGTCGGCGGCTTCCCTGCTGAGGATGCGCAGACCGTCGAGCCCCTTGTCCTTGATCGCGGAGGGCGACAGTGCCCGAACGCCAGGGCCGGGCTCTGCATCGAGGACAACGAACCACTTGTAGTCGCTGGCTTGTACCGCAGTGGCGAGCAGTTCGAGGACGTCGGTCTTGGTGGGCTCGCCGCCGCACTGGGCTTCGAGGCGGGAACGTATCTCGCCTCCGGTGAGGTCATCATTAGTGATGACGGCGCGCAAGTCGGTCTGGGTCGGCTTGCGAACGAGTAGACCTCGTGACTGTGCTTCGGAAGCAGTCATCACCTCGGCATCAGGCTTCATCTCGGGCGAGAACCCGGCCATCGTGCTTGCCGTGTAAGTCTTCCCCGTGCCTGCGTCGTAGTAGACCCAGTTCTCGTTCTTCACGCCGTTGACGATCGCTTCGCGAATCAGGTTTGGGTTGCGGACGATCTGGATCGTGTGGTCTGTCCAGAAGTAGTCGGCGATCGAGCGTGTGGTGGCGGATTTTGCAGCGTGCCAGGTCTTCGACCGGAGGTACGAGGCAGTGAACGGACTGCTCCGAATCTTGTCCTCGTCTTCGAGCAAACTCAATACCGCTGAGGTCGCATTCTTCGTGTCCCCTTGCGCCTGAGCCGGGAGCTCACGGTGGCGGAGGTACCCGGTCGCCTTGTCCCCAGAGGGAAAGTAGATGTGCTTGTAGCAGCGGGTCACCGCGATACGGGCGTTGAGCGTGGCTTCCTTGTTGTAGACCTCGACCTTCTTGCGCACCTCGTCACTGAACTGTGCGAGTCGAGCGGCGTCGCTGGCGAGGTTATTGGATGCAATCAAAGCTCGTGCTCGGTCTTTCAGCACTTCGATTTGCTCTTCATCGGGGACTGCAAACACCACAGCATTGCGGTAGGTCCGCGGGCTGCCGACGGAGCCGACCTTGTCCAGCATTTCAACGACTGCGGAAGGTGGCTGCTCTGCGCTCTTCTGCGTGACAGCCACGACGTTGTAGTCAAGTACGACCACTCGTAGCCCGGCTTCGTCGTGAACCTCGGCGGGACCCGACGGGAAGTGCACAGCTTTGGCGCCACCATCGTTGGCGAACGCGTTGCGGATGAGAGTGTCGACCATCGCCGCAACAGCAGTATTGGCGACGTTGCGCTTCTCGGTCTCGATGATGGCGTTGACGTTCGGCTCGATGTTGAAGCGCCACCGCCCGCCGTCGAACGATAGATGCCAGAAGACTTTCTCGGATTCCGTGAGTGCTTTCTCGAAGATGGCGGTGTCTTCGCCTGGGCGGAGCGTGCCGACGATCCAGTCGTTGCGGCCTGCTCCTGCGGTCGCCACCATTTCAAGCGAATGCGTGAACACGGTGCGTGCGACGCGGGTGGTGTAGGCAGGTTTGCCGGGGAAGACATCAGCGTCCACTGCTGCGGAGTGCGACTTCTTGCCTGCGAAGTCTCCCTCGGCCACAGATGCGTACTCGGCCCGTCCGAGACCATCGGTGAGATGGTTCAGCACCGGGTCGTTGTCGTAGTCGATGTCGCCAACGTTGATGATCGCGGTGTCATCGTTCGTCGCGTAGATGTGTGCGACGACTTCGGCCAGCAACTTCAGCGCACCTCGGGCTCGCTGGAACTGTGTGATGTTGCCGAGGCGCTTGTCGAGGACACGGACCAGCTCAGGGTGGAATGGGTACGTCTTGGCGACCAGCTCGCCGTAGGTCGCAGGGTGTTCGGCGCCGCCTGCCAACTGCTCGGTCTTTCCGAGTGTCTCGTACAGGCCTCGGTAGGCGTCACCAGCAGCGGTCGCAGCATCTTGATCGACTGAGGCAAAAATGCGCTTCTTGAGGATTTCGCCGATCTCATTGTCGTCGGCAGGGCGGATCACCGCGGATGGTTGCACGGCGCGGGTCAGTACATCGCCGGTCTCTTCCGCTGCTTTGACGGAGGCCGCGTTCGCTGCATCGGCCCGTTCCTTCTCGTCGCCAGTGAGGTCGCTGATCTCGGTGGTCTCTGCGCCGAACGCGTTGGTGGTCGCCGCCAGGGTGATGATGACTGAGACCCGATTGGTCGGGTCAGACGCGACCTCGAACAGGTTCCCCAGGAACACCGGGATCGCGCGGGCCATGCGACGCACGTCCTCGCTGCCCGAGGAGGACACCGCTCGCAGGTACTTGGCGATCTCGTCCACGATGACGATCGTTGGCTTGCCGCCGAAGGCCGCCTTGATGGTGCCTGTTCCCGGCGCCGTGCGCTCGGCGTCATTGGCAGCCATCACAGAGTAGGCGTCGTCACCGATCTGTGCCGCCATCTCGCCCCACAGCGTGTAGGTGCGGTGGCCATCAGTGTCGACCCCGGCGGTGGGGTCGAGAGCGTCGCCGACGAGCGCGGCAACCTGAACAGCGCCGTCCGGAAGCAGGCTTGGTTCGATGAACTCTGCGATGTTGGCGGGTCGCGCACCGCCGGCCAGGTGGTAGACCGCTGTGAGGCCGTGGGTCTTGCCACCACTGAATCGCCCTGGCTCGCGGAGAGGCTCCTGATCTAGCAAGGAGACTGGAGCTGTGGGAGCACCTCGGAAGTTCGATGAGGAGACCCGTGCCCGCGCGGTCC
>NZ_JBHSQW010000018.1:23478-76485 GCF_042658695.1 Pseudonocardia hispaniensis | reverse complement strand
GACCGGGAGATCAAACGCTGCCTCAAGCGCTACATCGCCCGCCAGCTCTACCGCCAGCTCGAGAACCCACCCACCTCAGCCACCCGCGCGGCTTGACACACCATCAGAGCGTCCGGCCCGGATGAGCACCAGGTCCGCCGCTGGACCTCGTGGCGACGCTGGACGCTGATCGCGATGCTCGCCCACGCGCTCCTGGCCGTGCTCGCCGCGAGCGAGCGGGCCCACTACCCGGCCCCGCCCGGGCTGATCACGCTGACCTGCAACGAGATCCACCGCCTGCTCAACCGGCTGCTCATCGACCCCGCCCGCCGCCTCACCGACCCCCTGACCTGGGCTTACTGGCGACGACGCCACCAATACCGCGCCCACACCAGCCACTACCGAGCCCGAACCGAGACCGGATAACGATCTACGGCTGGAGTATTAGGTAGCGGTCTCGGCAGGCAGGTTGGTGACCATGCCGGCGATCGCGCGACCGCGCACACCACCGACGCGAGCACCCGCGAAAACCCGTGCATCTCGCGCCGCGGTGATGGCTCGGCCACCACGACCCGGACCCTCACATCGGTGGACCGGTGGTGACCGGGTCCGACGTGCTCAAAGGCGGTCAGATGATCGGCGGTCGCACAGATCGGAGATGATGCAGACCGGGGCACGACATTCGATTTCATGATCAAAGATGGTTCGAGAGTATTCGCAATCCGACCCCCTGCGTTTCAAAATTCCAGATCATCGTGTTGTCGTCATGACCTCGTCAGTAGCCTTCCCCCCGCTACAGGATTTCCGAGTTGAAACGAACTTGCGCTCAATCATTGTAACAAGTACCACTGAGCTCAGTGTCGTTAGCTGATTCGCTCCAGCCGTGCAACTCGGGTGCTGAGATCTACGACACAGTAGTGGTCCGTTCAGTGAACCTGGCACATTGCACTTCTTGGGGCCGCATGCGAGCGTCTGTTCCCGCACTGCCGCGCAGGTCCTCCAACGACCGAGCGGCCCGGCCAGTCGCAGGAGGAACCGTGCCAACCAGAACGATTCGGCTCAGGCTGACGATCGCTGTCTTAGCTCTGAGCCTCCTGGCCGCGTGTGGCCGGGCATCTGATGCCGAGAGCGCCACTCAGGGCTTCACCGACGAGACGATTGTCCTTGGCGCCAACGCCCCACTCTCGGGACCGGCATCTGGCTTCGCGGCAGTCAACTACGGCGCCCGAGCGTACTTCAGCTATCTCAACGACACCCAGGGTGGTGTCACGATGGCGGACGGGAAGAAGAGGACGATCACCTACATCGTGCACGATGACGGCTACGACCCGGCGCGTGCGTCGGGTGTCGTCAAGCGGCTCGTTGAGCAAGACGGGGTGGCCGCACTCGTGCAGCCGTTCGGGACAGATCCGACCCTGGCTACCCGCCAGTATCTCAATGACCACAAGGTCCCCCAGATCTTCGTCCAGTCGACCAACCCGAAATTCAACCTCGAGCGGGACACGTACCCGTACTCCATGACCGGATCGCCTTCGTCAGTGGTTGAGGCCGCCGTGCTCGCGAAGCATGCGATCACGGAACGACCCACCGCCAAGATCGGCATCCTGCGCGCCAACGACGAAGGCGGTCAAGCCTACGTCGGCGCGTTCAAGAAGGCGCTGAAGGGCAGTAATGCGGAGGTGGTGGAGGAGCAGTCCTACGCGACCACCGATGCCTCCATCGACTCGCAGATCTCTATCCTAGCCTCCAGCGGAGCCGACGTGTTCGCCAATTTTGGCACGCCGAAGTTCGCCGCCCTGGCGATTTCACGGGCGCCTGAGCTCGGCTGGAAACCGATGATCCTGCTGCCGTCCCAAGCCAGCTCGGTGAAGGCGGTCTTGGAGCCTGCCGGGTTGAACAACGCCAAGGGCGCGATCACCGTCGGTTGGTTCAAGGATCCAACTGACCCGACGTGGGCGGACGATGAGTCGATGCGAACGTTCCGTGAGGCGATGAAGAAGTACGAACCGCGGGCTAATGCCGACGATGCCTTCGCCGTTGCCGGCTGGGCCGTTGCCGATTCCTTCGTCAAGATGCTGGCGACCACCGAGCCGTCTCGTGAAGCGCTCCGCGAGGCCGTCGGAAAACTGAACGGGCAAACTTCTGAAATGCTACTTCCCGGGATCGAGTTCCACACCTCGGAATCGGATGGGTTCGGGCTCGAGTCGCTGTGGATTCAGGAGTTCAACGGTGAGCACTACCGTTTCGTGGGGGACCAGCCGATCTCCCTCGAAGGTGAGTCCGCCAGCTTCGTGGGGGAATGAGCCATGGCTGGCGCAGAATCCGCCTCGCACTCGTCCACCCCGTTGCTCAGCCTGACGACTGAAGAGCTGCTGACAACAACCCGAACGGTGCGTCGCCGCCTGGACCTGGAACGACCGGTTGCTCGAGCCGACGTGGAACGGGCGATCGAGATCGCTCTCCAGGCTCCCCGGGGCGGCAACAAGGGTGGCTTGCGGTGGCTGGTCATCGACGATGCAGCCACCAAGCAATCGGTGGGCGCGATATGGGGCGAGTGTGCGGAGGAGTATCTGCGGCGATTGCCGGCCGACGACCCAATGGTCCCCGGCGCGCGCCGATTGCAGCAGGTCATGGGACAGGTGCCGATGTTGGTCATTCCCACCATCCAGGGCTGTCCACCGCAGGGAAGCAATCGAGTCAGAACTGCAAGTTTCTGGGGTTCGGTATTGCCGGCGATGTGGAGTTTCATGTTGGCTCTGCGGGCGAAAGGCATGGGCAGTGCCTGGACTCAGATCCATCTGGCACAGGAGGAACGCGTTGCACGAATTCTCGGTATCCCCTCGGAGGTGACCCAAGCCGGCTTGCTACCAGTAGCCTGGACCATCGGCACCCGATTCAAACCTGCACGCCGAGAACGAGTGGAGAAGGTTGTCGCATGGAACGCGTGGTGACGCCGGGTTACCCGGATGCTCGGGACTGCCTGCTGCGCACCGACACCGACGACGGAATCGCGGTCCTTACGCTGAACCGTCCCGCCGTGCACAACGCGCTGAGCCTCGAGCTGCGGAACCGACTGCGCGAAGAGTTCGATCGGCTCATCCAGGACCGGACGGTAACGGCCGTGGTCGTGACCGGCGCAGGCAACTCCTTCTGCGCAGGGCTCGACCTGAACGAGATCACTACCCACGGCGGGGTGCTGCGGGCCGACGTCGATGAGCCACAACGGGTGCCGTTGGTGCCAGACCTGGGCGTGCCGGTGATCGCCGCCGTGAATGGGCCTGCCATCACAGGTGGATGGGAACTGGCGTTGGGCTGCTCCTTCATCGTTGCCTCGACTACAGCTCGCTTCCGGGACACCCATGCCCAGATCGGCCTTCTCCCCGGGGCGGGAATGTCCGTAGGGCTCTCACGCAGGGCCGGGCCGGCCGCGGGACTTGCGATTAGTCTCACCGGCCGCGAGGTCGACGCTGCGGAGGCATTGCGACTGGGGCTGGTGGAGTACGTAGTCGAGCCCGAGGCAGTCCTGGACACCGCGCTGGAGTTCGCCCGATCGGCCGCCCGATTGGACGGACCACTGGTACGCCGCCTGGTGGATCTGTATCGCTACCACGCTGAGGCGCCCGGTTATGCGAGCTGGATCATCGAGCATGCCGAATCCCGGCGGTGGCTGATCGGCCGAGGCCCGGTGGTACAGGTCCGCCCATGAACAGTGTCGAACTAACCGAGACGGGGGCGCCAGCAGAACAGCAATGGGACGAAGAACCGTTGCTTCACGTCGAAGGCGTCAGCATGTCGTTTGGCGGCGTACAGGCGCTCACCGACGTCAGTTTTGCCGTCGGCGAAGGCACTATTGCAGGATTGATCGGATCGAATGGTGCCGGGAAGAGCACACTGTTCAACTGTGTCAGTGGAATCTACCGGCCGGACACGGGGCGGATTCGGTTCGCCGGGCGCGATATCCTCGGATCACGGGTGAGCGCCAGGAGCGGACTGGGGATCTCCCGGACGTTCCAGAACGTTGCCCTGTTCGAGCACCTCAACGTGGTGGATAACGTACTTGTGGGAGGGCATTCGCGCGGCAGGGTCGGTTTCCTTCGAGCCGGATTCCATCTCCCCGGGTCGATCCGTGCGGAACGTCAGATGCGGCAGGAAGCGCTCGAGATCCTAGCAGACCTGAGCCTGGAGTCCGTGGCACACGACGACGTCACCACGTTGCCGTACGGCACCCGCAAGCGGGTCGAGTTGGCCCGGGCGCTGATGGGCCGTCCCAGGCTGCTCATGCTGGATGAGCCCGCTGCAGGTCTCCCCCATGGGGAGGTGGACGCACTCGCCGGAGAGATCCGCCGGATCAATGAAGAGTTCGGCATCACGGTGATACTCGTCGAACACCACATGGGCATGGTCATGACGGTATGCCACCGGATTGTGGTGTTGGACCACGGACTAGTTCTAGCCATGGGAACTCCGCAAGAAGTACAGGAGGACCGCAATGTCGTGGAAGCCTACCTGGGCGGATGAACAACATGCTTGTGTGTCGTGATCTCAGATGCGGATATCAGGGCGCCCAGGTGTTGCATGGCATCGACCTGAAGGTCACCCCCGGTGAGGTGCTCATGATCCTGGGTGCCAACGGTGCGGGCAAGACCACGTTGTTACGTGCCATCTCCGGAATGCTTCCGCTAGCTGGCGAGGTGGAGTTCGAGAAACGGCGGATCACCAATATGTCAACCCAGGCCCTGGTCCGGATGGGTGTGGCGCATGTTCCGCAGGGCAGGGGGACATTCCACCAGTTCACCACTCACGAGAATCTCCTGCTAGGGGCGGCCAGCCTGCGAGGTTCCCTGCGCGACGGGATCCCTGCTCGTCTCGATCAGATCTTCGAGCTGTTTCCACGGCTGGCGGACCGACAGCACCAGCAGGCATCGACGATGAGCGGTGGTGAGCAGCAGATGCTCGCCATCGCACGAGCCCTGATGAGCCGCCCCAAGCTCTTGCTGTTGGACGAACCCTCCCTGGGTCTGGCCCCCCAGGTGACCGCGGAGGTATTCCAGACTCTGCGTTCCCTCAAGGAAGATAGCCAGATCTCTATGCTGGTCGTGGAACAGAACGCGCATCTCTCCATGGCGATCGCGGATCGGGCTGCCGTGCTGGAGAGCGGGCGAATCGTCCTGGAGGGTACCCCCGCGGACATCAGCAACAATCCCGCACTTCGGGACGCATACCTCGGAGGGACTCTCACATGACGGTCCTTCTACAGCAGATACTTTCAGGAATTGCCGCAGGAGCCATCTACGCCTCCATCGGAATCGCCCTGGTTCTGATCTTCCGATCCACCGGCATTGCCAACTTTGCGCAAGGTGAGATGGCGATGGTCTCCACATACATTGCTTGGCAGTTGAGTGTATGGGGTCTTCCATTGGTCATAGCCGCGCTGAGTGGCGTAGTCTTTGGAGTCGCCTTAGGGGTCTTTACCGAGCGTTTCGTGGTGCGTAGGGTAGAGACGGGACCTCATCTCAACGCCGTCATTCTCACCTTCGGACTATTCCTGATCTTCAACCAAACTGCAGCGGTCATCTGGCATTCGACAAGTCAGCGCTTTCCCTCGCTGGTTGCTGCCCATACATGGCAGGTGTTCGGGATATATTTTTCCTCAGATGTGATATTTATGCTCGCGGTGCTCATGGTGGAGTCGGTTGGGATCTACGTCCTCCTGCAGCGAACCAGGATTGGGCTGTGGATGCGAGCCTCGGCAGCCAATCCGGAATCGGCGGCCCTGGTCGGGATCGATGTTCAGCGGATGCTGATGCTGGGTTGGGGCCTCGCCGGCGGCTTCGGAGCGATTGGTGGAATTCTCATCGCTTCACGGACGTTCTTGGAACCGAATATGATGTCCGGTGTGCTTCTGTACGCCTTCGCCGCGATTGTGCTGGGAGGGTTGACCAGCGTGTTCGGCGCTGTCGTCGGCGGCTTGATCATCGGGATTCTGGAGAATCTGGTCGGCACTTATGTACCGTTCCTAGGGCCCGACCTCAAGGCCGTTGTGCCGCTCACAGTGGTCGTGCTCGTGCTCCTTGTGCGGCCGACGGGGCTGTTCGGCACTCCGGAAAGGATTCGGGTGTGAGCAAGGTGCTGCAGCAGAAGAACTGGCCCGGCCGCGCCCAGGTCGTCGGGTTTACACTCGTCGCTGTCGCACTAGTTCTGCCATTCCTCCTGCCGCCGTACCGGAACTATGACTTCTCGCTCATGTTCATTTATGGAACGGCGATCCTGGGTCTCACCATGCTGACGGGGGCGTCGGGCCAGATCTCACTGGCTCAGGGAACGTTCGTCGGTGTGGGGGCCTATGTAGTGGCGATCGCGGTGGTGAAGCTTGGGATGCCGTTGTGGGTGGGAGTGCTCGTCGCGGTCGGCTCGACCACCGTCATGGGCTTCGCCATAGGTCTGCTGGCATCACGTCTCAACGGTCTGTACCTGGCACTGCTCACCTTGGCCTTGGCCATCATCTTCGCGCCAGTCATCAAGCGCTTTCCCGAGGAGACCGGCGGCGCGAGCGGGCTATTGATTCCCCAACCACGCGTTCCCGAGGGTTGGCCGCTGGCCGATGACCAGCTTCACTACCTGTTCGCCCTGTCCATGCTCATTCTTGCCTGGTTGCTGACCCAGGGGGTTCTCAGCAGGCGACCCGGCCGGGCGCTGTATGCCTGTCAGGACGACCCCCTTGCGGCTGCCGCAATGGGGATCAATGTTCCACTGACCCGTGCCATCGCCTTCGCCTGGGCAGGGGCCGTTGCCGGCCTGGCTGGAGCGGGTTATGTCGTCGTGGTCGGATTTGTCTCGCCGGAATCGTTCCCGCTTTTGCTTTCTGTTGCCTTTCTTGCTGGCTTGGTTGTGGGTGGTGCACGCAGTCCTTGGGGAGCACTTCTCGGCGCAGCCTATGTCCAGTTCGTTCCTCTCTACACCGGCCGTATCAGTGACTCCTTGGCCGGTGTGGTCTACGGGATCTCCCTGGTCGTCGTGCTTCTGCTGCTTCCGGGAGGGTTGGCCAGCATCGCCAGGCGACTCAGTCAGCGGAACGGACGGAATCGGTTCCGAGTTCGCCGAGCTTCCTCCGGTGGCCGGAGACTTCCCAGCAAGCTTTGATTCTGTAAACCGAGGAGGGCGTTATCGTGGCTGGACTCAGGACGTTTCCGCGAGAGGTGGATGAATGGACGGTATGCCGGAATCGGACTCATGTGGGAGATCAGACGCTGCCAGCCCGGCTTCACTAGCACGCCGAGTCGAACAACTTGAGCTGGTCGAGGCTCCCTAGTACGTGGAACCTCATGTCGAGCGATCGGCTGCACTAGCGGGATATTTCTCGCCTCGAGTGTGGATGCGCCTGTGGGTTGTCGTCCTTCCTGCGAACTCCCTGTCCTGTATTCAGCTATGAAGGATCCTTATGTCAGGTCTAGTGGTGACGTCCTACGGCTCTTATCTGCCCAGTAGCCGGGTGTCCAGGGCGGATATGAGTGCCACGCTGGGGCGCGGGACGCTCAGCGGGCAGCGTACGACGGCCAGTCACGACGAAGACTCGATCACGATGGCGGTCGAAGCGCTGCGCAACGCGCGAGGAGCGGCTGTGGCCGAACCCGCGCTGCTCACCTATGTGACGAGTTCTCCCGTCTATCTGGAACGTTCCAACAGTTCGATCATCCACGCCGCGCTGGATCTGTCGGCCCGTGCGCCGGCGCACGACGCCATTGGTACCTCCCAAACCACGGTCGCCATGCTGAGGCACGCACTGCGTGCGGAGGAGCCGGTGGTCGTGGTCGCTGCGGATGTGCGCGGTGGTCTGCCGGGCAGTGAGTTCGAATGGTTCGGATGCGATGCCGCCGCGGCGGTGGCTCTGGCACCCGAGGGCACCGCGCCGGCGGTAGCGCGCCATCTGGGTGGAGCCGCGACGACTCTGCCGGTGGGCGACACCTGGATGTCGACCGAGGACGTGCCGAAGTCTTGGGACGGTCGTTTCGCCGCTCACGCGCTGATTCCGGAGACGATGAATCTGGCCGAGGAGGTCCTGGCGCGGTACGGCGATCCGGCGCGGGTCCAGTTCGTCGTCTCGGCGAGCAACCGCCGGCTCCGTGCCGACGTGATACGACGGGGACGCAAGCTGGGCTGGGCATACCTCGGCGGCCTGACGGACGATCTGGGCTACGCCGGTGCTGCCGATCCGCTGCTGGTCATGGCCGCTGCCTTCGATGTCGCCGCACCGGGGAGCCAGATCCTCGTGCTGACCGTGGCCGACGGAGCGAGTGCCCACCTGTGGGAGATCGCCGAGGGCGTAGAGTCACGGTCCGGGCAGTCGCTGAAGGCTCAGGTCGATCGGCAGCGCCCGCTCGCATATCCGACGTATCTGCGCTGGAGAGGCGACCTGGCCGAGGATCCGCCCCGACGTCCCGAGCCGGACCGGGTGTCGGCGCCCGCAGCCCTGCGGAACCGGCGCTGGAAGTACGCGCTGGTGGGCGCCGACTGCGGTCGGTGCCAGGCCCGGAACGTCCCGGCGCAACGGATCTGCGGCCATTGCCGCCGACCCGCCCCGATGCGCCCCGTCCCGCTCCAGGACACTCCTGGAACCATCCGGAGCTGGACCGTGGATCACCTGGCCTACTCGAAGGGGGACAAGGTGATCGCCGCGGTGGTGGACCTGGACGGAGGGGGACGCCTTTCGTGCGAGGTGGCCGACGCGCACGGGGAACGATTGGCTCCCGGTCAACGGGTGATCCCCACCTTCCGCCGCATCTCGACCAGCGACGGGCTGCACAACTATTTCTGGAAGGTCCGTCCCTTGCAGGAAGAGGTGAATTGACATGGCGGTGCGTGGCATCGCGAATCAGGTCGCGGTGATCGGTTCCTCCTGTACCGCGTTCGGTGACCTATGGGACACCGGTATCGAGGACCTGGCGGTGGACGCTGCACTGCAGGCGTGCGAGTCGGCAGGTGTTGAGCTCGTCGATGTCGACGCCTTCTGGTTCGGGTCGACCAATTCTGCGCAGAGCGGACTAGATCTCTCCCGTGCTCTTAAACTGGACAACAAGCCCGTCACTCGCGTGGCCAATTTCTGCGTCACCGGGTCCGATGTCTTTCGTAACGCGGCCTACGCGGTCGCTGCTGGTGCGTATGACACAGTGATGGCCATCGGTGTCGAGAAGCTCAAGGACAGCGGTTATGCCGGGTTGGTGGACAACGAACCGCCCAACGACGGCACTCTGAGCAGCCTCACACCTCCAGCCCGCTTCAGCCTGCTGGTCCCGGCGTACTGTGAGCGGTACGGGGTCAGCGTGGACACCATGCGGGAGACCCTGACACATATCGCTCAGAAGAATCACGCAAACGGTGCGCTGAACAGCCGGGCCCAGTTCCGCAGACCGGTGTCCTCCGAACAGGTGAATTGCGCGCCGGTGGTGGCCGGACAACTGGGCGTTCTCGATTGCTCGGGCATGAGCGACGGCGCCGCGGCTGCTGTACTGGTGCACGCCGAGTCCGACCTTGCCCGGAACCGCGAGGCGCTCTACGTGAAGGGCATGTCGTTCACAGCCGGCCCCGGCACCGGCCCCCGCGATCCCGGGTACGACTACGTCAGTCTGCCGGAGGTCGCCGCCTCGGCATGTGAGGCATATCGCCAGGCGGGGATCCGCGACCCGCGATCGGAACTGCTCCTGGCTGAAGTCCACGATTGCTTCACCCCGACTGAGCTCATCCTCATGGAGGACCTGGGCCTGTCGCGGCGTGGTGAGGCATGGCGCGACGTTCTCGCCGGTGTCTTCGACCTGGCCGGTGAACTACCGGTGAACCCGGACGGCGGCCTGAAGTCGTTCGGGCACCCGGTCGGCGCCAGCGGACTGCGCATGCTGTTCGAATGCTGGCTCCAACTGCGCGGGGAGGCCCCGGTCGAGCGCCAGATCACGATCACGCAACGCGGTGCGGCATTGGTCCACAACCTCGGTGGCGCGCCCGGTGAACTGATGTCCTTCGTCTCGGTGCTGGGCACCTCGAAGTAGCGCAACGGAAGCAGAGGTCAGCACGATGAAAGAGCAGTTGGACGCCCTGCGTTTCGATGGCCGGGTTGCCTTGGTCACCGGAGCGGGTGGCGGCCTCGGACGCAGTTACGCCCACCTCCTGGCGGCACGCGGGACCATCGTGATCGTCAATGACGTGGCGACCAGCATCGAGGACGGCATTGAGACCAGTCGCGCGGAGGTGGTCGCCCAGGAGATTCGCGACGCCGGAGGGGTCGCGGTCGCCAATCGTGACTCCGTCGGTACAGCCGAGGGCGGAGAGGCGATGGTTAGCGCGGCTCTCGAGACTTTCGGGCGGCTGGACATCGTGGTCAACAATGCGGGGATCGTACGCGATCGGGCGTTCCACAATCTGGAGCCAGCCGAGAGCGCTGCCCTGTTCGACGTGCATTTAATGGGGTGCTTTCATGTGACCCGGCCCGCGTGGCGGTGGATGCGCCAGCACGGTTATGGCCGAGTCGTCAACACCACCTCGGCATCTGGACTCTTCGGCAACTTTGGGCAGACGGCCTACGCGGCCGCCAAGGCTGGCGTCGTCGGGTTCACCCGTGCCTTGGCCCTGGAGGTCGGGGAGCGTGACATCCGTGTCAATGCCGTGGCGCCGATGGCCCTGACTCAACTCACCGACGGACTGCTCGGAGAGTTGGCCCGGCATTCCTCTCCAGATTTGGTGGCACCTACAGTCGCCTTCCTCTGCCATGAGTCCAATCCGCTCAACGGCGAGGTCATCTCCAGCGGTGGCGGACGTATCTCTCGAACCTTCCTGGCCGAAACCCCGGGACTGTTCGACCTGTCCGCCACACCCGAGGATATCGCGTCGGCACTCTCGGTGATCGTGGACGAGAAGGGCTACACGGTCCCCAAGAGCCTGGCCGACGTCAGCGCGAACATCCTGGCAGCAGCGCGACGCGGCGAGGAGCACCAATGAGCGAAACCAAGCGGGGAGTCGATGTCAACCTGGTCGACCTGCAGGAGCGGATCGCCGCGGCGATCCCGGATCGAGAGTCGATCGTCTGGGGCGAGCAGCGGTTCACGTGGCAGGAAACCAACCTCAGGACCCGGCGTATCGCCAACGCCCTTCTCGACCAGGGTCTGGGAAAGCTGGAAAGTCCTCGAGTAGAAGGCTGGCTCAGCCACCAGCAGCACGCGGCAGTCTATATGCGCAATCGTCCCGAGTACATCGAAGCGGTGCTCGGTAGCTTCAAAGCTCGCCTGATCCCGTTCAACGTGAACTATCGATATACGTCGACGGAACTTCAGGTACTGTTTGCCGACGCCGATCCTGCGGTGATCTTCTTTCAGTCCTGCTTCGCGGAGACGCTGCGGGAGACACTCGCCGTCCTGGGGAAGTGTCCCCTGTTGATTCAGATCGATGACGACAGCGGCGTGGGCCTGATGGAGAGTGCGCACTGGTTTCATGATCTGCTTGCCGAGGGTTCGGCCGCGCCGGTTCCCACCGTCCCCTCCCCCGACGACGGCTATCTGATCTACACCGGCGGCACCACCGGGATGCCCAAGGGGGTGCTCTGGCGCCAGGCGGACATCTTCGTCGCGGCGATGGGCGGCCGCCGCGACGACTTCTCCGAGTTCGAGAGCGTCGCGGAGATCATCGACCGCGCTCGAGGTGGTGGTAAACGGTTCCTTCCGTTGCCCCCTTTCATGCACGGCGGCGGTCTGTGGCTCGCCTTCTACGCCATCACTGGCGGTCACACCCTGGTGATCCAGCGCAACACCCGATCCTTCGACCCGATCGATGCGATGCAGACCATCGAGCGAGAACAGGTCGACACCCTGGTGATCGCCGGTACTGCCTTTGCTCGTCCGCTCCTCGAAGCCCTCGACGAGCAGGTGTACGACGTGAGCTCCCTGACCGATATTCACACCGGCGGGGCGGGCTTGCTGCCCGAGCTGAAGAGGGAATGGTTCCGGCACACCCCGGATGTGCTCATCTCCGACATGTTCGGTTCCAGCGAAGGCGGGGGGCACCTGGTCGGGTTGACAACGAGAACGCAGGAATCGCCTCAGCGCACGTTCACCCCGGTCCTGGGGACGACGCTCCTGGCGGAGGACCTGAGCATGGAGATCCAGCCCACCGATACGGAGATCGGGTGGGTGGCGCGCCGCGGACGACTGCCCAGGGGATATCTCAATGATCGTGACAAGACCGAGTCCACCTTTCCCATCATCGACGGGACGCGTTACGCCATCCCCGGTGACCGCGGCCGGTGGACGACCGGCGGGCGGATCGAGGTCCTGGGTCGCGACTCGATGTGTGTCAACTCCGGCGGCGAGAAGGTCTACGTCGAAGAGGTTGAGCAGGTCCTGCTCTCGCACCCTGCCGTGTACGACGTCCTGGTCGCGGGCAGTCCGGACGACCTGCTGGGGGAATGCGTCTCGGCGGTGGTGCAGTTCCGGCCCGGCAACCAGGTCACCCTCGACGAATTGCGCGGCTTCGGTCGCGGTCTCCTGGCCTCCTACAAGTTGCCCAAGCGCATGGTGGTGGTCGATGAGATCCGGCGTTCGCCTGCCGGCAAGGCCGACTACGGCTGGGCTCGCCGGACTCTGCGGGCAGGCCTGGCGGAAGGGGTCTCGTCCCGATGAGGGCATTGAGCGAAGCGGAGAGCAAGCAGCGGCTGGGGGACTGGTTGCCGGCCTGCCGGGAGCGACTCACCCGCTCGCCGGCAGAGGCCGCCGACTTCATGGCGGGTGGGAACGGAGTTTTCGTGGCCAAGGCATCCGGCGTGGCCCACAAGACCGAAGGCAACCTGGTCCGCGTGGGGCTGCCCGCCGAGTACGTGCTGGCGCAATGGGAAGAGTTGGCCGCAGCGGGTGACGGCAGCGTGCTGGTCGCCGACTTCGTCCGCCCTGAATATGAACTCCTGATCGGTGCGACCCGTGACGAGCAGTTCGGCCCGGTTCTGACCGTGGGACAGGGCGGGGTGATGACTGAGTCCATCGACGACGTGGTCTGCTTCCTGCACCCTCTGGACCGGGACGACTTCGGCCGGGGTCTCGAAGAGTTGCGCTGCGCTCGACTGCTGCACGGGCAGCGGGGCCGGCCCGGTGCAGACCTGGAGCGACTGTACGAACTCGGTTCTCACCTGCTTGACGTGCTGGTGGCGGACCCCGACGTCATGGGGGTGGATCTCAATCCGGTCGCGATCATCGACGGCCGTCCAGTGGTACTGGACGCACTCGTGATCCTGTCAGGGGCCTGAGCGAGCGCGACCGTGCGACATCCATCTGTCGTGGCGGGCGAACCGGAGATGAGCCACGGGTGTTTTGTGCAGCGAAGCCCGATGGTCGCCGCGCGCGACGCCGTCAATGAAAGTCCGATATCCGTATCATCGATGACAGGACAGGGTTTTGCATGGGTGACCTCACCCCGCTTTTCCAGCCGGAATCCGCGGCTGTGTACGGCGCATCGTCCGGGCCATCGCGAAAGCTGGGAAACACCTTGCTCAGCAACGTGGCGGTCAGTCTCCCCGACGTTCGTTGTGTCCATCCCACCGCCGAATCAATCGACGGGTTCCCCGCGACCGCGACGCTCAAGAGCCCAGTCGATCTAGCGTTGATCTCGGTCCCCGCCCGCGCCGCAGAGTCGGCCGTGCTGGACGCGGTCACCGCCGGTGCGCGGGCCCTCGTCGTGCTGTCCTCCGGATTTGCTGAAGCAGGCCTGGAAGGCCGTGCGGTGCAGGAACGCATCGTCGATATCGCCCGTCAGCACGAGGTCCCCTTGATCGGGCCGAACTGCATGGGTGTGGTGAGCCAGCTGTCCGGTGACCGGTGCTTGAATGCCTCTTATTTCTGGGAAGTACCGACGGGTCCCGGTCGCCTCAGCTTCGTGAGTCAAAGCGGCGCTTTCGGTGGGATGTTCCTCTCATTCCTCGGGGCAAAGAATCTTGGGCTGGCGCGTTTCGTGAGTCTCGGGAATGCCCCGGACGTCACCGTCACCGATGCGCTGCGGTGGCTCGGTGACGACGACCGGACCGAGGTCATTGGTGTCTTCGCCGAGGGGATACCCAACGGACGGGCTTTCGTCGAGGTAGCCGGTGATGTCACCTCCCGGAAACCGGTCGTGATCCTCAAGGGGGGGCGCAGCCAGGCCGGGGCCCGGGCTGCGGCGGGCCATACCGGATCCTTGGCCGGCGACCACAGAATCTACGAGGCTGCCTTCCGTCGGGCCGGAGTCCTCCAGGTGGACTCCTCCGTACAGTTCTTCGACACTCTGCGGTCGTTGTCGGTCGTCAGGCGTGGTCTGACTGCGGGCAGGGTGGCGGTGGTCACCGTTTCCGGAGGCCCGGGGGTGCTGGCCGCGGACGCCGCGGATCGGTCGGGTCTCACCCTGCCGACCTTGACGCAGCAGACTCAGGACAGGCTGCGTTGGCTCGTCCCGGAGTTCGCCGCGATCGGTAATCCGATCGACCTGACGCCCCAGTGCCGACCAGAGGCGATGGTCGACGCGGTGCTCGCGGTCTACGAGTCCAGGGAGGTCGACGGCGTCGTGGTCATCAACTGCGGTCTGGACATCACAGAGTTCGGCGCGGCGGTCGCGGACGCGGTGCGCAGGACCGGCGTGCCCACCACGGCCTTTCTGCTCGACGTGCCGAAGGTGATCGCCGAGGTGAGTGCCGTCGGCGTGCCCTGCTTCGACTCGCCCGAAGCGGCCGTACACGGCATCGCCGTCGCCATCGTCGACCGGCGAGGCGACAGCAACAGTGAGATGAGAAGGAATCGATGACAGTCGACGGCGCCAGACTCGACCAGAGTGAGTACGACGAGCTTCGGCAGGTGCTGCGGGCATTCTTCGACGAGTGTCAACCGAGTGAGCCGCCGACCGAGCACACACCGGCGCTGGATCGGGCCCAGTGGCTGCGGATGGCGGGGGAGCTCGGTGTGCAGGGCCTGCTCATCCCCGAGCAATGGGGAGGTGCCGGAGCGACGCTTGCCGAAGTCGGCCTCGTGTTCGAGGAGGCTGGGCGGGCGCTGCACCCGTTCCCGCTGCTGTCGACGATCGGACTGGCTACCCCGGCGCTCCTGGCCTCGGGTAACGAGGTCGCGATGAAGCGCTACCTCCCCAGCATCGCCGACGGTTCCTGCGTCGCGACGCTGGCCTTCGTGGAACCGGTGGGCCGATGGGACCCTACGTCCTACGACACCACCGCGGTCGCAGAAGCGGACGGTTGGCAGGTCAACGGGGTCAAGGACTACGTTCTCGACGGCACGGAGGCGGACTTGATGCTCGTGGTCGCCGACTCCGCCGAGGGACGGGTGCTGCTCGCCGTGGATCCTCGTCAGCCGGGTGTCCAAGTGATCGATCGGCCGGCCCTGGACCGGTCGCGATCTCTTGCCCGCGTCGAGTTGGATGCGGTGCCGGCGGTACTGGTCGCCGCGCCGGAGGAAGCTCCGAGGAGCCAGCAGCACGCCGTCGACACGGCACTGGTCTGCCTGGCCGCTGAGCAGGTCGGGGGCGGCGAACGGTGCCTGGAGATGTCGGTGGGACACGCCCGCGAACGCATCCAGTTCGGCAGGCCGATCGGCTCATTCCAGGCGATCAAGCACAAGTGCGCCGACATGTTGGTCGAGCTCGAGTCCGGTCGGGCATTGCAGCGTGCGGCCCTTGAGCAGGTGCTGCACCACTCTCCGGATCGTCACATCGCGACGGCCATGGCGAAGTCGTTCTGCTCGGAGATGTTCCATCATCTGGCCGCCGAGAACATCCAGATCCACGGTGCCATGGGATTTTCCTGGGAGTTCGAGGCCCATCGCTACTACAAGCGAGCCACGGCTGCGGCGGTTCTGTTCGGTTCGCCGCTCGATCACCGGCTGCGACTGGCCGAGTTGCTGGACTACTGATGGAAGCGACCGAGGAGAGAAAGTGGCGACGGTGAATACGGCGACGTCCGACCCGCAGACGAGCCGAGTGGTGACCCTGGTCGAGGAACTGCTGCGGGAGTTTCCGCCGGCTACCACCGGCCGGACCGCGTTCCTGAAGGAACAGTTCGATCGCGGGCTGGCGTGGGTCCACTTCCCGGTCGGGCGAGGTGGGTTGGACCTGCCCCGAAACCTGCAGGTGACCGTCCACGAGTTGCTGTCCGCGGCCGGTGCGCCGACCATGGACCACTATCTTGGCAATGCGCTGGGCGTGGCCATGATCGCACCGGCGCTGGTGGCGCATGGGCGACCCGATCAGTGGGACGCGTACCTGCGCCCGATGTTCTGCGGAGAAGAGATCTGGTGCCAGCTGTTCAGCGAACCCGGAGCCGGCTCGGATCTGGCGGCATTGCGGACCCGCGCGGTCCTCGACGGCGACGCCTGGGTGATCAATGGTCAGAAGATCTGGACCACCGCCGCGCACCGCGCCGACCGCGGCTTGCTGATGGCCCGCACCGGTGAACCGGGAGGTCGCCATCGGGGGTTGGCCGCGTTCGTCATCGACATGCGCGACCCTCACGTGGACGTGCGTCCACTGCGCCAGATCGACGGTTCTGCCCACCTGAACGAGGTCTACTTCGACGACCTCAGGGTTCCCGCCGGAGATCTCGTCGGTGCGCCGGACCAGGGCTGGCAGGTCGCCATCACCATCATGATGAACGAACGGGTCTCCATCGGAGGCGGGTCGGCCGGAGAAGGCTCCCAAGCCCTGGCGGAGGTCGTCGAGGTGTGGTGCCGTCGAGAAGACCGGGACCCGGTGATGCGCGATCGACTCGTGCAGTTGGCGATCAAGACACGTGCTGCCGACCTGCTGAACCAGGAGGCGGCCCGCAACCTGGCGGTCGACAATCCAGGTCCAGAGGGGTCGCTCGCGAAGCTGATCTACTCCCAGCTCAAACAGAGCGTATACGAGTTCGGCATGGACGCCCTCGGCAGTACGGCGCTTCTGTTCGGCAGCTATGCGTTCCATCGTCCGGAGGATCACGTGCCGGACGAGTTCGAGATCCAGCGGCACTACCTGTTCGCCCGCGGGGATTCCATCGGTGGTGGGACCTCGGAAGTGATGCGGAACATCGTCGGGGAACGCGTCCTGGGCCTGCCCAAGGAGCCGCGGCCATGAGTGAGGTCCGCATTCGTCGCCGCTACATCGACTGCGCCTGGGGCCAGCTGCATCTAGCGGAGGCCGGTTCCGGTCCGGCGGTGCTCCTCTTCCACCAAACCCCACGGAGCTGGGACGAGTACCGAGAGGTGCTGACCATTCTGGGTCGGCGGTTCCGGGCGATCGCCGTCGACACACCGGGCATGGGCTCCTCCGACCCGCTGCCGCAGCCGCCCACGATCGAAGGCTGGGCCGCGGCGATGGCGCACTTGCTGGAGATCGAGGGTCTGGACCGGGTCGACGTGGTCGGCCATCACACCGGCGGGTACATCGCATTCGAGCTCGCGGCCCAGGCTCCTGACCGCGTACGTCGGTTGGTTCTGTCCTCCACCGACCTGCTCAACGTCGGGGCCCGGGCCATCCGCACCGGTCGACGTGGCATCGACGAGGTGGAAGAACGCGACGACGGAAGCCATCTAGCCGAGCTCTGGCAGCGGCGAGCCAAGTACTACCCGCAGAACAACCGGCTGCTGAAGCGCTTCCTGAGGGACGCGCTGTGTACCGAGGACCCCGAGGACGGGCATCGCGTGGTGGCGCGCTACGAGATGGAGAAACGTCTGGACCGGGTCCGCCGGCCGGTCCTGTGCGTCGGTCACGCGCGCGACCGGTTCGCCTTCGGCGGTCAGGATCGTCTGGCCGGTGCGCTGGCTGACGCCCAGGTCCGGGTGATCCACGAGGGGGAGATCCCGCTTGAGCACACCGCCGCCGAGTTCGCCCAGATCGTCACCGAGTTCCTTTCGGCCGACTAACACCACATGCTGTTCCGTCATTGGTGTTGCTCCATTGACGTGTTGGACTACTTGGATTCTCAGCGGATGAGCTGCTCGCTCTGATGAACGCCGCGGAGTTCCCGCCTGGAAGGTCTGTGGCTCACGCGACGCCTCATCTGGAAGGAGCCCACGATGTCGATCGACCCCCGAGCAGCGCTTGCCGCCGAGCCGTTGCGGCAGCACCTGCGATGGACCGTGCGAGATGTCCTGCTCTATCACCTGTCCCTGGGCGCGGGCAGCCAAGCCGCCACCGATCCCGAGCCGCGATATACGTTGGAGCACCAGTTGCAGGTGCTCCCGACCTTCGCTCTCGTGGCCGGTCAGGGGGTCTCTGCGCCCGCCGTACCGCGGTTCGAGGACAAACTGGCTGGCCTGCGACTGGACCCACACCGGATCCTGCACGCGGGTCAGGACCTGCGCGTGAGTCAGCCCATCCCACCGGTGGGCGAGGCATGGCTCACATCCTCGGTCACGCAGATCTACGACAAGGGCAAGGCGGCCCTCGTCGTCCTCACCGAGAACGCCCATGATGGTTCGGACGAACTGTTGTGGACCGCGGAGACTCAGCTCTGGGTCGCCGGGGCCGGCGGTTTCGGTGGAGACCCCGGACCCGAGGTGACGTGGCGACGGCCCGACCGCGCTCCGAACGTGGAGTTCTCCATCCAGACGCAGCAGCAGCAGGCACTGCTCTACCGCCTCAACGGCGATATGAACCCGCTCCACGCGGATGCGGAGTTCGCGGCGGAGGCTGGTTTCGAACGGCCGATTCTGCATGGATTGGCGTCCTTCGGGATGCTCGCCCGAGGCGTGGTGGAGCACATCTTCGACGGAGAGGCCGCGCGGCTAGGCGGGGTGTCCGCGAGGTTCCGCCATCCTGTCCTTCCTGGACAATCCCTGGCCGCGCGGGTATGGCGTCAGGACGAAGCTCACCTCTTCGAGGTGAGCTGCCCCGATGCGGGGGGCGCGCTGGTGCTCGGTCAAGGAGTCGTCCGGGCCAGTTAACAGCGGGACCGAGCGGTGCCGACTTGGAGGTGGCGGGACCGATATCCCTGAGCGGTCAATAGGCGCTCACCAGGGGGGTGTCGACACCCAGTTCACCGACGGCGCTGGCCCCGCCCGGATCACCGAGGGGCGCGTCGCGCCCGGGCAGTGGCTCGGTGAAGAAGCTGATCGAGTCGCTGACGAACACGGCTTTGCGCTCGTCGGCGCGAGCCGCGCGGTCGGCGAAGATCGCGTCGACCGGGCACTCCGGTTCGCATGCGCCGCAGTCGATGCACTCGTTGGCGTTGATATAGCTCTTGCGCGCACCGACGTAGATGCAGTCGACAGGGCAGACGTCCAGACAGGCGCGATCGGTGACATCGATGCAGTTGGCGCCGATGACGTAGGCCATGGCGGTACCTCCAGGGGGTTGCTCAAACGGTGTCGGTGGAGTGGCCGGGGGAGAGGGACAGTTCGGGGTCGAGCATGACCGCGGCGTTGTTGACCGCAGTCGCTACCTCGCCGAAGCCGACCGACATCAGACGGACCTTGCCCTCGTAGTCGGTGATGTCCCCGGCGGCGTAGACGCGGTCGAGGTTGGTGCGCATGCGGCTGTCCACGACGGCCGAGCGGCGCCGCAGCCGCAGCCCCCATTCGGCGAGGGGGCCGAGGTTGCTGGCGAAGCCGAGCGCGGCCACGACGCTGTCGACCGGAAACACCCGCAGGTCCGGCTCACCGCGCACCCGGACGTGAGCCCGCTGGACGGTGCCGTTGCCCGAGAGGGCTTCGACCACGGCATCGGTGATGATCCGCGCGCCGCTCCCAGTAAGTGCGGTGACGCTCGCGGCGTGGGCTCGGAAGGTGGCCCGGCGATGCACCAGCGTCACCGAGCGCGCGACCGGCTGCAAGGCGAGCGCCCAGTCCACGGCGCTGTCCCCGCCGCCGACGATCAGCACGTCGTGGCCGGCGTGGGCCGCGGGGTCCGGGACGAAGTAGCTCAGGCCCCGGCCGAGGAACTCCTCGCCAGCCGGTAGCGCGCGGGTGAAGGCGCCGATGCCGGCGGCCAGGATCACCGCGCCGGCATCGACGACGTGCCCGTCGGCGAGCGTTACCCGGGGCCGACCCGCCTCGGAGTAGTCCAGTGCCACAGCTTGCAGGCCCAGCAGATATTGCGGTTCGTAGGTCGCGGCCTGCCCGAGGAGCGCGGCCACGAAGTCGCGCCCGATCACACCCGGGAGGCCCGCGACGTCGCGGATCTCCTTCTCCGGGTACAACGCGGCGATCTGACCGCCGGGCTGAGGTAGCGCATCAGTGACGACCGTGCGCAGACCGCGGAACCCGGCGCAAAAGGCGCCGTAGAGTCCGGTCGGGCCGGCCCCGACGATGAGGATGTCGGTGGTGGTGCATGCGGACACGCCGACCTCCGTCGGTCAATGTGGGAAGTGGGCAGATGTGGCCCAGAAGGTGTGCGAGCCAACGTTATGGGCATTGGCACCGACGTGCCGTGTATTCCGGACTGCTCACCGGAACATCCCGCGAGTTGTGGATCGCGGTTCGATCAACGGACCGATCGCCTTGGACCCGGTGGAACCTGATGCTGGAATTCTGGCACGTTCGGGTTGCGCAGCGGCCATCGATGAGGTGAATGGAGCGTGTCATGGGTGAAGAGAGCGGGGATTCCACCCCGCGTCGGCGCCACTCGCGGGCGGGAAAACTGCCCGGCCGGCAGGACTGGTCGAGCTGGCCCCACTACCAGGCCGCTGCCACGGGATTTCGCGGTTACTGGTACCCGGTCACGTACTCCTCGCAGATCACGACGAAACCCCGGCAGGTCACGCTGCTCGGCGAGAAGATCGTGCTGATCCGCGATAACGGCACGGTTTTCGCGTTGAAGGACCGGTGTCCGCATCGGGGGGTGCCGCTCAGCGAGGGCAACCAGCAGTTCCCGGGCACCATTTCCTGCCCCTATCACGGTTGGACGTTCGACCTCGCGACCGGCGAGTTGAAGGCGGCTATCACCGACGGCCCGGCCTCGCCGATCTGCGGCAAGGTCACCCAGCCGACCTACGAGGTGACCGAGCGGCTCGGCATGGTCTGGGTCTTCGTCGGTGACGGCGAGGACGCCCCGCCGATCGACTCCCAGCTGCCCGAGGAGCTCGTCGGCAATGCCGCGGTCGTGGGCTCGCGGATGCAGCCGCGCGCGGGGAACTGGCGTTTCGCCTGCGAGAACGGCTATGACGAGGGTCACGCCAAGTACCTGCACCGCACCGCATTGTGGCGGCTGTTCAAGGCGATGCCGGTGTGGAACGAGACCCGCATCGTCCGGCGGGGCCGATGGATCTACCGGGTGCAGGAAAAACAATATTGGGACGCCGATTTCCCGGGCCTGGGAAAGTGGAGCAACCAGGCCTGGTACAAGATGAAGCCGCCGACCGAGGTCGGCAATATCGGCAACACCACGACACACCGGAAGGTGAACCCGGTGATCGCGGCCCAGGAGTTCCCCGGATTCGCGTCGGTCAGCATGCCCGGTGTGCTGCGCATCGTCTACCCAACGTTCATCCATTACGAGTTCTATGTGCCCGTTGACGCGGACCGGCATCTCTACGTAGGAGTCATGGCGAGCTTCGGGAAGGGCGTCAAGACCTGGCCCTTCTACGCAAAGTATCTCGGCTTCGTTCGGTGGCTGTTCCACGGCCAGTTCTCCGGGCAGGACCGCTGGATGGTCGAGGTCACCGACGCGCCGCCGGAGCGGCTGTATCGCCCGGATGACTCGCTGCTCAAGTGGCGCAAGCTCGCCGAGGACGTCTCCGAGGAGCGGGCCAAGCGCCTGAGGGCTGAGGGCCTCGAGTCGGTCGGCCGACCGACCGACAACTGACCGCGAGCGAACGCCGAGACGTTGACACGGCGAGGGGAGCAAGGACCGATGGCGCGCGTCGTGCTCGGGGTGGGGGCGTCCCACTCCACGCTGATGAACACCCACTGGGATCAGGTCGGGCACACCGACCGTGCGCAGCTATTTCGGGATGCCTTGGCTGACGCCCGGGAGGCGATCGTGGCCGCCCGCCCCGATGTGGCGATCATCGTGGGGTCGAATCACTTCCGCGGGTTCTGGCTGGACCTGATTCCGGCGTTCACGCTCGGGGTCGGTGAGGTCATCGCGTCCGGGGAGGCCGGGACACCGTCCGGTCCACAACGGGTCGATCCGGCCTTCGCCCAGGTCCTCGCGCAGCACCTCGTCGAGGCCGGCACCGAGGTCGCGATCTCCGCCCGGCTGCAGATCGACCACGGCCAGACCCATGCCATCCAGTACCTCATGCACGGCCTGGACGTCCCGGTCGTACCGCTGGTGATCAACGTGTTTGCGGCCCCGCTGCCGCGGCTCGACCGCTGTGTGCAGCTGGGCCGCAACATCGCCGCTGCCGTCGAGGCGATGCCGGCGGATCTCCGTGTCGCGGTCATCGCCTCCGGTGGACTCTCGCATCAGCTGCCCTGGCCCCCTGACTGGCGCGATCCGCAGGGTGATGACGAGGAGTTCCTGGTGCAGGCGTGGCTCAACGGCCGCGGCGAGTGGGAGCACTACGACAAGCGCAGGCGCCAGATCATCCTTGCCGCGC
Organism: Pseudonocardia hispaniensis; assembly: GCF_042658695.1. Taxonomy (NCBI): domain Bacteria; kingdom Bacillati; phylum Actinomycetota; class Actinomycetes; order Pseudonocardiales; family Pseudonocardiaceae; genus Pseudonocardia; species Pseudonocardia hispaniensis. The sequence goes on along the minus strand of NZ_JBHSQW010000018.1, from coordinate 53,990 downwards.
AGCCGACGATCTTCGAGGAGTTCGATCGCGCTTTCCTCGGCGACCTGGAGGGCGGCGCGCTCGGGCGCTACGCCTCGATGTCGTCGCAGGACATCGAGGCGATGGCCGGCAACGGGGGACAGGAGCTTCGGGCGTGGCTGGTCATGGCCGCGGCGTTGAGCTTTGCGCCGGGCCGGACCCTGGCCTACGCGCCGATGCCGGAGTGGCTCACCGGCATGGGCGTCGCGGTCATCGATCCGGCGGCGACGCCGTGACCGCACCGGGAACGCGGCCTGCGAACCGGCGCACCGACGCGGCGATCGCGCGGGTGCTCGGCCACATCACCGAGGAGCGGCTGCGGGAGGCGGCCCGCGCCGTCGCGGCCGTCCCGAGCCCGACCGGCCGGGAGGCGCCGCTGGCGCATCTGCTGGCCGCCCGGCTCGCCGCCGCCGGATTCGCCGCGACCGCCCAACACCTCGACGAGGACCAGGCCAACGCGGTCGGTCGGCTGCGCGGCCGCGGCGGTGGCGAGGACCTGATGCTGTATGCACCGATCGACACCCTGACCACCGGCGAGGAGGAGCTCGACCTGCCGTGGATCGGGGAGCGGCTACGGGCGGACATGCGGCCCGAGGCGCGCGACGAGGGACCGTTCGTTTCGGGTCTGGGCGCCAGCAACCCGAAGGGGCACGCGGCGTGCATCCTGGTGCTCGCCGAGGCCCTCGGCGCGGTCCGGCCGGACCTGGCCGGCGACATCGTGGTCGCGTTCGGGGCCGGCGGCATGCCGACCAACGCCATCGAGGCGCCCGGCTACCCGGCCCGGGCCAACACCGGCCACGGGGTGGGGTGCTCGTTCCTCCTCGAACGCGGCTGGTACACCGACCACGCCGTGATCGCCAAGCCCGGTGACTTCGTCGCGCACGAGGAGGTGGGCCTCGCCTGGTTCGAGATCACCGTCCCGGGCGTCCACACCTACGTCGGCAGTCGCCACCGGCTGCCCTACCGCAACCCGATCGTCACCGCGGCCGAGGTCGTGACCCGGCTCGAGGCGTGGCTGGCCGACTACCCCGCCCGGCACCGCACCGCCACCGCGGCGCCGCAGGGGGTCATCGGCTCGATCGCGGGCGGCTGGGAGCGCATGCTCGCCGTCACGCCCGCGACCTGCCGGATCCGGCTCGACCTGCGCATCACCCCGGGCACGACACCGCTGGCGGCCAAGCGGGAACTTGCGGCGTTCGTGGCGCGGCTGTCACGCGAGCTGGACGTCGAGCTCGGGCTTGAGCTCGTCCTGGCGATTCCGGGTAGCCACACCCCGCCCGAGGCCCCGATCGTGCGTGCCGCGATCGACGCCTGGGAGCGCACCGCGGGGCGGACCCACGAGCCGGTGCCGGACAACAGCGGCGCTACCGACTCGAACATCCTGCGCGCCCGGGGGATCCCCACGGTCCGCATCGGCATGCCGAAGGTGACCTCGGACGAGTTCGACGTCGACTTCGCCCGCGGCATGAACACCGTCGACGTCCGCGCCATGCGGCGCCTCTGCGAGGTGCTGGCCCGGATCGCGATCTCGACCACGGAAGGACTGACATGACCGCAGCACCCGAAAGTCACTACGCCGACGGGGGCGGCATCCGCTATCACTACCACGACCTGGGCAGCGGGTCGGACACCGTGTTTCTGCACGGCGGCGGTCCCGGCTGCACCGCGTGGAGTGACTTCGGGCCGGTCGCACCGCTGTTCGCGGCCGATCGGCGCTGCCTGCTCGTGGATATCCACCAGTACGGGAAGTCCGAGAAGTCCCGGATCACCGGGCCGATGTGGGACCACCATGCGGCCAAGACGACCGCGCTGCTCGACACGCTCGGGGTGGACCGGGCCGATTTCATCTGCAACTCCTGGGGCGGCACGATCGCGCTCAACCTCGCCGCGAAGTACCCCGACCGGGTCCGGTCGCTCGTGGTGACCGGCAGCATGCCGGTGTTCTACGGGCCGCTGGCCCCGCTGCCCGAGGGCGGCCGCCGCGGCCGCAACGCCCGCGACGTCTACTACGGCGACGAGGGTCCGACCCGGGAGAAGATGCGTGAGCTGATCACCCGGCTGGAGTGGTACGACGGCGACAAGCTGCCCGAACAGACCCTGGACCTGCGCTACGAGCAGAGTCTCGATCCCGGGGAGCGCGAGCTCGCCGCGATGTCGGACTCGCCGCGGGGCGACTGGCAGGATCTCACCGAGCAGCTGGCGCAGATCCAGGCGCCCACCCTGTTCCTCTGGGGCATGCAGGATGCGTTCCTCACCCCCGACTACCCGCTGATGCTGGCCCGGATGGTGCCCAACGGAAATCTGCATGTGATGGACCACGCCTCCCACCATCTGCAGGAGGAACGCCCGCACGCCTACTACAGCGTGGTCAGCGGCTTCCTGAACTCGCTCGACACCGCCACCTCACTCACACCCGCCGAGGCCGCCCAGTCATGACCATGCCGAAGAAAGCCACGAGCAAGCTGCTGATCACGCTGTCCGTGCTGGGCGCAATCGCAGTCGTGCTGCCCCGGCTCGCGGCGCGCAGCCATACCCAGGTGCACCGCATCAACCAGACATGATCAACCCCGAGGAACCGGAGCCGTACCGTGAGCATCTGGACTGAACTGAGCTCGATCGCCCACAGGGTCGAGTACGTCGACGCGAACGGCGTGCCCACCCGCACGCTGCGCGCAGGCGACCCCGACGCGCAGGCCGTGATCTTCCTGCACGGCACGAGCGGGCATCTCGAGGCGTTTGCCCGCAACATCGTCGCGCACGCCGCCTACGACCTACACGCCATCGACATGCTCGGCCACGGCTACACCGGCAAGCCCGACCGGCCGTATGAGATCTCCGACTATGTGGCGCACCTACTCGACTACCTGGACGAGGTCGGCGTCGAGCGTGCACACATCATCGGGGAGTCCCTCGGCGGCTGGGTGGGCGCGCGAACCGCGATCGAACACCCCGAGCGTGTGCTCAGCCTGCAGCTGCTGTGCGCCGGTGGCACCGTGGCCAACCCCGAGGTCATGGAGCGCATCCGCACCAGCACGAAGAAGGCCGTCATGACCGATGATCTCGACCTCACCCGCAACCGGTTGCGGCTGCTCATGGCCGACGCCGCCGACGCCACCGAGGAGCTCGTCGAGATCCGGCATGCGATCTACCACCAGCCCGATTTCGTCGCCAACGTGGACAATCTGCTGTCCCTGCAGGACATGCAGCGCCGCCAGCGCAACCTGCTGCGCCCCGAGCAGCTGGCCCGGATCACCCACCCGACCCTGATCGTGTGGGGCCGGCAGAACCCGTTCGGTGAGGTACCCGAGGCCGCCGCCATGCACGAAGCGATCCCGGGCTCTCAGCTGGAGCTGTTCGACGAGTGCGGGCATTGGCCGCAACACGAGCAGGCCTCCCGTTACAACCCGATCAGCCTGGCATTCCTGCAGAAGACCGCGGCCTGATGCGAGACCGGTGAGGCTCGCCCCGGCTTGGTGGCTGCTCGACGAACTGCGGGCGGGCCGGGTTCGCGGCCGGGTGTGCTGACCCCCGGATAGTCCGGTCAGCCGGCCGAGTTCCGGTCAGCGGACCGGCTCCGTTGACCGAACTTGATCCACTGGCCGAGCCTTCGGGTATGGTGACACAGCTCGCGGACCCGCCCCATCGGGCCGTCGTGGATGCGAACAGCGTGCTGGGGAAGGTCCAGCTGATCCTCGAAGCGTTCGGACCCGATGATGAACACCTCAGCCTCACCGAGATCGCCCGCCGCTCGGGAGTGGCCAAGGCCTCCGTACACCGCCTCGCCCAGGAACTCCTCCAGTGGGGCGTGCTCGAGCGCCGCGGATCCGCCTACTGGCTCGGGATGCGGCTGTTCGAGATTGGCCAGCGCGTCCCGCGGCAGCGGATTCTCCGCGAGGCGGCACGGCCGTACATGGAGGACCTCTACCAGGCGACGAAGGAGACCATCCATCTCGCGGTCCTTGATGGACATGAGGTGCTCTATCTGGAGAAGATCTCGGGGCATGGCCAGATCACCCGCCCGTCACGAGTGGCGGGCCGAATGCCGTTGCACTGCACCGCGACCGGCAAGGTGCTGCTCGCGTTCGGGTCGCGCGCGCTCGTCGACGAGGTCATGGCCATGCCCTTCCAACGGGTCACCCCGTACACCGTTGGCGCCCCGGGCCTGCTGCTGCAGGAGCTCGCCAAGGCCCGTGAGGTGGGCTACGCCGTTGAGCGCGAGCAGACGAGGGTCGGATACCTGAGTGTGGCCATCCCGCTCGCCGGTGCCACCGGCACCACCATGGCCGCACTGTCGGTGACCGCGCCGGTCTTCCGCGCCGACGTCGAGAAATATGCCGGGCTGCTGGGCATGGTGAGCCGCCGGATCACCAAGACCATCTCCGCGATGGGGCGGAACTGACGCAGCCCGGACCGAGTGGCCGTCCTGTCGTGGCTGCGCTGTTGGCCCGACCGGTGTGTCGGGCCCGCTGCCGGCAGCCTCGTCGGGGTCCCGGGCGGTCACCTCGCCTATCGCGACGTGGGCGCCGGACACCCCTGGTGCTGCCGCACGGTGGGGTCTCGCCCACTGTCCGGCTTCAGCCTCACTCCGAAACCGAGGCCGGGGAGCGATTCAGGTCGGTCAGTGCGCGCGGCTCGAGGCGCAGTCGTGCGTTGTCGGCCGGCCGCGTGCCTGATCCGCGACGTGACCCGACGGCGCCGTCGGATCGCATCCGGCCGAACCGGCACGACCAACGGACTGGGATATCGGGGTGATTGCCTTCGCACAGCGTCCGTGCCACGTTTGCGGGAGGGCTCCACCCGTGCGCCGGATCCGTGCGAGGACAGGGGGATCCGATGCCGAGCGACTTTCCCGCTTCGGCCCTGGGGCGCCCCCAGCCGAACGTGCTGGACGGGCTCCGGCTCGACATGCTGCTCTGCGGCGTGCGGGAGCGGCTCGACGACGGGGTCGTCGAGACCCTCGACTGGATGCAGGGCCTGCTGGACGCCATCCTGGTCGTCGCGTCGGACCTCGAGCTGGACGCCATGCTGCGGCGGATCGTGCAGTCCGCTGCGCAGCTCGTCGACGCACGATACGGGGCACTCGCCGTGCTGGCGCCCGAAGGGGGCATCTGCCAATTCATCCATATCGGACTCGACGACGCCACGCGCGCGCGGATGGGTCCGCTTCCGGAGGGCAAGGGGCTGCTCGGGCAGCTGATCCTCGACCCGCGGCCGCTGCGGCTCGCGGACCTGAGCACGCACGAGGCGTCGGTCGGGTTTCCCCCGAACCACCCGCCGATGCGCAGCTTCCTGGGCGTTCCGGTGCGGGTCCGCGGTGGCGTGTTCGGCACTCTCTACCTCACGGAGAAGGCCGGCGGCGGCGAGTTCACCGCCGCCGACGAGGTGATGCTGCAGGCTCTCGCCGCGGCCGCGGGAACCGCGATCCACAACGCGGACCTCCTCGAACAGGCCCGGCTGCGAGAGTCCTGGCTGGAGGCGGCGGGGGAGATCCGAGGCGAGCTGCTCTCCGGGGCGACCGAGCAGGACGCGCTCGCCCTGATCGCGCTGCGCACGCTCGAGCTCACCGGGTCGGACGCGACGTTCATCGTGCTCGGACCGGATCCGGCCGATGGGCACTTCACGGTCGCCGCGCAGTGCGGACTGGCCGAGCCGAACACGGTGGGCCGCAGGATCGACGGATGCGACTCGCTGCTGCACCGCGTGGTGGATCGCCGGACCGCGGTCGCCGCCGCCCCGTCCGGCGGTCTGTTCGACGACCCGCACGAGACACTCGACGGCCCGACGATCGCGGTGCCGCTCACGTCCAAGGAGCGGGTGATCGGTGTCCTGGTCGCGGTGCGCCGACGCGCACCGCATCGCTTCCAGCCCGCCGAGGTGCCACTGCTCACCTCGTTCGCCGAGCAGGCGGCGCTCGCGCTGGAACTGGGCGGGAAGAACCGGGCGCAGCGTCAACGTGACATCTTCAGCGACCGCGACCGCATCGCCCGCGACCTGCACGACCACGTCATCCAGCGGCTGTTCGCCACCGGCCTGCAGCTGCAGAGCACGGCGCGTCGCACCGATGACCCGGTCCTGCAGCGCAGGATCCAGCGGGCCGTCGACGAACTCGACGAGGCCGTGCGGGAGGTCCGCACCTCGATCTTCGACTTGCACACCTCGACCGCCCACACCCGCGGCGGGCTGCGGCGCCAGCTGCTGGATGCCGCGGCCGAGGTGACGCAGGGTCGAGAACTGTCCCCTTCGGTGCGGATCTCGGGACCGGTCGACACGCTCGTGCCGCCGCAGGTGGGGGTGCACGCGGTCGCCGTCGTGCGGGAGGCGATCAGCAACGCGGTGCGCCACGCGGACGCGGGCCAGGTGATGCTCACCGTCGAGGCGGGGGAGAACCTGCTGATCGAGGTGGTCGACGACGGGATCGGCATCGAGCCCGGAACCGCCCGCAGCGGGCTGCGCAACCTGGCCGAGCGGGCACGGGAGTGCGACGGCGAGCTCACGGTGCGGCCGGAACCCGGCGGCGGCACCCGGCTGCGGTGGCGTGTGCCGCTGCGGTGACGGCTCAGCGCGGGTCCGCCGGGAGGGTGTGGGCGATCAGGTCGACCAGGTCGACCGTCCGCTGAGCGAAGCCCCACTCGTTGTCGTACCAGCCGAAGGCCTTGACCGTGTGCCCCACGGTCCGGGTGAGCGCCGTGTCCACCAGGCACGACGCGGGCTCGCCGATCACGTCGGTCGAGACGACGGGCCGGCTGGTGCAGCGCAGGATGCCCTTGAGTGTTCCCTCGGCCGCCGTCGCGAACGCACGGTTGACCTGACCGACCGTCACCGGTTCGGTCAGCCGTACCGTCAGGTCGACGAGGGAGACGTTCACGACCGGCACGTGCACCGCAACGCCATCGAGGCGGCCCGCCAGCTCGGGCAGCACGGTCCCGATCGCGCCGGCCGCGTCCGTGCTGGTTGGGATGATGTTCACCGCGGCCGAGCGGGCCCGGCGCAGGTCGCGGTGCGGCCCGTCGATCAGGTTCTGGTCCGCGGTGTAGCTGTGCACGGTGGTCAGCAGGCCCTCCTCGATCCCGAATGCGTGATGCAGCACCTGCGCCATGGGCGCCGCGCAGTTCGTGGTGCACGAGCCGGTGGAGACGACGTCGTGACGCAGCGCCTCGTACCTGTCGTCGCTGACGCCCATCACCACCGTCGCATCGACGCCCTCGCCGGGTGCGGTGATCACCACCTTCCGCGCTCCGGCGGCCAGATGAGCGGCGGCCTGGTCGCGGGTGCGGAATCGGCCGGTGGCCTCGACGACCACGTCCACGCCGAGCCCGCCCCAGTCCAGCAGGGCGGGGTCGGGCTGCTGGAAGGCGCGAATCTGCCGCTCGTCCACCGCGAGATAGCCGCCCCCTTCGCTGACGCGGCGGTGCCACGGGCCGTAGGCCGAGTCGTGGCGCAGCAGATGCGCGACGGTCTGCACCGGTGCCACGTCGTTGACGGCCACGACCTCGAAGCCCGTGTCGTCGCGTTCGACGACGCTGCGCAGGACGCCCCGACCGATCCGGCCCATCCCGTTGATGCCCACCCGGACAAGCATGATCCACTCCGTTTTCCGGCGTTGCTGGTCGCCGCCATCGTCGGTGCGGTGCCGAGGCGTTCCCACGGTCGTGCGGCATCCGTTGCGGGGGTCGAACGCCCCCGAAGCACCCGCGGTGCTATCCGGCCGAGCCACCGGAGCGGCGTCGCTCCGCGGCATACACGGCGGCCTCGGTGCGCCGGGAGAAGCCGAGTTTGTGCAGCAGCGAGGACACGTAGTTCTTGACGGTCTTCTCGGCCAGGAACAGCTCGGCGCCGATCTGCCGGTTGGTCAGCCCGTCGGCGACGAGGCCGAGGATGCGCCGCTCCTGGGGACTCAGCGAGGCGTAACGCGGGTCCTCCGGCTCATCACCCTTGCGCAGCCGCTCGAGCACCACGGCCGTGGCCTTGGGATCCAGCAGGGAACCGCCCGCGGCCACGGTCCGGACGGCGCCGACGAGATCGCTCCCGCCGACCTGCTTGAGCAGGTAGCCCGCCGCTCCCGCCATGATCGCACCGAACAGGGCCTCGTCGTCGGAGTACGAGGTGAGCATGAGGCAGGCGGGTGGCGGGTCCAACGCGGCGCGGATGTCGCGGCAGACCGAGACTCCCTCGCCGTCCGGGAGTCGCACGTCGAGGATGGCGACGTCCGGACGCAACGCAGGGATACGAGCCAGTGCCTGCGCGGCGGTCCCGGCCTCACCGATGACCGTGATGTCCTCTTCGCTCTCCAGGAGCTGGGCGATTCCGCGGCGGACGATCTCGTGGTCGTCGAGCAGAAAGACAGAGATGGGCACGGTGGTCTCCTCCACGCGATCGTCAGGGCTGCTCGGCGCGATGGTCGCAGGGGGTCTCATCGGCGCGGCTCCGCGTCGGCGATCGGGCGCAGCCTGCGGCCGGTCAGGCGTTGCAGGGGGACGGCGATGAGGTGCGGGGTGCGGGCCGGGGCCCAGGCAACCGGCGCACGTCCGTCGAGTGCGGCCAGCCTGTCGAGATCGGTCACCTCGTAGGCCTGCCCGACGCCCAGCACGCTCCACCCGGTGCGCGTCACCGGGTCGAGCTGGTCGATCTCGAACGCGACGACGGCCTGGTTCGTCGCGGTCAGCGTCCGCCCCTCGGCGGTGCGGAACAAGATCTCCTCGCCGTCGAGCACGTAGTTGACCGGATGCGCGGCGGGCATCGCGGCGTCGGTGAACACGACGCGGCCGACCCCACTCTTGAGCAGCAGACTCAGGCATTCGGCACGGTCGAGCGGCACGAGCTCGACGGCGGGTGCTGCGGTATCCGAGTCGGGGTTGGTCACAAGGGGCCAGTCTGGATCAGGCCGACCCCGCGTCGATAGGGGCGGATGACCCGGCATTCACGGCCTGGATAGGGACTTTCGGCACCCCCGGTCGCCCGGCACGACCCGGCGGCGCCCACCGAGCTGGTCGGCCGGACCAGCGTGGGGCCTTCGCGTCCGGGACGGCAGAGGCGGATGGCCCTGTGATGCGGGCGGAGGTCATCGGGCCGGCCCGGGACGAGCTGACGGACGGCGCGGGGCCCCGGGACCTCCGGCCGTCGAGCCGCGCGACCCGCGCCCGCAGGCTGGGGAGCGTGACCGCTCAGCAGCTCAGCCACACCCAACCGTTCACCGGAGCACCCCCGCTGACGGCGACCCTGACCAGGGCACTCACCGCGGTCTCCGTGCCGATCTTTGCCGGCGCGGTCCGCTGGTGGGTCGCCGGTACGAAAGGAGGCATCGAGCTGCGGGCGGCGCTCAGCGGGACGGTCCCGGCATCGGTGCAGCGCCCGACCCGCGTCGCGGCGGGGTCGGGGCTGCTCGCGGCGCGGCTCGCGGTCGCGGTCGCGGGGTACCGGCCCTTCACGACGGTGCTTCCCGATCATCGGCGGCCCGGGCTGCTCGCCGTACTGCGCCTCGGCGCCCTCGGCGAGCCGACCCCGACGGAACGAGCCCTCTTCGGCGCGCTCGTCCGGCCGGCGGCGGCACCTGCCCGGATGGCCGCCGCGGCCGCCGTCCCGCTGCTGCGGCGGGCCGTGGACACCGAGGGCGCGTGGCTGCGCAGTTCGCTGGATCCGGCTGACCGTGCCCGGATGGAGGCGATGCTGGCGGAGGTCGGCGGCGACGCCTCGCCGGACGCGCAGCTCCTCGTGGTCGGCAGCCATCACGACCTGCCGGCGGCCGACCTGCGGGCGGGCCTTGCGGTGCGCCGGCTCCTGCTCTGCGCGGCGGCGTTCGGCCTGGTCGGCGACGTGCTCGCCGGGCCGAGGGAGCTCGCCCGCCGTCGCCGGGAGCTGCCCGGCGCGGGCCCGGGGCTGATCCCACAGGTCCTGCTGCAGGTGGGCCCCGCCGGATAGGTCCTCAGGTCGTGCTCACCGCGCTGGTCACCGTGAGCCTGCGCCCGCGGAGCTGCTGCAGCGGGATCGCGATGGTGTGCGCGATGCGGCCGGGAGCCCAGGGGATCGGCATGCGGTCGGCAAGGCCGACGAGCCTGACCGGGTCGGTCACCTCATAGGCCACACCGATCCCCAGGACGCTCCATCCGGTGCGGGTTCGCCTGTCGATCTCGTCGACCTGGAAGGCGACGACGGCGTTGCGGGTCGCCGCCGCGAGCTTGCTCCCTGCTCCGGTGCGAAAGACGACCTCCGCGCCGTCCAGCAGGTAGTTGACGGGGTGGGCCGCGGGCAGCGCGAAATCGGTGAACACGACACGGCCGACCGCTCCGCCGGCCAAGAGGCGGAGGCAGTCGTCGGGGCCGATCTCGACGAGCTCGGTGTCCCTGGCTGATGTGGACAAGTCGTTGCCTCCGGTCCTCTCTCACCTCGTCTGCATGGTCGCGGGCCGGTCCCCCGCTCGACAGGGCCGGAGGTCCCCTTTCGAACCGGGACGCGACAGCACCGGGCTCAGTTCTCGGCTCCCCGAACGGCTGGGGTCGCACCTCGCGGAGCGGCGCAGCGAGGCCCGTCCGTGGACGCCGTTCGCGGTCTCAACGCTGCAGCGACCGTGTGGTGAGGAACTCGGCGAGTCCCCAGCGGCCGAACTCGCGGCCGTGGCCGGAGTCGCCGAACCCGCCGAAGGGCGCGAGCGGGTTGTACCGCGCCCCGTTGAGGTCGACCTGTCCGGCTCGGATGCGCCAGGCCACCGACTCGGCTCGCTGCGGGTCCTGCCCCCATACCCCGGCGGCGAGGCCGTAGGCGGTGTCATTGGCGATCGCGACCGCGTCCGCTACGTCCCGGTAGGCCTGCAGCACGAGCACCGGACCGAAGATCTCTTCGCGGGCGATCCGCATGTCGCGGGTGACGTCGGAGAACACGGTCGGTCGCACGAAGTAGCCGGTATCGAGGCCCTCCGGGGCCTTCGGGCCGCCGCAGACCAGCCGGGCGCCCTGCGCGATCCCCTGCTCGATATGGTCCCGCACCCGGTCGCGTTGGACGGCGGAGACGAGGGGACCGAGCCGGGTCGCCGGATCGAACGGATCGCCCGGCGGAAAGCCCGCAGCTGCGTCGGCGAGGACCTCCTCGGCGCGGGCCAGCCGGCCGGCCGGAACGACGACCCGGGTGAAGGCGTTGCACGCCTGTCCTGAGTTCAGGAACGCGCCCGCCATGCCCCGGCGAAGGGCCGTCTCGAACGTCGCGTCGTCGAGGTCGTCGAGCAGCACCACGGGGGACTTGCCGCCCAGCTCCAGCGCGACGGGCCGGACCCGTTCCCCGGCCAGCGCCGCGACCCGGGCTCCCGCCCGGGTCGAGCCGGTGAACGAGACCATGTCGACCGCCGGGTGGCGCACCAGCGCTTCACCTACCCCGGGCCCGTCCCCGGTGACCATGTTGAACACCCCGGCGGGCAGATCGAGCTCGGCGATGATCCCGGCGAGGGCGAAGGCGACGAGGGGGGTGACCTCGCTCGGCTTGAGTACCACGGTGGCGCCCGCCGCGAGCGCCCCGCCGACCTTGGCCGCGATCTGGTGCAGCGGGAAGTTCCACGGGGTGATCGCGCCGACCACGCCGACCGGCACCTCGCGTACCACCGAGTTGCCGACCGTGTGCTCGAAGACGTGCCGCTCGGCGGTGTCGGCGAGGTTCGCGAAGTCGGCGACCCCGAGCCCGATCTGGACGTTGCGGGCCAGGGTGCGCGGCATCCCGAGATCAGCCGCCACGAGGTCGCCGAGCTCGGCGGCCCGCCCGGCCAGAGCTTCGGAGATCGCCCGGCAGACCCGGGCCCGCTCGGCAGGCGGGACCGCCGCCCAGCCCGGAAGCGCCGTGGCGGCGGCGCGGCAGGCGGCATCGACGTCGGCGGCGGTCGCCACCGGGATCTCGGCGATGACCTGTTCGGTGGCCGGGTTGCGCACCGCGATCCGGTCGTCGCCCGATGCCGGGCGCCACATCCCGTCGAGGTAGAGCCCGGAGGTGTCGGGTACGTCGATGCCGCTCATGCCTGCGGGCTCCCCAGCCGCACCAGGGTGCGGGCACCTCGCCCGTGCCGCATGTCCTCGAAGGCGTCGTTGATGCCCGAAAGGTCGGTTGTGGAGGTCGCGAGGGCCGCGAGATCGAGCCGCCCGTCGCGGGCCAACGTGAGCAGCTGCGGTACGTCGACATCGGGGTCGCTCGATCCGTACACGCAGCCGTGCAGTGTCCGACCGAACCAGAACAACTCCAGCGCCGAGAACTCCACCGTGCTGTCGCGGCCACCGACCCCCACGACGGTGACGTGTCCACCGCGGCGGGCCGCCGACCACGCGGTGCGGGTGGTGACCGCACCACCGACGCAGTCGAAGGTGTGGTCGGCGCCGCGCCCGCCGGTGCGCTGACGGATCGCCGCGGCCGTTGCGTCGTCCGCGACGAGGAACTCGGTGACCCCGTGGGCACGGGCGAGGTCCTCCTTGGCCGCCGACGTGTCGACACCGATGATCGGGTGTGCCCCGCGGATGCGGGCGGCCTGCACGACCGACAGCCCGATCCCGCCGAGTCCGATCACCGCCACCGACTGCCCGGCGTGGACGTCGGCGGTGCGGAAGACCGCGCCCGCCCCGGTGAGCACGGCACAGCCGACCACTGCCACCTGCTCGGGATCGACGCCCGCGGGCAGCGGGACCACCGCCCGCTCGTCGACCACGGTTTCCTCCGCGAAGGCACCGGTGCCGAGACCCGGGTAGAGGGGAGTGCCGTCGGCCAGCGCGGCGTAGGGCTCGTCGGCGGCCTCACCTCCGCGTTCGCACAGGTACGGCTCGCCCTGACCGCAGAACCAGCACCGACCGCAGGACGGCGACCAGTTCAGCAGGACCATGTCGCCGACCGAGACCCGGCAGACACCGTCCCCGACCGAGACCACCACGCCCGTCCCCTCATGCCCGAGCACGGCGGGTACCGGCTGGCGCAGCCGGCCTTCGGCCAGCGACAGGTCGGAGTGACAGACCCCGGCCGCGGCCAGGCGCACCCGCACCTGCCCCGGACCGGGCTCGGGCAGGACGATCTCGCACACCTGTAGCGGTCGTCCGTGCTCGAGCAGCACAGCAGCCTTGACCATCGAGTCCTCTCTCCTGCCCGGCGCGGCCGGGCTGACGTCCTGGGACGGGTGGGTGTCAGCGGAAGGCCGGGATCCCGGTCACCGACTGGCCGAGGGACAGTGCGTGCATCTCCTCGGTCCCCTCGTAGGTGAGCACGGTCTCGAGGTTGGCCATATGCCGCATGACCGGGTATTCCAGGGAGATGCCATTGCCGCCGAGCATCGCTCGGGCGGTGCGCGCGACCTCCAGCGCGGCGCGCACGTTGGCCAGCTTGCCGAAGCTGACCTGGTGGTGGTGCAGGGCGCCGGCGTCCTTGAGCCTGCTGATCCGCAGCGCCACCAGCCCGGCCCTGTTGACCTCGACCACGAGGTCGGCGAGCCTGCGCTGGGTGAGTTGGAAGGCCGCCAGGGGCTTGCCGAACTGCTCGCGGGACAGCGAGTAGTCGCGGGCGGTCAGGTAGCAGGTGCGGGCGGCGCCGACCACTCCGGCCAGGATGCCGAAGCGTGCCTCGTTGAGGCAGGCCAACGGCCCCCGAAGGCCTCGGACCTCGGGGAACGCCGCGTCGCCGGGGAGTCGGACACCATCGAGGACCAGTTCGGCGGTCACCGAGGCGCGCAGCGAGAGCTTGTGCCGGATCTCGTAGGCCGCGAACCCGCGGGTGTCGGTGGGCACGAGGAAACCGCGGATGCCGTCGTCGGTGCGGGCCCAGACGATGGCCACGTCCGCCACCGTCCCGTTCGTGATCCACATCTTGGTGCCGTCGAGCACCCAGTCGGGACCGTCCCGGCGGGCCCGGGTGCGCATCGCGCCGGGATCGCTCCCGGCGTCGGGCTCGGTCAGCCCGAAGCAGCCCAGCAACTCGCCCGACGCCATCCCCGGCAACCACTGCCGCCGCTGCTCCTCGGTACCCCACCGGTGAATGGCGGCCATCGCGAGCGAACCCTGCACCGAGACGTAGCTGCGCAGTCCGGAGTCGACCGCCTCCAGTTCGCGGCAGGCGATGCCGTAGGCAGTGGCGTTGGCACCGGCACAGCCGTAGCCGTCCAGATGCATGCCGAACACGCCCAGTGTGCCGAACTCGCGCGCGAGCTCCCGGGCCGGGAGCGCACCCTCCTCGTACCACTGCGCCACATGCGGCGCGAGCCGCCGCTGCGCGAAGTCGTGTACGGCATCCCGGATGTCGCGCTCGGTATCGGTGAGTTCGGCGTCGAGGCCGAGGAAGTCGGCGGGATCGGGGAAGCGGGGGGCCGAATCCCGGTGCAGATCGTGCATGGCCGAAACATATGTGGACAGGGCCGGGGCGTGTGTCCGTCTTCGCTACACCACGGCCTGAACTAACGGGGGGACGTTCCTGTCGGAAGCCGATTCTCGTCGATACCCAGAACTCGAATCTTTCGATAGAGCGTCGAGCGCGCGATTCCGAGCCGTTCCGCCGCCGCGAGTTTGTTTCCGCGGGTTTCGGCGAGCGCCTCGAGCACGATGTCGCGTTCGGCCCGCTGCAGCGACGAGGTCCCGGAACGCCCACCCGCGCTGCGGTACTCGGGGGGCAGGTGTTCCTGGGCGATGTCCGAACCCAGCGAGCGGACGACGGCTGTGGTCAACGTGACCTCGAGTTCGCGGACGTTCCCCGGCCAGTCCAGCCCCATCAACGTGCACAGCGTGCCCGGCAGCAGCCGGGGCACCGGACGACGGGTGGTGCGGACGGCCAGCAGGAGCGGCGCGATGTCGGCGATGTCCTCGGCGCGATAGCGCAGCGGCGGCACGGTCACCGAGACGGGCAGATGGTCGAGTACCCGGCCACCGGCACCGTGCTCGCCCCGGGCCCGCGCGGTGCCGATGATGCGGGCCGGACCGCCGCCGTCGACCAGGGCCGCCACCCGCCCGGTGAGTTCCGATGGCAGCTCGTCGAGATGGCGCAGCACGACCGTTCCCGGCTGCGCCAGCCGGTCGCCCAGCGTGGCGATCCAGTCGTCCGGGTCGTCGTGGGCGGTGAACGCGTCGAACACGGTGAACGGCTCGCCCCGGCCGTGGCGCCGGTGCAGGTGCCGTGCGACGAACAGCTTTCCCGTGCCCGGTTCCCCACAGATCAGCACGGGAAGGTCGGTGTCTCCCGCCGCCGCGACGTCGCGACGCAGGCGGTCGGCGGCGACGCTGCGGCCGGGCAGCGTGTCGCCCGTTCCGGCCGGCGGGCGGCGACCCGCCGGTTGCGGACCGTGGTGGGGGAGTGCGGCACCGGTGAGCCGAGCAGCGGGGCGGACGCGCATCTCGACCAGTACGCCGGCCATCCGGCTCACGTCGCCGACCTTCGTCGCCTTCGCCTGGACCACCACGTCCCGGGCCAGTCGGATCTCCCCGCTGCATTCGTCGCGCCCGCCCAGCATCTGACACGCCCAGTCCCACAGCAGGACCTGGTCCGAGGCGTCGAGGAGCCCCGAGGCGGCGGTGTTGGCGATGAACACGTCCTGGTTGATCGACACCACCGCCGCGGTGCTGCGGCGGCTGGCTCGCAGGAAATGCTCCAGCAGCATCTGCTCGCGCAGCGACGCGTCGGTGTAGATCCGTGACTCGATCTCTCGCACGGCGGCGAGCACCAGCGGCTTCATCAGCACGTTGGTGTCATCGACGCGGCAGGTGACGTCGAGGACGCCTTCGACGGCGCCGGTGATGGGATGGCGCAGTGGCGAGCCGATGCACGTGAACTCGCGCAGGTTCTCCCGGAAGTGTTCGGCGCCGGATACCAGGAACGGCCGCCGCTCCTCCAGCGCGCTGCCGATCCCATTCGTCCCGGTGAACTCCTCGGCGTAGCGGAAACCGGGACACACCATCGCCTTGTCCAGCGCCTTCAGCAGTTTCCGGCCGCCCGCGCGGCGGTCGATGATCTGCGCCTCGGAATCTGCCAGGACGATGGTCGCGTTTCCGCCGTCGAGTTGGCCGGAGAGCCGGTCGATCACCGGCGCCGCGGCGCGCATGAGCCGGCTGGGGCGGTCGAACTCCGGTCGGAAGGGGACGTCGTCGCCGGTCGGGGCGACGCCGACGAGCTGACAACGGCGCCACGAAGAGATGATCTCCTCGCGAAGGTCGAGAGGGTTCTCCGCGACGGCGTCGAGGAGCCGGGGATCGCTGAGCACCCGATCGCGCTCGTCGCGCAACTTTCGTGCGGATCCACCCGCTCGTCCCACTGTCCACCTCGCCGTTGATGAAGGACTTCCGCACGCCGACCGGCAGGTTAGAGAGTTGTGTCACATCTGCGGTGTCCCAATCTAGAACACGGCTGGTCCGATCGGGCCCCCGAGGCGGCGGCCGACGCTGCTCGGCCGCCGCCCACTGCTCAGAGCCAGTTCGGGGCGACCTCGGTCTGCCACAGCTCCATGCTGCGCATCTGCACGTCGTGCGGCACCGGACCGGAGTACTGCCACTGCAGCAGGTACTCGGGGTTGTGGTTGGCCACCAGAGCCTCGACCTGGCGGTTGATCTGGTCGGGGGTGCCGACGAACTCGAAGCCGCGCTCGTTGAGCGTCTCGTAGTCGGAGCCCACCGCGCCCTCCTCGCCCTTGCGCCGGAGCACCTCGCCGAAGCCCATCGGGCCGAACCACTTCGGGAAGACGAACCCGTTACCCCGCCGAGCCCAGTAGTGCGCCTCCTCGGCGTCGCGGGAGACGAGCACGTCGCGGAAGATGCCGATCCGCTGGCCACGCTTGAGCTGGCCGTGTCCCGAGGCCTCGGCTTCCTCCTGGTAGACGTCGAGCAGCCGCGAGATGATCTCGTCGTCGGTGTTCATGACGATCGGGACGATGCCCTCTCGCGCACAGAACCGGAACGACTCCTCGCTGAAGCTGAACGGCTGGAACACCTGTGGGTAGGGCTTCTGCAGCGGCTTGGGCGCAATGCCGATCTCGGTGATCACACCGTTCTGGTCCTGGCCGCGGCCGTACTCGTCGACCGCCGCGTGGTTGAACTCGATCCCGGGTGGGGGGACCTGCCAGTGCTCGGTGCTGGTGCTCACGGTCTCGGAGGTCCACAGCTCCTTGAGCAACTCCCAGTGCTCGTTGAACCGCTGCCGGTTGGCCAGATCGCGCTCGGAGCGGTCGGAGAAGGTCGCCCCGACGTTGTAGGTCTGGCCGAGCACGTCGGCCCACCGTTTCTGGTACCCGCGCGCGATTCCGACGAAGGCCCGGCCACGCGACATGTGGTCGAGCATCGCGATGTCCTCGGCGAGCCGGATCGGGTTCTGGAACGGCAGCACATTCGCCATCTGCCCGACCTTGATGTTCGTGGTCTGCATGGCGACGTAGAGGTCGAGCAGAATGGGGTTGTTCGACTCCTCGAACCCCTCGATGTGGAAGTGGTGCTCGGTGAACGCCACA
Organism: Pseudonocardia hispaniensis; assembly: GCF_042658695.1. Classification (NCBI taxonomy): domain Bacteria; kingdom Bacillati; phylum Actinomycetota; class Actinomycetes; order Pseudonocardiales; family Pseudonocardiaceae; genus Pseudonocardia; species Pseudonocardia hispaniensis. Next base: position 36,550 of record NZ_JBHSQW010000018.1, on the reverse strand, counting down.
CCCCAGTAGCCGAGATCATCGGCCAGCTGCGACTGCTTGGTCAGCTGGTAGAGCATGTTCTGGTAGTTCTGGTCGTTGATTCCCGCCATGCCCTTGGTGATCTGGGCATAGCTGCCCACGACGGGCAGGTAGAACAAAATCGACTTCATCGCTGATTACCTTCCTGGGATCCGTGCTTCTCGATGTGTGACTGGCCGTCGAGCGGCCCGTACCCGACGACGGCGGTGCGAGTGGGGTCGTGCCCGCAGGAGTCAGTGCGAGTCGAGCGCGCCGGCGGCGAGCTCGGCCCTGATCCGCTTCTTGTCGAACTTGCCGACGGAGGTCTTCGGGATCTGCCGGACGAACACGACCCGGTCCGGCACCCAGAAGCGAGGAAAGCGCGCCGCGAGATGGGCCAGCAGCTCCTCGGCGGGGACGTCGACGTGGGTTTCGACGCACGCCAGCGGCCGCTCGACCCAGGTGGGATCGGGCACGGCCACCACGACCGCCTCGCGCACCGAGGGGTGCGCCATCAGGGCGTTCTCCAGCTCGACCGAGGAGATCCACTCCCCGCCGCTCTTGATCAGATCCTTGCAGCGGTCCTTCACGTGCATCGAGCCGTCCGGGTGGAACACGCTGACATCCCCGGTGCGCAACCAACCGTCCCGGTGGCTGCCGACGGTGCGGGGGTCGCGGAAATACCCTGACGCGGCCCAGGGGGCGCGGACCTCCAGCTCCCCGACGCTCTCCCCATCCCAGGGCAGCTCGGTGCCGGTCTCGTCGACGATGCGCATTTCCACCAGCGGCAACGGGGGGCCCTGCCGGGACTGGCGTTCCAGGATCGCGGGGTCGGCCAACTCCTCGGGGGTGGTCGCGACGGAGCAGAACGTGCCCAGCGGGGACAGCTCGGTCATCCCCCAGCCGTTGACGACGATCGTTGCGTTGGTGCGCGCCCACCAGGCCGTCTCCGCCGCTGGTGGGGCCTGACCGCCGAGCCACAACCTGCGCAGCGAGTCCAGCCGGCGCGCACCCCCCGACCGCTGCCAGGCTTCGCGCATCAGGCTGCCGACGGTGACCGCTCCCACCGCGGTCGTCGGCCGCTGGTCGTGCACGATCTGCACCAGGTCGTCGGGGGTCGGATGAACTCCGGGCAGCAGCAGCGTCGCGCCCTGCAGGACGCAGGCGTACGGCATGCCCCACGCGTTGACGTGCGACATCGGGGTGGCGAGCAGGAACCGCTCGTGGACCGATACCTCGACGGAGTCCTTGGCGCACAGCACCAGCGCATGCAGCACCGTGCTGCGGTGGCTGTAGACGACCCCCTTGGGGTCACCCGTCGTGCCCGATGTGTAGCACAGCGCCGCGGCCGTGGTCTCGTCGAACTCCGGCAGTTCGTCGATCGGTTCCGCGGCCGCGAGCAGTTCCTCGTAGCTGTGCACCGAGCGCAACGTGGTCCCCGCGGGGAGGGGGCCGAGCACGATGACGTCACGCACCGTGGTCAGTTCGTCCGAGATCGCCTCCAAGAGCGGCACCAGGTCGGGGTCGACCAGCACGGCGCGGTCGCCCGCATGGTTGATCGTGTAGGCCAGTTGCGGGGGTGAGAGACGGTGGTTCGCGGTGTGCAGCACGGCACCGATCCCCGGGACCGCGAAGTAGGCCTCCAGGTGGTGGCGGGTGTTCCAGGCCAGCGTTGCCACCCGGTCACCCGGTGCGACGCCCAGCCCGCGCAGCGCGCCGGCGAGCCTGCGGACCCGATGGGCGACGCCGGCATAGGTGCAGTGGTCGTAGCCGTCCGGCACCCGCGTGACGACCTCTGCGGTGCCGAAAACGTGTTCGGCACGCCACAGCAGCCGCTTGACGAGCAGCGGCTGATCCATCATCAGGCCGTCCATACCGAATGTCGCCTCCATCGGCCTACGTCGCGGGATACCGAGGCTGCCAATCCGGCGGCGAATGAACCGTCCCAATTCGCGACACCAGGCCCCTCGATCCCGTGTCGCGATTTCGGACAGCTGCCGCGGTGGGCCGTCGCCGAGAATTCGCGGCCTCACCCGCCATCCGATGCGGAAAGGTGCAGATGATGACCGCCCGAAGGCTCGTGCCGATCGTCGATGGATACACCTACCTGGAGGGACCACGCTGGTATGACGGTCGCTTATGGGTCTCGGACTTCTACTCCCACACGGTGATCGCCGTGACTCCCGAGGGAAAGGTCGAGGAGATCGCGACCGTCCCGCAGCAGCCGTCCGGCCTCGGCTGGCTGCCCGACGGCACGTTGCTCATCGTGTCGATGAAGGACCGCAAGCTGCTGCGGCTGGAGTCGGGGCGGCTCGTCGAGCACGCCGATGTGTCCGCGCTCACCGGCGGACACATCAACGACATGGTCGTCGACGCCCAGGGCCGAGCGTACGTCGGGAACTTCGGCTTCGACCTGATGGCCGGTGCCCCGTACCGGTCCACGACGGTCGTGCGCGTGGATGCGGACGGGACCACGGCCGTGGCCGCCGATGGCCTCATGTTCCCGAACGGGTCGGTGATCACCCCCGATGGCCGGACGCTGATCGTCGATGAGACGTTCGGCAACCGCATCTCGGCCTTCGACATCCGCTCCGACGGCTCGCTCGGTCCGCGGCGGGACTGGGCGAACTTCGGGTCCCTCCCCGACACCGACAGCGTCGACGAACTCGTTGCCGCCGCATCGATCGGCCCCGATGGCAACTGCCTCGACTCCGAGGGCGCGCTCTGGGTCGCCGACGCGCTCAACCGGCGTGTGGTGCGGGTTGCTGAAGGTGGGGAGATTCTGGAGGAGATCAGCACGGGGGAGGAGGGGGTGTTCGCCTGCATGCTCGGCGGGGAGGACGGACGGACCCTCTTCCTGTGTGTCGCGCCGAACTTCGACGAGAAGGAGCGGTCGAGCACCCGATTGGGCAGGTTGGTCGCCACCACGGTCGACGTTCCGCACGCCGGCACCCCCTGAACGCGGCGATCGACGGTGCCGTCGTGTCACTGAAGGTGGAGCGCCGCACGCGGCGGCTCCGTCACCGCGTCCGTTGACAGGTGAGATGCTCACCCGTAGCATGTAAATAACGATTTACATCACAGCGATCGAGGTCGCCATGGGTGAGGGAAGCGTCGTCCAGTCGGAGTGCCGGCGTCCTCAACAGCTTCTGGAAAATCCAGCTCCCACTAATGCGGCGAGTCGCACTCTGGCACTGTTGAGTGCTTTCGATGGATCCCGGTCCGTGTTCGGCGTGAGCGAGCTGGCCTCACGCGCCAGCATGCCGAAATCGACCGCCCACCGACTACTCGGTGTGCTGATCGACCACGGATACGTGAAACGAGACGGTAACCGATACCGGCTGGGCGAACACGTCTTCGAGCTCGGGTCGCGCGCACTCCGGCCTCGTGGGCTGCGCGAGCAGGCCGTTCCGTTCATGGCCGAACTACACCACGCGACCCTCGAAACCGTCCACCTTGCTATCCTGCACGACCGGGAGGTGCTCTACCTGGAGAAGGTCTTCGGGCACCGCGCCCCGCCCTGCCCGACCACCGTCGGTGGCCGCAATCCCGCGCACTGCACGGCGCTGGGGAAGGCGATTCTGTCCCGGTCGGCCCCCGAAACCGTCGAACACGTTGTGGCGCATGGGCTGGCCCGCCGCACCCCGCACACCACGACCCATCCCGACCTGCTCCGTCGGAACCTGTCCCTGGCGCGGGACGAGGGGGTCGCGGTCGACCTCGAGGAATGCCGGATGGGGCTGGCCTGCGTCGCGGCGCCGATCGTCGATCGCCGGACCGGTGAGGCGTTGGCCGCGCTGTCGATCAGTGCACCGATCGCCCGGTTCGACAAGCGGCGCCTCGCGGCTCGGCTCGGCAAGGTGGCCGACGTGCTTTCGCGTGCCTGCTCGTGACCCCCCGTTCGAGCGCCCATCACGCCCGCCGCTACCAGCGTCATGGCTCCATAATGTGTCCGTGCGCTCGCCGCCACCGACATGATGGCTCCATAACGTTTCCTGGGAGAAGGCTGCCGTGGCGGTGTGGCGTGAAGTCGGTTCCACGAGCCGGTACGGTATCCGGGTCCTGGCGGCCTCGGTCGGCGAGAATGGGATTGACGAGCCGGGTGGTGAATGAGGTGAATAATGGACGGCGTTCGGATGGCGCAAACCCTCGCCGATGATGTGGAGGCTGAGGACAAGACTGCCCGTCCGCGTCGCAAAAAGTCTGCCGAGCACACCCGGCGGGATATCCTCGTCGCGGCCGGACGCCGGTTCGCCCGAGCCGGATACGCCGCCGTCACGCTCAAGGACATCGCGGACGATGTCGGGGTGACCGCCCCACTCGTCGTTCGCTACTTCGGCTCCAAGCACAACCTGTTCCGTGAAGTGGCGAGGATCGAGGGCGGTCCCGATATCGACGCGGCCGATCTCGCGGGGCCACTGGAGACGCTGGGTGCGCGCCTGGCGCGCCAGATCGTGGCGTACTGGCTGGACCCGGGCATCAGCTTCCCGGCGATCGCGCTGGTGCGGTCCCTGGACGTCGAGGAGGCCAAGACGCTGTTCGTCGAGGAGGTGAACCGGCGGCTGGTCGATCCGTTGGCGGCCACCCTGCCCGGTCCCGACGCATGGCTGCGGGCTCGGCTCGTGGCCGCGCAGGCGATCGGGTTCGGCCTGTTCGCCTTCGGCACGCTGCTCGAACCCGATACGCGACTCCCGGCGGCACCCGAGGTCGAGGCCGAGGAGATCGTCAGGCTGTTGGGCGCCGCGTTGCAGGCCTGCATCACGCCCGCAGGCTCGCCATCGCCGCCTCCATCGCCCGACGCCCGCTGACCCCGACGCCTCCGTCGCAGTTGTGCACCGATCCCGTCGCGGTCCGCGCGTTGCTCCGGGACGCCAGCAGCACGTAGTGGCCCGTGTAGTCCGACGGCATGATCCGGATCTCCAGGGGCGAGAACCGCTCGGTCATCTCCTCGACGGGCATCGCCCCGAACGACGTGTCCTGCAGGCCGAGGGCGCGCGGGCCGCGCAGATCGGTCGGCATCGCGCCGGGCGCGACCCCGTTGACCCGCACGTCCGGGCACAGCTCGTAGGCCAGTTGCTTGATCAGACCCACCACCGCGTGTTTCGACGCGGTGTACAGCGGGCCGCCGCCACCCGGCCAGAACCCCGCGTTCGACACGGTGAAGATCATGCTGCCCTTGCTCTCGCGCAGTGCGGGCAGCGCGGCCCTGGCGCCGAGCAGATAGCCCTTGACGTTGAGCCCGAAGATCTGGTCGAAGGCGGCCGGGAGCGTCTCGCCCGGCAGCGCCTCGAGCGGGGTGTTGAAGTCCCAGAGGCCGGCGTTGCCGATGAAGGTGTCGAGCCGGCCGAACTCGGCGAGTGTCGCGGCGACGGCCCGTTCGTTGTCGGCGAGACTCGTCGCGTCACCCTCGATCACGACAACCCGCTCGTCGACGTGCGCGGCGAGCGCCGTCGCCTTGGCGGGGTCAATCTCCAGCACGGCGACCCGCGCCCCCTCGGCGAGGAAGCGATCGACGATACAGCGGCCCAGCCCCGAACCTCCGCCGGTGAGCAGGGCGACCTCGCCGTCCAACCAACCCATGGCTTCTCCCTAGATGTCGATGAAGACGGCGTCGTCGGCCACCCGCACCCGGTAGGTGGCCAGGTCCTCGGTGGCCGGCAGGCTCAGCGCCCGGCCGGTGCGCAGACAGAACTTCGCGAAGTGCCAGGCGCATTCGACCTGCGCGCCGTCGACGTAGCCGTCGGCCAGCGACGCCTCCTCGTGTGTGCAGGTGTCCGCGGTGGCGAAGAACTCACCGTCGATGTTGAACACCGCCACCGGCGGCTCCGCGTCGATCCTGACCGCCTCACCCGGTTTGATCTCCGAGACTCCGCAGGCCCGCACCCACGCCATCACCGGCCTCCCTGGATGAAGTCGATCAAAACCTGGTCGTGCTCCTCGGGCTTCTCCCACTGCGGCCAGTGCGCAGCGTCGGCCATGGTGTAGAACTTGGCGCCCGGGATGAGTCCGGCGACGTACTCGCCGTAGTCCGGGCCCTGGCCGGGGTTGTGCTCGGTCCAGAACACCAGCGCCTCGGGCTGGAACTTCGCGACGTCCTCCTCCTCCCACCGTGGTGTCCACCGCCACTGCTTGCCGATCCAGTACACGTTCTGCATCGATCTGTAGATCTCGGGGAAGGAGTAGAGGCGAAGCCGAATCTCCACCATTTCGTCGGTCATCCGGTCCGGGCTTGCGACCAGCCATTCCATGCGTTTCCGGACGGTCTCGAACGTCGGGTTCACCACCGACTGGACCGACAGTTCCTGCAGCGCGACGCCGCCACCCGGTTGGGTGCGAAAGTCCGTCTTCTTGAGGTCCACCGCCCCGAAGCCGGTGTTCATGATGAGCTTCCCGCACATCTGCGGGTACCTCATGCCGAACTCGAAGGTGATCATCGCGCCCATCGACTCACCCTCGATATGGGCCCACGAATACCCCAGTCCTTCGATCAGATCCGCGAGGGCGTCGACCTGGAGGTCCCACCGCCGCTCGTCGCTGTAGGGCTGTTTGTCGGTGAAGCCGTGGTACAGGGCGTCGACCGCGTAGACGTGGAAGCCGTTGGCGGCAAGGTTGTGCAGGTTGCGGGCGTACGTCTCGGCGTGACCGCCGATACCGTGGATCAAGATCAGCGGCTCGCCGTCGCCGCATTCGATGACACGATGTCGCCAGCGTTTCCCCTGGACGAATCTGGTCTGGGTGCCGAGCAGCTCGGTCGCGACCGACTTCCACTCGGTGAGCGGCTTGCACACGACCGTCTTCGACAGCGTCAGGGCCTCCATGACCGGCAGCAAAGCCCATTCGACGCAGCCATCGGTACGGGCTCGTTCCACGAGCCGGAACCGATTTGCGGCGGCAGATCGGTTCCGCACGATGGAACGAGTCACTCGGTCGGGCGGGCGTGGCGATCATATTTTGGGCCTGCGCCGGCGTCGCGAGCCAGATCAGGAGGAAACCATGGCCATCGCGGCCGAGAAGTTGCAGCAACTCGTCTCTCTCGACCGAGGCGAGATCGATCGCAGTATTTTCAGCGACTCGGAGATCTTCGAACAGGAGATCACATCGATCTTCGGTCGCGGCTGGTTGTTCCTGTGCCATGAAAGCCAGATCCCCGAGGCGGGCGACTTCTTCGAGGCCCCGATGGGTCGCGACAACGTTCTGGTGGTGCGCCAGAAGGACGGCGGTATCAAGGGGCTGCTCAACACCTGCGCGCACCGCGGAAACGCGGTCTGCCGGGCCGAAGAGGGCAACGTCAAGAACTTCATGTGCACCTACCACGGCTGGACCTACGACCTTGCGGGGAAGCTGATCGGGGTCCCGGGCCTGCAGGAGCTGTACCACAACGAACTCGACCTCGCGGCCAACGGGCTGCGCGAGGTCGCGCAGCTGGACATCTACCGCGGCTTCGTCTTCGCGACCGCGGATCCGGACGCTCCGCCACTCGCGGACTTCCTCGGCCGCACCGGACGCGCCGGGCTCGAGATGATCGCGGGCCAGGGCGAGATGGAGGTGGTCCCGGGGATCCAGAAGTTCGTCATCCCGTGCAACTGGAAGTTCGCCGTCGACAACCTGTTCGACTGGTACCACCCGCAGATCACACATCTGTCCGCCCTGCAGGCCGGGCTCGTCCCGGCGCCGACCGATCCGCGGGGTAGGCAGATGTCGGCCACCGGCGTCGCGGGCCCTGACGGTTCCGAGCTGGAACTGATGGGCGGCGTGGCGAACGAGGACGACCCCGACCAGATCGTGTTCCTCGACGCCTTCGGCCACGCCCTCGCCGGGCCGACCGTGGAGGCGATGGGAGACCTCGACGGGGCGGTCGACCACTCCTGGCGCGACTCCCCGCGGGCGCGCGAGGCGCTGGGGCCGATGGCGCGGCGGGCGGTCGGCCACACCAACATCTTCCCGACGTTGTGGATCGCCCCCGAGATCCGGCAGGTCTCGCTGCGGGTGCCCCGGGGGCCGGAGCTGACCGAGATCTGGTGGTTCACGTTCGTGCCGCGCGAGGCCGGCCCACAGGAGCGGGCCATGACGATCCAGGCCGCCATCCACGTCTTCGGGCCGGCCGGGGCGCTGGAGCAGGAGGACGGCGAGAACTGGGCGCAGGGCACCATGCAGGCCCGTGGCCAGGCCAGCCGTGCGATCCCGCACGCGCTCAAGATGAACCTCGGTCGCGGCAAGATCGTCGATGACGACGGCCAGGACCCGCCCTACATCCGGTGCGGCATCAACGAGCACGGGCAGCTGTGGACGTTCGCCTCGTGGGCGGCGTGGCTGTCCGGCTGCGGCTGGGACGAGCTGCGCGAGCGCACCACCCCGCCCGATGTGATCTGACCGCCGACCCGAGCGAGAACAGGACGATCATGACCGTCGACCACAGCATCCGAGCCGACACCGACACGCTCGCGGCCGCGCTGCGGCAGTTCGAGGTGGAGCGCTTCTACACCGACGAGGCGGCCCTGCTCGACGCCCACCGCTACCACGAGTGGGTGCAACTGTTCAGCGACGACACGCACTACTTCATGCCGGTCCGGCGCACCCGGCTGCGTCGCGAACTGGACGAGGAGTTCACCAAGCCGGGGGAGATCGCGTTCTTCGACGACACCAAGCAGGTCCTGCTCGGCAGGGTCGCCAAGATCGCGACCGGCACGGCGTGGGCGGAGGACCCGCCGTCGCGCACCCGGCATCTCGTCACCAACGTGCGGATCGAGGAGGACCGGGGCGACGAGCTGGAGGTGTCGTCCAACTTCGTCCTCTACCGGACCCGGCTGAAGTCGGAGGAGACGTCCTGGGTCGGCTCACGCCGCGACCTGCTGCGCCGGCACGAGGGCTCGTTCCTGATCGCCCGGCGGCACATCCTGCTCGAGCAGACGGTCCTGCTGTCGCAGAACCTCTCCAACTTCTTCTGACCTACGGGTGGCGGCGCATCGGAGCGGAGCGACCATGAAGATCACATCACTGGGATATCTCCGGCTGGAATCCCCGGCGGCGAAGGAGTGGGCGACGTTCGGCCCCGAGGTGCTCGGGCTGGCGGTCTCGCAGGACCCGCTCGGCCGCGACGACATCGTCACGCTGACCAACGACGACCGGCCCGGCCGGATCGTCATCAGCGAGGGGCGCCACGACCGGCTCACGTGCGTGGGCTGGGAGGTGCCCGGCCCGGACGAGCTCGCCCGGGCCGTGGAGGAGCTGGAACGGGCCGGGGTGGCCGTCCGCCGAGCGACCGCCGAGCAGTGCGCGGCGGCCCGGGTGCGCGACCTGGTCAGCTTCACCGATCCCGCCGGGTTCACCCACGAGGTGTTCTACGGCCAGCTGGTCGTGCCCGGGTCGTTTCGGCCGGGCCGGGCCATGTCGGGTTTCGTCACCGGCGCCCAGGGCCTTGGCCATATCGTGCTCATGGTCCCCGACCTCGCCGAATCCCTGGAGTTCTACCGCACCGTGCTGGGCTTCAGGATCAGCGACGAGATCGACATGGGCGGCGAGCGGCTGGTCTTCCTCCACGTCAACCCCCGCCACCACACCCTCGCGCTCGCGGGTGTGGTGGGCATACGGGGCCTACACCACCTGATGCTGCAGGTCGGTTCCATCGACGACGTGGGTGTGGCCTACGACCTGTGCCTGGATCGGAAGATTCCGATCTCCATGACGCTCGGCAGGCACACGAACGACCGGATGTTGAGCTTCTATCTCCGCTCCCCGAGCGGGTTCGAGATCGAGTACGGCTGGGGTGCGGACACCGTCGACGAGGACCAGTGGGTGGTGACCCACCTGAACAGCCCCAGCAGCTGGGGCCACCGGCCCGGCGACGCGCCCCCGCCCGGCTGCCTGGAGCCGGTGGCCGGAGAGCGTCCGTCCTGACCGAGTCCGGGCTGGACGGGTCGGTCGGACCGATGCACGATGCCGGAGTGCTGATGCGTGCGCCGGTTCCGGCACCACGTCGATGAGCGGCCCGGACCGCCGCGAGCTCGCGGTCACCCGCCCCTGGATGCGGGCCGGCGAGGCGTTCGTCGCGCAGCTCGTCGACAGGCTGTCCGAGGACGAGCTGCGCGCCCCCAGTGCGCTGCCCGGATGGAGCCGCGCCCACGTCGTCGGGCACCTCGCCCGCAACGCCGAGGCGTTGCATCGGCTCGCGAGGTGGGCGCGCACGGGCGTGCAGACCCCGATGTACCCGAGCCCGCAGCAGCGCAACGCCGCGATCGAGGCGTCCGCGCAGGCACCGGCCGGCACGCTGCGCGGCGAGCTGCACTCCACCGCCGCGGCGCTGGAGGCCGCACTCGACGCGCTCGACGAGACGACCTGGCAGGCCGAGGTGCGCAGCGCCCTCGGCCGTCCGATCCCGGCCACCGAGATCCCGTGGATGCGGGTGCGCGAGGTGTGGCTGCACGGGGTCGACCTGGATGCCGGTGCCACCGTCGCCGACCTGCCGCCCGGGGTCGTCGACGCACTGCTCGACGATGCGACGGGCACCATGTCGGCGCGCGAGGACACGCTGTCGGTGCGGCTGGACGCGGCCGACCGGGATCGTGCCTGGACGCTGGGGCAGGGCGGGGGCGCCGTGCTGCGCGGGACCGCGGCCGACCTGCTCGGCTGGCTTCTCGGGCGCACCGACGGCGCGGGCGTGAGCGCCGATCCCGGTCCGCTTCCCGTCGCCCCGCGCTGGCTCTGAGCCGACCCGTGCCGTCACGGCGCGGCCCGATCCGGGGTTGCCTATACCGTGGGAGGGTATAGTATCTGTGCCTTCGGCGAGCGCAGGGAGGGCACAGTGAATGCGATCACCGCGACCACTGTCATCGAGGTCTCCGGCATGCTTCGAAGCTCCTCGAAGGGCGCCGTGGAGGCCGCGCTGGCGCGCCGGCCCGGCGTCGTGGCGGTCGAGATGAACCCGGTCGCTCAGACCGCCACCGTCACCTACGTCCCCGCGCGGACCTCGGTGGCCGACCTCTCCGGGTGGGTCCGCGACTGCGGCTACCACTGCGTGGGCCGGTCGGTCCCGGAGCACGTGTGCGATCCCGCGCTGCAGCCCCACGAGGAGATGGGGCACGGCGGCCATCACGCCGGCATGTCGATGGACGCGATGGTCCGCGACATGCGCAACCGATTCCTGGTGGCCGCGGTGCTGGCCGTGCCGATCCTGCTGTGGTCACCGATCGGGCGCGAGGTACTGGGGTTCACCGCCGCGGCGCCGTTCGGCCTGCGTGACGACGTGTTCTCGCTGCTGCTGAGCCTGCCGGTCATCGGCTACTCGTCGTGGATCTTCTTCGACGGCGCGTATCGGGCGCTGCGGGCCCGCACGCTGGACATGATGGTGCTGGTGGCGGTGGCGATCGGGGCCGGCTGGTTGTACAGCCTCGGGGTCACGCTCACCGGCGGCGGCGAGGTGTTCTACGAGGCCGCGGTGGTGCTGAGCGCGTTCGTCCTGCTCGGGCACTGGTTCGAGATGCGCGCGCGGGGCGGGGCGAACGAGGCCATCCGGACCTTGCTGGAGTTGGCGCCGCCGAAGGCGGTGCTGCTGCGCGACGGTCAGGAGGTCGAGGTGCCGACCGCGGCGGTGCAGGTGGGGGACCTGCTGCTGATCCGGCCGGGCGCGAAGGTCCCGGTCGACGGCGTGGTGACCGACGGCGAGTCCGAGGTCGACGAGTCCATGGTGACCGGGGAGAGTCTTCCGGTGACGAAGTCGCCCGGATCGGAGGTGATCGGGGCTTCCCTCAACGCGAGCGGGACGCTGCGGGCGCGGGCCACCAAGGTCGGCTCGGACACCGCGCTCGCCCAGATCGTGGCGATGGTGCAGCAGGCGCAGAACTCCAAGGCTCCCGGGCAGCGGCTGGCCGACCGCGCCGCGTTCTGGCTGGTGCTGGTCGCGCTGCTGGGCGGTGCCGCCACGTTCGCCGGATGGGCCCTGTTCTCCGCCGAACCGATCACCGTGGCGCTGCTGTTCGCGATCACGGTCGTGGTGATCACCTGCCCGGACGCGCTCGGGCTGGCCACCCCGACCGCGGTCATGGTGGGCACCGGGCTGGGCGCCAAGCGGGGCGTGCTGTTCAAGAACGCCGCCGCGCTGGAGGCCTCGGCGCGGATCGACACCGTCGTGATGGACAAGACCGGCACCCTGACCAAGGGCGAGCCCGAGGTCACCGACGTGGTGGTCGACGGGATGGCCGAGGACGAGTTCCTGGCGCTGGTCGCGGCGGTGGAACGGGAGTCCGAGCACCCGCTTGCCGCGGCGATCGTCCGCTACGCCGCCGAACGCGACGTGCCGGAGCTGACCCCGAGCGGTTTTCGCGCCGTCCCCGGCCGCGGCGCGTCCGCGCAGGTGCACGGTCGCCGCGTCGTCGTGGGCAACCGCGCGCTGATGGCGGCAGAGGATGTCGCGTTCGACGCGCTCCTGTCGCGCCGCGACGAGTTCGCCGCAGCCGGACGCACCGCGGTGCTGGTCGCGGTGGACGGGCGCGCGGCCGGGGTGGTCGCCCTGGCCGACGCCCCCCGGGAGACGGCCGCCCCGGCGGTCGCCCGGCTGCGCGCGGCCGGCGTCGAGGTCGTCATGCTCAGCGGGGACAACGAGGCCACGGCCCGCCGGATCGCGGGGCAACTGGGGATCGATCATGTGATCGCCGAGGTGCTGCCGGGGGAGAAGGCCGCCACGATCGCCGAGCTGCAGCGGGCCGGCAAGCGGGTGGCGATGGTCGGGGACGGGGTGAACGACGCCCCGGCGCTGGCCCAGGCCGACGTGGGAATCGCGATCGGAGCAGGCACGGACGTCGCGATCGAGACCGCGGACCTGGTGCTGATGCGCTCCGACCCGCTCGACGTGGCCACCGCGCTGACGATCGGCCGTGGCACCGTCCGCAAGATGCGCCAGAACCTCGCCTGGGCCGTGGGGTACAACGCGATCGCCCTGCCCATCGCCGCGGGTGTGTTCGCCCCGGCCTTCGGGCTGGTGCTGCGGCCGGAGATCGCGGCCCTGTCGATGTCGGGATCCAGCTTCCTGGTGGCGGTCAACGCCCTGCTGCTCAAGCGGCTGAGGCTGCCGCGACCCTCGGAA
>NZ_JBHSQW010000018.1:0-23402 GCF_042658695.1 Pseudonocardia hispaniensis | reverse complement strand
CCGGTCGGCATCCGTTGACCGGCTCGCCGAGGCCGATCGCCCAGCTCAACCGCCCCTGTGAGTGCGTAACAGTGTTAGAACACTGTTACGCACTCACAGGGGCGGGTGAGCTGCGGGGTTCCCCTCGGGCGGCCACTGTCGTAGGCTTCCGACCAAGGTAGTCAAAGTTTTGATTGCTAGGGGGCCGGCGTGGGACCGAAGCCGTTCGCATCGTCACAGGACCTGGCGGTCAAGGAGCAGACCCTCGAGGTGCTCGCCGAGGGCGTCTACGCCCTGACCGCGGAGGGCGACCCGAACGTCGGCGCGATCGAGGGAGAGGACTTCCTGGTCTGCTTCGAGGCCATGGCGACGCCCGCCGCGGCGGCGAAATGGCTCGCCCGGCTGCGCGAGCACACCGACAAGCCGGTGCGCTACCTGGTGCTCTCGCACTACCACGCGGTGCGCGTGCTCGGTGCGTCGGCATTCCAGGCGGACGTGATCGTCGCGCAGGAGAAGACCCGGGAGCTGGTCGCCGAGCGCGGTCGGCAGGACTGGGACTCGGAGTTCGAGCGGATGCCGCGGCTGTTCGACACGCCGGAGTCGATCCCCGGCCTCACCTGGCCGACCCTCACCTTCACCGACCGGCTGACGATCGACCTCGGGGGCGACCGCGGCGATCTCGTGTTGCAGTACTGCGGCCGCGGGCACACCGAGGGTGACCTCGTTGCCTGGCTGCCGCGCCCGCAGATCCTCTTCGCCGGCGACCTCGTCGAATCCGCCGCGGCCCTCTACACCGGCGACGCCTTCCACCGGGACTGGTCGCGGGGCACCCTGGACCGGGTGGCGGCGTTCGGGGCGCAGACGCTGGTGGGCGGCCGCGGCGCGGTGGCGCGGGGCCGTGAGCAGGTCGACGCCGCGATCGGCCAGACCCGGCACTTCCTCGAGGTCATGATCGACGAGGTGCAGGCCGTGCAGCGGCGCGGTGGCACCGTCCGCGAGGCGTTCGCGGCCTGCCACGCCGCGCTGCACCCCCGGTACGGGCGTTGGCCGATCTTCGAGCACACGCTGCCCTTCGACGTGTCCCGGCTGTGGGACGAGCTGTCGGGTGTCGAGCGCCCCGCCATCTGGACGGCCGAACGCGACCGCGAGGTCTGGGCGCGGCTGCAGGGCTGAGCGAAGCGGACACGCAGCACCCAGCGCCCGAGCCGGCCCTCGCGACGACGGGAGTTCCACGATGATCCGTGGATCGATCACCTGGTCCGCCGACCCGGTGGTGGTGGTCGGTGCGGGCCCGGTCGGCCAGACCGCCGCGCTGCTGCTGGCCCGGTGGGGCGTCCCGTCGGTGGTCCTCGACCGGCGCAGCGGCCGCGACCCGATCGGGTCGAAGGCGATCTGCCAGCAGCGTGATGTCCTGGACATCTGGGAGGCCGTGGGCGCCGGGGCGCAGATCGCCGCCGAGGGCGTCACCTGGACCACCGCACGAACCTTCCACCGCGACCGCGAGCTGTTCAGCTACACCTTCGTCGACGCGGGCCGCTCGGCCTTCCCGCCGTTCGTCAACATCTCCCAGGCGCGCACCGAGCAGGTGCTCGACGCGCGGATCGCCGACGAGCCGCTGGTCGCGCTGCGGTGGGCGCACCGGGTCGTCGGCCTCACGCCGGACACCAGCGGGGTCACCGTCCACTGTGACACCCCGGCCGGACCCACGACGCTGCGGACGCCGTACCTGCTTCTGTGCGCCGGCGCGCGCTGCGACGAGCTGCGCCGGCTGCTCGGCGTGTCCTTCGACGGCCAGTCCTTCGACGACCGGTTCCTCATCTGCGATATCCGCACCCACCTGCCGGGCTGGGCCACCGAGCGACGGTTCTACTTCGACCCGGTGTGGAACCCCGGCCGCCAGGTGCTCATCCACCCCTGCCCGGACTCGACGTTCCGCATCGACTGGCAGGTGCCCCCCGACTACGACCTGGCCCGCGAGGAGGCGTCGGGGGCGCTGGACCGGCGGATCCGCGCGATCATCGGTGATCGCGACTACGAGATCGTGTGGAAATCGGTCTACCGCTTCCAGTCCCGCCGGGTGAACCGGATGCGCGTCGGGCGGACGCTCCTGGCGGGCGACGCCGCGCATCTGGTCGCCCCGTTCGGCGCGCGGGGACTCAACTCCGGGGTGGCCGACGCCGAGAACGCCGCCTGGAAGATCGCCTATGTCGGTCACGGCTGGGCTCCCGAGGACCTGCTGGAGACCTACCACGCCGAGCGGCACGCCGCCGCCGGTGAGAACCTCGAGGTGACCACGGCGACGATGGACTTCCTGGTGCCCCCCGACGCGGTGCGGGCGCGACGACGCGCCGAGGTGCTGGCCGGGGCGGGCGCCGATCCCGCGATCCGCGCCCAGGTCGACTCGGGACGGTTGGCCGAACCGTTCTGGTACGTTGAGTCCCCGCTGACCACCCCCGACCCGTCCCGGCCGTTCCCGGGTCGCCCGCCCCGCGGCGCGGCACCACCCGCCGGGCCCGGCGTCCTGGTCCCCGATGCGCCGATCACGACGTCCGAGGATGAACACGGCCGGTTCCGGGCGGTGGCCCGCGACGGGTTCCTGCTCCTGCTGGCCCCGGACGCCGACCCGGCCGTCGCGCGGGGCCCCGCCGCGTCCGTCCCCGGACCGGCCCGGGTCATCGCCCTGGCCGACATCGACCCGGCCGGTGAGCTCTCGGCGGCGCTGCGGATGCGGCCGGGGGAGGTATGGGTGATCCGGCCCGACGCGCACGTCGCCGCCACCCTGTCCGCACCCACGGCCGCCGCGGTCGCGGCCGCGCTCGACCGTGCGCTCGGCCACCCGGCCACCATGGGGGAAGATCGGGCGCAGCGCTCCCGACCCACCCCCGGACCACTGCTGGAGACGCCCTCATGACCTGGCTGGACCTGCCCGCCGACACCGGTTTCGGACTGGAGAACCTGCCCTACGGGGTGTTCAGCCCGGCCGACGGACGTCGTCGGGTCGGGGTCGCGATCGGTGAGTGGGTGCTCGACGCCGGTGCCGTGGCCGCGGCGACCGGCGCGCCGTTCGCGCACCTGCTCGCCGGCCCGGTGCTCAACCCGCTGCTGGCGGCGGGCAGACCGGCCTGGCAGCAGGTGCGGCGCGCCCTCGTCGAATGGCTCACCGAGCCCGCCTTCGCGGATCTGGTGCGCCCGCATCTGCAGCCGCGCACCGGCGTGAGGCTGCATCTGCCGATCGACGTCGGCGACTACGTCGACTTCTATGCCAGCGAACACCACGCCACCAACGTCGGCCGGATCTTCCGGCCGGACTCGGATCCGTTGACGCCCAACTGGAAGCATCTGCCCATCGGCTACCACGGCCGGGCCGGTTCGGTGGTCGTGTCCGGAACCCCGATCGTGCGGCCCACCGGGCAGCGCAAGGGGCCAGCCGATCCGGCGCCGGTGTTCGGTCCGTCGGTGCGGTTGGACATCGAGGCGGAGGTCGGATTCGTCATCGGGGCCGGCAGCGCGCTCGGGACCTCGATCCCGGTGACCGACTTCGCCGACCATGTGTTCGGGGTGTTCCTGCTCAACGACTGGTCCGCCCGCGACATCCAGGCCTGGGAGTACGTGCCGCTCGGCCCGTTCCTGGGTAAGTCGTTCGCCACCTCGGTCTCGCCCTGGATCGTCCCGCTGGACGCCCTGCACGCAGCTCGGGTCGCCCCGCCCGCGCGCGTCCCGCAGCCGCTGCCGTATCTGCGGGACGCCGAGGACTGGGGGCTCGACCTGGCGATCGAGGTGCGGCTCAACGGGCACCGGCTGGCCTGCCTGCCGTTCGCGACCATGTACTGGACGCCCGCGCAGATGCTCGCGCACCTGACGGTGAACGGGGCGCCGACCCGGCCCGGGGACATCTACGCCTCGGGCACCGTCAGCGGCCCCGAGCGCGACCAGCGCGGTTCGCTGCTGGAGCTGTCCTGGGGTGGCACCCAGCCGCTCACGCTGCCCGACGGTGCCACCCGCACGTTCCTCGAGGACGGCGACGAGGTGACGATCTGCGCGACCGCGCCGGGCCCCGGTGCGTCCCGGATCGGGTTCGGTGAGGTCAGCGGCACGATCCTGCCGGCCGAGCGGCGCGCATCCTGAGCAGCCGCCCGCGTTCCGGACCGCACCTGAGCGGCCCAGGCACCGCTGAGTGAGGCGTGCGCTGCTCGGGTGGACGTGCGCCGTCGGACGCGGGCGGGACAGGGTGTCATGGATCTTCGCGCCGGGGCGGCGTGGCGGGATGCCAAACCCCATATCTTGTGGTTACATATGCGTTGTTCGCCCACAGGTTGGGGTTCGCACGGGTAACGGGGGAGGGGATCGTCGCCATGCGCTGCCCGTTCTGCCGACATCCCGACTGCCGTGTCATCGACTCTCGCGAGGTCGACGACGGCAAGGCCACGCGGCGCCGCCGGTCCTGTGCGGGCTGTGGCAGGAGGTTCACCACCGTCGAGGAGGCGGTGCTGACGGTGGTGAAACGCAGCGGCGTGACCGAGCCGTTCAGCCGCGAGAAGGTGGTGCGCGGCGTCCGGCGGGCCTGTCAGGGGCGCCCGGTCGGCGAGGACGCTCTGCAGCAGCTCGCGCACCGGGTCGAGGAGACGGTACGGGCCAGCGGGTCCGCCGAGATCCCGAGCCACGAGGTCGGACTGGCCATCCTGGGGCCGTTGAAGGAGCTCGACGAAGTCGCGTACCTGCGTTTCGCGAGTGTGTATCGGTCGTTCTCCTCCATCGAGGACTTCGAGAAGGAGATCGCCGACCTGCGAGGCCGGTTGCCGGGGAAGCAGCCGAGCCGGCGGGTCGGGTCGTGCGGGAGTGAGTGACGCACGACACAGCACGAGGGGCCGACGCCGACCCCGACCGGACGTCGCCGCCCCCGGGAGCGGCGACGTGTCAGCAGCATGTTCGGACGCAAAAGAGGGAGAGCATGACGGAGACCGTCGGGGCCGAATCGGCTTCGGGTAACGCAGCTTCGGACGCGGCGAAGGGCCGGGCGGCGAAGCCGGCCGCCAAGGGCGAGGATCGGCGCAAGCGGTCCACCGGCCTGACCATCGAGCGCGTCCACACCACCCCCGGCGTGCACCCCTACGACGAGGTGACCTGGGAGCGCCGCGACGTCGTCATGACCAACTGGCGCGACGGCACGGTCAATTTCGAACAGCGCGGCGTCGAGTTCCCGGACTTCTGGTCGATCAACGCCACCAACATCGTCGCCAGCAAGTACTTCCGCGGCGCGGTGGGCAGTCCGCAGCGCGAGTCGAGCCTGCGTCAGCTGATCGACCGGGTCGTCGACGCCTACCACCGCGCGGGCGTGGAGCACGGCTACTTCGCCACCGGACAGGACGCCGAGGTCTTCGCCCACGAGCTCACCTGGATGCTGCTGCACCAGGTGTTCAGCTTCAACTCGCCGGTGTGGTTCAACGTGGGAACGCTGAGCCCGCAACAGGTCTCGGCGTGCTTCATTCTTTCGGTGGACGACACGATGGAGTCGATCCTGAACTGGTACCGCGAGGAGGGGCTGATCTTCAAGGGCGGTTCCGGCGCCGGGCTCAACCTCTCGCGGATCCGCTCGTCGAGGGAGTTGCTGTCCTCCGGCGGCGCCGCCTCCGGGCCGGTGTCGTTCATGCGCGGCGCCGACGCCAGCGCCGGAACCATCAAGTCGGGCGGCGCCACCCGGCGCGCGGCCAAGATGGTCGTCCTCGACGTGGACCATCCCGACATCGAGGAGTTCGTCCTGACCAAGGCCAAGGAGGAGGCCAAGATCCGGGTGCTGCGCGACGCCGGGTTCGACATGGACCTCGGCGGCACGGACATCACCTCGGTGCAATATCAGAACGCGAACAACTCGGTCCGGGTCACCGACGATTTCATGCGCGCTGTCGAGGGGGACACCGAGTTCGGGCTTCGGGCCAGGCTGACGGGCGAGGTCATCGAGCGGGTGAATGCTCGCACGTTGTTCCACGATATCGCCCAGGCCGCCTGGGAATGCGCCGATCCCGGTATCCAGTACGACGACACGATCAACGACTGGCACACCTGCCCGGAATCGGGTCGGATCACGGCGTCCAATCCCTGTTCCGAGTACATGCACCTGGACAATTCCAGCTGCAACCTGGCGTCGCTGAACCTGCTCAAGTTCCTCGGCGCTGACGGCACGTTCGACGCGCAACGGTTCGCGAAGGCGGTCGAGCTGGTCATCACCGCGATGGACATCTCGATCTGCTTCGCCGACTTCCCGACCGAGCCGATCGCCAAGACCACCCGCAAGTTCCGTCAGCTGGGCATCGGTTACGCCAATCTCGGGGCGCTGCTGATGGCCACCGGACACGCCTACGACTCCGAGGGCGGTCGCTCGCTCGCCGCGGCGATCACCTCGCTGATGACGGGCGCGGCGTACAAGCGCTCGGCCGAACTGGCCGGGGTGGTCGGGCCCTATGCGGGGTACACCCGAAACGCCGAGGCGCATCAGCGGGTCATGCGCAAGCACGCCGCCGCGAACGACGACTACCGCACCCTGCCGGCCAGCGCCCCGATTCAGAAACTCGCCGCGCTGACCTGGAAGGACTGCCTGGAGATCGGCGAGCGCAACGGCTGGCGCAACGCGCAGGCCTCGGTGCTGGCGCCGACCGGAACCATCGGACTGATGATGGACTGCGACACGACCGGTATCGAGCCGGACCTGGCGCTGGTCAAGTTCAAGAAGCTGGTCGGCGGCGGTTCGATGCAGATCGTCAACCAGACCGTTCCGCGTGCGCTGGCCGCGCTCGGCTACCAGCCCGAGCAGGCCGAGGCGATCGTCGAGTACGTCGCCGAGCACGGTCATGTGATCGATGCCCCGGGCCTGCGGCCCGAGCACTACGAGGTGTTCGACTGCGCGATGGGCGAGCGCTCCATCGCCGCCATGGGGCACGTCCGGATGATGGCGGCGGTGCAGCCGTTCCTCTCCGGGGCCATCTCGAAGACGGTCAACATGCCGGAGTCGGCCACCGTCGAGGACGTCGAGAAGATCTACCTCGAGGGCTGGCGGCTCGGCCTCAAGGCGCTGGCGATCTACCGCGACAACTGCAAGGTCGGCCAGCCGCTGTCGGCCGGCAAGAAGGCCCGCACGGACGGGAAGGAGGAGGCCACCGGGCCCGCCGAGGTGCGCCCGGTCAGGCGGCGGTTGCCCAAGAAACGCCCGAGCGAGACCGTGTCGTTCACCGTCGGCGGCGCCGAGGGCTACCTGACCGCGGGTTCCTACCCGGACAACGGCCTCGGCGAGATCTTCGTCAAGCTCGGCAAGCAGGGCTCGACCCTGTCCGGGGTGATGGACGCCTTCTCCATGTCGATCTCGGTCGGGCTGCAGTACGGCATTCCGCTGGAGTTCTATGTCTCGAAGTTCTCGAACCTGCGCTTCGAGCCGGCCGGGATGACCGACGACCCGGACATCCGGATCGCGACGAGTGTGCTCGACTACCTGTTCCGCAGGCTCGCGCTCGACCACCTGCCGTACGAGAAGCGCGCCGAGCTGGGCATCTTCTCCGCGGAGGAACGCGCCGCGCAGGTCGTCGACACCGACACCGAGGTCGATCTCGAAGGCCTGCGCACCGGGGTCGACTCCAGTGGCTCGCCGCGGCCGTCGGTGTCGGCGAAACCGGTGTCGACCGAGGTCGGCAGCTCCACCGAACTGCTGGAGCTGCGGCTGGGCAAGGCGGCCGACGCGCCGCTGTGCCTGACCTGCGGCACGAAGATGCGCCCGGCCGGGTCGTGCTACCTGTGCGAGGGCTGTGGCGCGACCAGCGGTTGCAGCTGAGCCGAGCCGCGGCGGAAACCCGCGCCACGCCCAGGGCGGCGCCTTCGGTTCCGAGAGCG
This sequence comes from Pseudonocardia hispaniensis, assembly GCF_042658695.1. Lineage (NCBI taxonomy): Bacteria > Bacillati > Actinomycetota > Actinomycetes > Pseudonocardiales > Pseudonocardiaceae > Pseudonocardia > Pseudonocardia hispaniensis. The sequence continues at coordinate 15,551 of NZ_JBHSQW010000018.1, read as the reverse complement.
CACGCAACCACTCCCGTCCGGGGGGCCCGGCCCCGACGCCGAGCCTCCCGGACGGGGCCCTACTGTCACCAGCCGTGACCGCGCGTTTCCGGCTCGTCCCCGCTGCCTACGTCGTGCTGCGCCGGGACGATGAGATCCTGCTCCAGCTGCGCCAGGGCACCGGTTTCATGGACGGGCATTGGGCCACCGCGGCGGCGGGGCACGTCGAGACCGACGAGTCGGTGCTCGATGCCGCCTGCCGGGAGGCGGCCGAGGAGCTGGGCATCACCGTCGCGGCCGAGGACCTGGTCCCGCTCACGGCGATGCATCGCACGCGGCGCACCGGCAGGCCGATCGACGAGCGAGTCGACTTCTTCTTCGAGTGCCGGCGCTGGAGCGGGGAGCCGCGTCTGGTGGAGCCGGACAAGGCCGCCGCGCTGCGCTGGTTCCCGCTCGACGCGCTGCCCGATCCGGTGGTGCCGCACGAGCGATCGGTGTTCGAGCGGCTCGGCCGGGGCGGGCTGCCCGCGGTGGTCACCTTCGGCTTCGCCTGATGGTCACGCCCCCGGCCACGACGTAGGGTCGCAGGGGTGAGCAACACGGCCACCGATCCCGCCGTCGAGGTGTGCGTCGGTGCGGCCACCGCAGGCCCGGCCCGCGACGTGCTGCCGGCCAGATCGGTCATGCTGGGGCAGAGCACCCGGGTGCGGCGCCTGCTGCCGAGCCTGCGCCGCCGGATGGTGGGCGCGTGGTGCTTCGTCGACCACTACGGCCCCGACGACATCGCCACCGAACCGGGCATGCAGGTCCCACCGCATCCCCACACCGGGCTGCAGACCGTCAGCTGGCTGCTGGAGGGACGGGTTCACCACCGGGACAGCCTCGGCAGCGACCAGCTCGTCCGGCCCGGTGAGCTCGGCCTGATGACGGCGGGGGCGGGCATCGCGCACGCCGAGCAGTCGCCCGACCCGCACGGGCCGCGGTTGCACGGCGCCCAGCTGTGGATCGCGCTCCCGGACGCCGAGCGGGCGATCGCCCCTCGCTTCGAGTACCACGCCGATCTGCCCGTACTCACCGAGCGGGGGCTGCGGGCCACCGTGCTCCTCGGCGAGTGCGCCGGTGCGGTCTCGCCGGGACGGGTGCACAGCCCGCTGGTCGGGATCGACGTCGAGCTCACCGCGGGCGCCGACGTCCGCCTCCCGCTCGAACCCGACTTCGAGCACGCCGCGCTCACCGTGTCCGGCGTGGTCGATCTCGACGGCGAGCTCGCGCCCGGGGCGCTGTGCTACCTCGGCTGCGCGCGCTCGCAGCTGCGGCTGCGCGCCGCCACCGACAGCAGGCTGCTGCTGCTCGGCGGGGTGCCCTTCGACGAACAGATCGTGATGTGGTGGAACTTCATCTGCCGGACCGGCGAGGAGGTCGCCCAGGCGCGGACGGCCTGGCAGGCCGAGCTGGCCGGCGGCGGTGAGCCGCGGTTCGGGACCGTCCCCGGTTACGACGGCCCGGCGCTGGCGGCTCCGCAGCTCCCGCCGACCCCGCTGCTGCCCCGGGGGCGGACCCGATAGCGCACCGCCGTGGTCGGCGGGTGACCGGATCGAGGAGGGTGATCGTGACATCGCATCGGGTCGGCGGCGACTACACCGCCCCCGGGTACTTCGTCGACTCCGCCTCGCCGCAGGTCCGCGCGTTCGCCGCGCGGGTCGTCGGCGAGCAGACCGACCCGCTGACCCGGGCCGTGCTGTTGTTCGAGGCCGTCCGCGACGAGATCTGGTACGACCCGTTCGGCCTCACGACCGATCCGGCGGCTTACCGGGCCAGCGCCGTCGCGACCTCGCCGAGCAACTGGTGCGTGCCCAAGGCGGTGCTGCTCACCGCTGCCGCGCGGGCCGTCGGGATCCCCGCGCGGCTGGGCTTCGCCGACGTACGCAATCACCTCAACACGCCGCGGCTGCGGCAGCGGATGGGCGGGGTCGACCTGTTCGTCTTCCACGGCTACACCGACCTGTTCCTGGAGGGCCGCTGGGTCAAGGCGACCCCGGCCTTCAACAGCGAGCTGTGCACGCGGTTCGGGGTCGCCCCGATCGCGTTCGACGGCCGTGGCGACGCTCTCATGCACGAGTACACCGGCGACGGGCAGCAGTACATGGAGTACGTACACGACCGCGGCACCTACGCCGATCTGCCGCTGGAGGAGATCTTCGCGACCTTCCGTGAGCACTACGGGGAGGCGATGTTCGCCGGTCGGACCGATGAGGGCACCGACGCCTTCACCGCGCCGCCCGAGCATTGAGCACACTCCGGCGACGGGTCTGCGGTAGCCGATCTAGGGTGCGAGGATGGCCCCCTTGCGCGTGACCGACGACGACCCCGACGGCGACTGGACGGCCCCCGGCGTGTATCGCTGCGCGCCGCAGGTGTTCCGGATCCCGCTGCCGCTGCCGAACGACGGCCTGCGTGCGGTCAACGTCTACGCCATCGCCGACGGCAGCGGCTGGACGCTCATCGACTCGGGGTGGGCGATCGCGGCGGCGCGCGAGCGGCTCGCGGCCGGGCTGGCCGCGCTGGGGGCCGGGCTCGGCGACGTCCACCGCTTCCTGGTCACCCACGTGCATCGGGACCACTACACGCAGGCCGCGGCGCTGCGCCGGGAGTTCGGGATGAAGGTCCTGCTCGGCCGCGGCGAGCAACAGGCGTTCGAGGAGATCAACCGGCCGGGGCGACGGCAGGGTGGCAGCGTGCACATCGAGCGGTTGCGTCGGGCAGGAGCTCCCCAGCTCGCCGACGAGGTCGCAGCGTATCCGCTGACCCCGGCGGACCTGTCCCACTGGGCGGCGCCGGACGAGTGGATCGAGAACCGGGCGGTGATCGCGATCGGGGCCGATGCGTCGCTGCGCGAGCTCGTCGCGATCGAGACCCCCGGCCACACCCGGGGGCACCTCGTGTTCGCCGACCCGGCCGGTGATCTGTTGTTCGCCGGTGACCATGTGCTGCCGTCGATCACGCCGTCGATCGGCTTCGAACCGGTGCCGCCGGCGAGTCCGTTGGCGGACTTCCTGGTGTCGCTGCAGCTGATGCGCGATCGGCCGGACGCGGCGCTGCTGCCGGCGCACGGGCGGGTGGGGCGGCGGGTGCACGAGCGGGTCGACGAGCTGCTCGCGCACCATGAGCGGCGCCTCGACACCACCATGAAGGCGGTCGCGGAGGGGCGGACCACCGCGGCGGAGGTCGCGGCCTCGCTGACCTGGACCCGGCGCGAGCGGGCGCTCGCTGAGCTGGACACGTTCAATGCCATGCTCGCGGTCCTGGAGACCAGCGCCCACCTGGACGTGTTGGTCGAGCGGGGTGTCGTCTCCTGCGAGACGACCGACGGGGTTGTCCGATACTACTGTTTGTAACGATTTGAATACGGACTGTGGCGGTGGTGTCGGTCGCCGGACATCGGCGCAGGTACCGCCCCGGGCGGCCGTGGCGGCGGCGGCGCGACACACCCGCGACACGCCCAGGCGAGCATTCGGGGCTGGCCGAGTGCCGCCGGATCAGGCAGAGTGATCACCGCATCGACATCGCTACCCGTCACTCCGGGCCGGGGGACCCGGACATACAGCGCAGCTTCGGTGGCCGACGCGTTGCGAGGACGTAGGGGAAGACGTTCCTCGTCTTGAAGCGGAGGTCCTGTGAGCACACGCGGCGTGGTCTTCGTCCACTCGTCGCCGACTGCGGTGTGCCCGCATGTCGAGTGGGCGATCTCAGGCGTGCTGGGAAGTCGGGTTGCGCTCCAATGGACGCCGCAACCGGCGGCCCCCGGTCAGTTGCGCGCCGAGTGCACCTGGATGGCTCCGGCCGGCAGCGGTGGCGCGCTCGCGGGCGCGTTACGCGCCTGGCCGATGCTGCGCTTCGAGGTCACCGAGGAGCCCAGCCACGGTGTCGACGGGGAGCGCTTCTGCTACGTCCCCGGCCTCGGCCTGTGGAGCGGGCGAACCAGCGCCAACGGCGACATCGTGGTGGGGGAGGACCAGCTGCGGGCGCTGGTGAGCGGGGTGCCGCCGAGCCAGCTGCCGACGCGCGTGCAGGAGCTGCTGGGCTCGCCGTGGGACGCGGCCCTGGAGCCGTTCCGGCTGGCCGGTGACGGTGCGCCGGTGACCTGGCTGCACCAGGTCGGATAAGCGCCCGGTCGGAGCCCCGGCGCCGACGCGGATACGGAGGCCGGCAGCGGCGTCCGTATCCGCGCAGGCGATCACGGGCGGGTGAACACGAGCGACGCGTTGTGCCCGCCGAAGCCGAACGAGTTGTTCATCGCGGCGGTCAACTCGACCTTGCGAGGTTCACCCGCGACGACGTCAAGGGTGACGCCGGGGTCGAGTTCGTCGAGGTTCAGCGTCGCCGGAATGACACCGTCGCGGACCGAGAGCATCGTGATGAGCCCCTCGACCGCACCGGCGGCCCCGACCAGGTGCCCGAGCGCCGACTTCGGCGCGGTGAGCACCGGGTGCTCGCCCAGAGCCTTGCGCACCGCCACGCTCTCGCCCACGTCACCGACGACGGTGGCGGTCGCGTGGCAGTTGACGTGCCCGATGTCCGATGGCTGCAGGCCGGCGCTGCGCACGGCCGCGGTCATGGCCCGGGTCTGCCCCGTGCCCTCCGGGTCGGGCCCGGTGATGTGGTAGGCGTCGGAGGTGAGCCCGATGCCGGCCAGCCTGCCGTGCACGGTGGCTCCGCGCGCGGCGGCGAAGTCGGCCCGCTCCAGCACCATGACCCCGGAACCCTCACCGAGCACGAAACCGTCGCGGCCGACATCGAAGGGCCGGGAGGCCCGCTCCGGTTCGTCGTTGCGCTGGCTCAGCGTGCGGGCCTGCACGAAGCCGGCCACGGTGATCCCGGTGATGCACGCCTCCGCGCCGCCGGCCACGACCACGTCGACCTCGCCTGCGCGCAGCAGCCGCCACGCCCACGCCAGCGCCTCGGCGCCGGACGCGCACGCCGACGCCGGCGCGTGTGCCCCGCCGCGGGCGCCGATCTCGAGGCTGACCAGTGCGGCCGGGCCGTTCGGCATCAGCATCGGGACGGTCAGCGGCGAGACCTTGCGCAGGCCGTCCTTCTCCAGCAGGTCGTCCTGCGCCAGCAGGGTGACCGCGCCGCCGATACCGGTGCCGATGACGACGGCGAGCCGTTCGGGCTCCACCTCCGGCGACCCGGCGTGCGCCCACGCCTCGCGGGCGGCGACGACCGCGACCTGCTCGCAGCGGTCCATCCGCCTGGCCTGCACCCGCGGCAGGACCTCCGTCGGCTCCACGGCGAGCTGCGCGGAGATCTTCACCGGCAGGTCGTACGTGTCGACCCAGTCGGCCTGGGTCAACCCCACTCCGGACTTACCCGCCAGGAGCGCGTCCCAGGTCGATGCGGCGTCCCCACCGAGCGGGGTCGTCGCGCCGTACCCGGTGACGACGACGTCCGCGGCTGTGCTCATGGCGTCACCTCGAGCAGCGACCGGAATCGGGTCACTTGTTCTTCGCGATGTAGCTCACCGCGTCGCCCACCGTCTTGAGCTCGGCGAGCTGGTCGTCGGGGATCTTCACACCGAACTTGTCCTCGGCCTGCACGGCGATCTCGACCATCGACAGCGAGTCGATGTCCAGGTCGTCGACGAACGACTTCTCGCTCGAGACGTCGGCGGCGTCGATGCCCGCAACCTCCTCGACGATCTCGGCGAGGCCGGACAGGATCTCGGCGTTGTCAGCCACTGCGTTCTCCTTCTGGATGAAAACTCGGGTCCGCCCGGCTACGGGCAGACGACGACCTGGCTCGCGTACGACAAGCCTGCGCCGAAGCCTACGAGCAGGAGGGTGTCTCCGGTGCAGACGCGCCCTTGCGCGCGCATGTGATCCAGCGCCAACGGAATCGACGCCGAGGAGGTGTTGCCGGAATGGACGATGTCGTCGGCGACCCGCATATCCTCCCGGGCGCCCTTGCTGCGCAACCGCCTGGCGATCGCATCGACGATCCGCAGGTTGGCCTGGTGCGGGATCAGCACGTCAATGTCGGCCGGGGTCAGCCCGGCCAGTTCGATGGCCCGCAGCGCCACCGGGGCGATCTTCGTGGTGGCCCAGCGGAAGACGGCCTGACCCTCCTGGAACAGCGCGTTGTTCTCCGGGCGGATCCGGATCGTCTGGCTCTGGTCGCCCGCGCTGCCCCAGGCTACCGGCCCGATCCCGATCTGCTCGTCGGGTCCGGCCGCGCCGACCACGGCCGCACCGGCTCCGTCGGCGAAGATGATGCAGGTCGAGCGGTCGTCCCAGTCCAGCCAGTCCGACAGCTTCTCCGCCCCGATCACCAGGGCGTTCCGGGCCGAGCCTGCCCGGACGAGGTCGGCGGCGGTGCCCAGGGCGTAGCTGAACCCGGCGCAGGCGGCGTTGATGTCGAACGCGCCGGGGGCGCTGATCCCGATCCGGTCGGCGGTCTGGGCCGCGGCGTTGGGGATCGGGTTGGGCATGGTGCAGGTGGCGACGATGACGGTGTCGATGTCGGCCGGAACCAGCCCGGAGTCCTTGAGCGCCCGGTCGCCGGCCTCGACGGCCAGATCGACGAGGGTGGTGTCCGCGTCGGCGATCCGACGCTCGGCGATGCCGACGCGGTCGCGGATCCACTCGTCGTTGGTGTCGACGCGGCGGGCGAGATCGTGGTTGGTGACGATCGTCTCGGGCTGGCTGCTGCCGATGCCCAGGATGCGCGCGCCCGGCGCGCCCGGCGCGAGGGTCATCCGGCGGCTCATCGGGCTGCTCCGGCGTGCTCGGCGATCAGGTCGGCGGCCTTGTCGAGGTCGTCGGGGGTCTTGAGAGCGAGCGTGGCGGTGCCTTTGAGCTCGCGTTTGACCAGGCCGACCAGTGTCCCGGCCGGCGGAAGCTCGATCACGGCGGTTACCCCCATCTTCCGAAGCGTGGCCATGCACTCGTCCCAGCGAACCGGCCGGGTCACCTGGGCGACGAGCCGGTTGAGCGCGTCGTCGCCGTTGGTGACGACCGCGCCCTCGGCGTTCGAGAGTAGCGGCCGTTGCGGGTCGGCCGGCTGGATCGAGGCGGCATGGGCGCGCAGGGCCTGCTCGGCCGGGGCCATGAAGCGGGTGTGGAACGCCCCGGCGACGGCCAGCGGGATCACCCTGGCCCGTTCGGGGGGCGCGTCGGCCAGCGCCGCGAGCGCGGCGGTGGGGCCTGCCGCGACGACCTGACCCGCCCCGTTGCGGTTGGCCGGGTCGAGGCCGAGTTCGTCGAGCGTGGCGAGCACCTCGTCGGGGTTCCCGCCCAGCACCGCGCTCATGCCCGTGGGTTCGCTCGCGCAGGCGGCGGCCATCTCGCGACCGCGGACCGCGGCGAGGGCGACCGCGGCGTCGGGGGAGAGCACCCCGGCCACGGCGGCGGCCGCGAGCTCGCCCACCGAGTGGCCCGCGGTCGGGGCCGCCGTGGGCAGATCGACGCGCGCGGCGAGCCGGGCGGCGGCCAGCAGGGCGGCGGCGACCACGAGCGGCTGGGTCACCGCCGTGTCCTTGATCTCCTCGGCGTCGGCCGTGGTGCCCAGTCGCCGTAGATCGAGTCCGGTGGCCTCCGACCACGCGGCCAGTCTCGACTCGGCCTCGGGATCCTCCAACCAGGGGGTCAGCATGCCGGGGGTCTGCGAGCCCTGACCCGGCGCGAGCAACGCGATCACGTCCGCGAGCAAACACTGCCGCGAGCCCCGGCGGGGATGATGTCACGTACCAACTCCACGCTCCGCTTTTGGAGGTTTCCTCCAAATGACACGCGGCGGCACCGGGGGCTCGCCGCCTGCGCCGATGGCCGATTGTAGGGGTCCGTCGCAGCTCAGACCCTTGCGGAGGGTTCGTCGAGGCCGCCCGCGGACTGCAGACGGCCGGCGATGAGGGCGGCCCGCAGCACCAGCGAATCACGCGGATCCATGGGGAGACGGCCCGTGAGTTCACTCACGCGGCGCAGCCGGTAGCGAACGGTGTTGGGGTGGACGAACAACGCGCGGGCGCACGCCTCGAGGGCCGCGCCACCCTCGAGATAGGCCGCGAGGGTCCGCAGCAGTTCACCGCCCGCCTCGGTCAGCGGTGTCACGACGGCCTCGACCAGCCTGCGGTGGGCGGCCGGATCACCCAACATCGCCCGCTCGGGTAACAGGTCGTCGGCGGCCACCGGACGCGGTGCCTGCGGCCAGCCCGCGACGGCGCGCAGGCCCGCGAGCGCGTCCCGGGCGCTGGCGTGGGCCGCGATCAGGTCGGCGGCCACCGGTCCGACGACGATGGGTCCCGGCCCGAAGTCCTCGGCGATCCGGCTGATCGGATCGGCCTGCGTGGAGCCGCCGGGAGGTTCGGACAGCAGCACGATCAGCCGGCTGCCCTGCGCGCCGACCAGAACCGAATGTCCCATCCGGACGGCGCTGCGGCGCAGCTCCCCGAGGCGTTCGGGCGGGTTCTCGAGCGGTGGCGTGCCGACCAGCACCCGCACCGCGGTCGAGGGGTTCCAGCCCAGTGCCGAGGCCCGGGAGACGAGCTCGTCGCCGCCGTCGCCGCGCACGACGCCGTCGACGACCAGCGCCTCCAGCCGCGCGTCCCACGCACCACGGTCCTCGGCGGCGCCCGCATAGGCGGTCGCCGCGGCGAACGCGACCTCCCGGCCGAACCGCAGCACGGCCTCCGACAGCACCTGGAGCTCGCAGTCGTCCGCGGCGAACGGCGGCACCCGCTGCTCCAACACGTCCGTGGCGATCCGGACGAGCTCGACGGTCTGGCGCAGGGTGAGCTTCTGGGCCAGACCGCGGGGAGCGATGCGGAAGGCCTCGGCGGTGAGCCTGCCCCGCCCCGTCGCGGTTGCGCCGACGGCGTGGCCCTGACCGAGCCACGCGACGAAGTTCGCGACACCGGTCTGGGTCACCAGCTGCACACCGGCACGCTGTTCCGCGGGCAACCGTGCGAACCACGACTGCCGCGTCGCCATCGCGGCCAGGCAGGCACCTGCCACCTCGCCTGCGGCCCGTTCGAGGCGGCGCAGGGTGGCGGCGCACACGGTCGTGGGCGCCGCCCGAGGCCGGATACCGGATGCGGTCACGCCGAGCAGCATGTCACGCCCGACAGGGCGCCGAACAGAAACGGACACTCGCCCGGACGCCGAGCGCTGTCCGGCTGAACGGTCCACACGACAGGACCCCCCGGGCGGCAGCATCGGCTGCCGCCCGGGTCCGATCGATCAGTGCGCGCAGTGCGCGCGACGCTCAGCCGAGGGGCGTCACCTTCGTGGCCTGCGGGCCCTTCTGGCCCTGCTCGATGTCGAACGAGACGCGCTGGCCCTCATCGAGGCTCTTGTATCCGTTGACCTGAATCGCGGAGTAGTGCACGAATACGTCCGCTCCGCCACCGTCGGGAGCGAGGAAGCCGTAGCCCTTCTCGCTGTTGAACCACTTGACGGTGCCCTCTGCCATTCTTGCTCTCCTCGTACCTGGTGCCAGGGCACTCGCCCCCGGCATCGCGCCGCCTGGCCGCTACGCTCCGCGCCCGGGTCGGGACACCGTTTCGCGATCAGCGACGCCGGTGTCGGCCGGAGCGTACCGTGCGAAACCGCTTCTGCCGAGTGTCATCGACATGCGGTTTCCCGAGAAATGCTGCCGCCACTCTCACGCGACGCCGGGATCGCTGGTTTGCGGCCCGGCGGCCTGGGGGTCGTCGATGGCGTACTTCGCCGCCGCTTCGGTGACGACACCGCGGTCGATCTCACCACGTGCCGCGAGCGCCCCCAGCGCACCGACGGTGATCGATTCGGCGTCGACCGCGAAATGCCGCCGCGCCGCGGGCCGGGTGTCCGAGAGCCCGAAGCCGTCGGTGCCCAGCGTCGTGAACGGCGCGGGCACCCACTGCCGGATCAGGTCCGGGACGGCCCGCATCCAGTCCGACACGGCGACGACCGGGCTGTCGCTGTCGGCGAGGGCGGTGCGGACGTAGGGCACCCGGGGCTCCTCCTCGGGGTGCACCAGGTTGTGGCGCTCGGCCTCGACCCCGTCGCGACGCAGCTCGCCCCACGAGGTCACCGACCACACCTCGGCCCCCACTCCCCACTGCTCGGCCAGCAGGTCGCGGGCCCGCAGCGCCCACGGCAGCGCGACGCCGGAGGCGAGCAGCCGGACCTGAGGGCCGTCGGCGCGGGCAGTGCCCAGGTAGCGGTAGAGCCCGCGCAGCAGCCCGTCGACGTCGAGGCCCGCGGGCTCGGCCGGCTGCACGTACGGCTCGTTGTAGACGGTCAGGTAGTACATGACGTCCTCGGGCTGCTCGCCGACCATCCGGCGCAGCCCGTCGCGCACGATGTGCGCCACCTCGAAGGAGAACCCCGGGTCGTAGGCGACGACCGCCGGGTTGGTGCTGGCCAGCAGCAGCGAGTGGCCGTCGTTGTGCTGCAGGCCCTCCCCGGTCAGCGTCGTCCGTCCCGCGGTGGCGCCGACGAGGAAGCCGCGCGTCATCTGGTCGCCCGCGGCCCACAGCGAGTCGCCGGTGCGCTGGAACCCGAACATCGAGTAGAAGACGTAGACCGGGATCATCGGCTGGTCGTGGGTCGCGTAGGAGGTTCCCACCGCGATGAACGAGCCGACCGAACCCGCCTCGTTGATTCCCTCGTGCAGCAGCTGACCCTGCTCGCTCTCGCGGTAGGCGAGCAGCAGCGAGGCGTCCACGGACGTGTACTGCTGTCCGTGCGGGTTGTAGATCTTCTGCGTCGGGAACATCGAGTCGATGCCGAACGTGCGGGCCTCGTCCGGGATGATCGGCACGATCCGGGCCCCGATCTCCGGGTCCTTGACCAGCTCGCGCAGCAACCGGACGAACGCCATCGTGGTGGCGACCTCCTGCTTGCCCGAACCCCGGCGGATGGTCTCGTAGGCCCGGTCGCCGGGCAGCACCAGCGGCCTGGACGAGGTCCGCCGCGACGGCACCGGTCCACCGAGCATGCGGCGCCGCTCCAACATGTACTGCAGCGCCGGATCCTCCTCGCCGGGGTGGAAGTAGGGCGGAAGGTACGGGTCGTGCTCGAGCTCGGCGTCGGAGATCGGGATGCGCAGCTCGTCGCGGAACTGCTTGAGATCGGCCAGCGAGAGCTTCTTCATCTGGTGGGTGGCGTTGCGCCCGGCGAACGAGCTCAGGCCGTAGCCCTTGATCGTCTTGGCCAGGATGACCGTCGGCTGGCCGTGGTGCTCCATGGCCGCGGCGTAGGCGGCATAGACCTTGCGGTAGTCGTGGCCGCCGCGCTTGAGTCCCCAGATCTGATCGTCGGTCATCGGCTCGACGAGCGCCTTGGTACGCGGGTCGCGACCGAAGAAGTGCTCGCGGACGAATGCCCCGTCGTTGGCCTTGTAGGTCTGGTAGTCGCCGTCGGGGGTGAGGTTCATCAGGTTGACCAGAGCGCCGTCGCGGTCGGCGGCGAGCAGCGCGTCCCACTCCCGGCCCCAGATGACCTTGATGACGTTCCAGCCGGCTCCCCGGAAGAACGCCTCCAGCTCCTGGATGATCTTGCCGTTGCCCCGGACCGGGCCGTCGAGACGCTGCAGGTTGCAGTTGACGACGAAGGTGAGGTTGTCCAGCGCGTCGGTGGCGGCGACGTGGATCAGCCCGCGCGACTCCGGCTCGTCCATCTCGCCGTCGCCGAGGAAGGCCCAGACGTGCTGCTGAGAGGTGTCACAGATGCCGCGGTCGCGCAGGTACCGGTTGACCCGGGCCTGCATGATCGCGTTCATCGGGCCCAACCCCATCGAGACGGTGGGGAACTCCCAGAAGTCGGGCATCAACCGAGGGTGCGGGTAGGAGGGCAGGCCGTGGCCCGGGCCGCCGTGGGACAGCTCCTGGCGGAAGCCGTCGAGCCGGTCGGTGGACAGCCTGCCTTCGAGGAAGGCCCTGGCATAGATCCCGGGGGAGGCGTGGCCCTGGATGAAGACCTGGTCCCCACCACCCGGGTGATCCTTGCCGCGGAAGAAGTGGTTGAACCCGACCTCGTAGAGGGTCGCGGACGACGCGTAGCTCGAGATGTGCCCGCCGACGCCGATGCCGGGCCGCTGGGCGCGGTGCACCATCATCGCGGCGTTCCACCGGATCCAGCGCCGGTAGGCGCGTTCGGTTTCCTCGTCCCCGGGGAACCACGGCTCGCGCTCGGTCGGGATCGTGTTCACATAGTCGGTGCTGGTCAGCGACGGTACCCCGACATGGCGCTCGCGGGCCCGCTGCAGCATGCGAAGCATGAGATAGCGGGCGCGCTGCTGCCCTGCCGCGTCAAGGACTGCGTCGAAGGAGTCGAGCCATTCCGCGGTCTCCTCCGGATCGATGTCGGGCAGGTGTGCGGCGAGGCCGTCCCGGATGACGTGGACGCGGCGGGGTGTCGCGCCGGGGCTGCTGGTGGTGCCGGTCAAGGGATCTCCCTGTAAGGCTCGAGCTCTGCTCTGGTTGTCATGCTGGGTGTACCTCTATCGTGCCCCTCGCCGTGTGATCGCGGAACGGCGGTTGCGCGGGGCCGTGCTGACGTGTTCGGATGCCGCATCCAAGCACGGAGCCGGGCGCGGTCCGGACCGGAGAACAGAGCGAAATGGGGTACACGCGTGGTCGCCGCGGGAGATGCCGGACGATCGTCCGACATCGCGGGCAAGCTCGGCATCGAGCCGGGCATGGTCGTCCAGGAACTCGGTTGGGACTCCGACGTCGACGAGGCGGTGCGCGACGCCGTCGAGGAACGCTGCGGCGATGAGCTGCTCGACGAGGACGCCGTTGACGTCATCGATGTGGTGTTGTTGTGGTTCCGGGAGGGCGACGGCGATCTCGTCGATGCCCTCGTCGATGCCCGAGGTCCGCTCGCCGAGAACGGGGTCGTATGGGTCTTGACACCCAAGACCGGGCGGCGGGGTCATCTGGAACCCAGCGAGATCGCCGAGGCCGCACCGACGGCCGGGCTCTCGCAGACCTCGAACATCAGCGTGAGCGACGACTGGGCGGGCGCCCGGCTCGTCGCACCGAAGTCGGGCAAGGCCAGACGGTGAGCGTGGCCTAGGCTCAACTGGCACCACACCGCCCGCCGCCATGGGGGCGGGTAGTCCGCACGCCGAGGGGAGACCCGTACATGGCGCCTGAGGTGGGAACCGAGGCTCCCGACTTCACGCTGAGGGACCAGAACAACCAGGAGGTCACCCTCTCGTCGTTCCGCCGCCGCACGGCCGTTCTCGTGGTGTTCTATCCGTTCGCGTTCTCCGGCATCTGCACCGGCGAGCTGTCGGCGGTCCGCGACGATCTGTCGAGCTTCCAGAACGACGATGTTCAGGTCGTGGGGATCTCGGTCGACCATCCCTTCACCCTGAAGGCGTGGTCCCAGGCGCAGGACTACGATTTCCCCCTGCTGGCCGACTTCTGGCCGCACGGCGCGGTGGCCGAGCGTTACGGGGTCTTCGACTCCGCCCACGGCTTCGCGCTACGCGGCACCTTCCTGGTGGACAAGGAGGGCACGGTGCGGTTCGCGGAGGTCAACGGCCGCGGCGAACCGCGCGACCAGGGCGTCTGGAAGAAGGCCCTGGCCACGCTGTAGGTCAACGGCATGCCCGGCCCGTTCACGGGCGCGGGGCACGCGGGGCGCGTAGCTCAGCGGGAGAGCACTCGGCTTACACCCGAGCGGTCGCAGGTTCGATCCCTGCCGCGCCCACCGGCTTGACCAGCATGTTCCCGTCTGTCGTGGATCGTGGTTGGTGTTCCTGACACGAGACGTGAGATGGCAGGACTCGCGAGGACGCCCGCGGTGAGGTCCGCTGTGCCGCCGAGTTCTTCCGCTGGTCTTCCGAGGAGGCGGGGCGCCTCGGAGGGGAGCTGCGGATGACCGTGCACCGGCCGGTGGGGTGACCCTGATGCTGACGCCGTGGAACTTCCCGGCCGCGATGATCACCCGAAAGTTGGCACCGGCACTCGCGGCCGGTTGCACGGCGCTGGTCGAGCCCGCGGAGGACAGCCCGTTGACCGCGCTCCACCTGGCGGCCCTGATGAGCCGTGCCGGCCTGCCCGAGGGCGTGGTGTCCGTGCTCACCACCGATCGGCCCGCCGAGCTGGTCGAGGTCGCACTGCACGACTCCCGGGTGCGGAAGGTGGCGTTCACCGGGTCGACCCAGATGGGTCTGTACCTGCTTCGGCAGACGGCGGAGCGGATCGTCAACACGTCGCTCGAGCTTGGCGGCAATGCCCCATTCATCGTCCTCGACGATGCCGACCTCGACGACGCCGTCGAGGGAGCCCTCGTCGCGAAGATGCGCAACGACGGGCAGGCGTGCACGGCCGCCAACCGCTTCCTCGTCCAGGAGTCCGTGGCATCAGACTTCGCCGCGCGGCTGAGCGCGCGGATGGCCGCGCTCCGGATGGGCCCTGGCGCCAGCGACAGTACCGAACTGGGACCGTTGGTGAACGGCCGCCGCCGCGACGAGATCGCGGCGAATGTCAGCGCGGCCGTCGAGCAGGGCGCCGCCGTGCAGCTGGGTGGTGAGGTCCCCGAGTGCCCGGGCTTCTTCTATCCGGCGACCGTCCTCACCGACGTACCCCGAGACTCGACGCTCGGCGCCCAGGAGATCTTCGGGCCGGTTGCCTCGATCATTCCCGTCGAACACGACGACGACGCCGTTGCGGTCGCCAACGACAGCGAACTCGGGCTCGCGGCCTATGTCTCCAGCGGCGACCTCGCCTGCGGCCTCGCGGTTGGCGAGCGGCTGGAGGTCGGGATGATGGGGCTGAATCGAGGGCTGGTGTCGGACCCCGCGGCACCGTTCGGGGGGTGAAGCAGTCCGGCCTCGGCCGCGAGGGAGGCTTCGAAGGGATCCACGAGTACCTCGAACTGGGCTATATCGCCGTGGACTGGTGAGGAGCCTGTCGAGTTCGCATCCGCTGGACTGGCCGGCCCGCTACGCCGATGCGCGCGGGGCTGCCGGCCTGCGCTGCGGTAGTTGCCAACCGGCTGGTCGGGAACTTGCATGGCTGCTGAAGAGTCGAATCCTCCTGGGGGAGTTCGGCGGGCGGGCGGTGCCGGGCACCGGCGGCGTGTTGATGGGCGCGCACCAGGGCCCCGTCGACCGCGACGGTCCAGTCCGGGCCCTCGGTGTGGTCGGCGTTGCGGCGCAGCTCGTCGAGGACACGTTCCCATGTTCCGTCCGCCGACCAGCGCCGATGCCGGTTGTAGATGGTCTTCCAGGAGCCGTAGCTCTTGGGCAGGTCCCGCCACGGCGCGCCGCAGCGGGTCCGCCAGAACACCGCGTTGAGCACCGTCCGGTGATCGGCCCACCGCCCGCCCCGCCGCGAGGTCGTGTCCGGCAACAACGGCTCCACACGCGCCCACTCGGCGTCGGTCAGATCGTGACGATCCAGCACCACACTTGCCTACCGCACCCGTCACCCAAGATCTACGGGACACGTGCTGGTGCTGGTACTACCCGCAATGAATCGCCCTGGCTCGCGGAGAGGCTCCTGATCTAGCAAGGAGACTGGAGCTGTGGGAGCACCTCGGAAGTTCGATGAGGAGACCCGTGCCCGCGCGGTCCGC
>NZ_JBHSQW010000017.1:29473-40227 GCF_042658695.1 Pseudonocardia hispaniensis | reverse complement strand
GGTGGCGGGCCAGACCGGCGCCGTAGCCGCCGGCACCCTCGATCGCCCAGGCCCGTAGCCCGCGGTGCTGCTCGGCCAGGCCCGTAGCCCGGAGTGCTGCTCGGTCAGGGCCAGCAGCTGGGTGTAGCCGTCGGCGTCGGCGGGCACGGTGAGCGTGGCCAGCAGGGCACCATTGCCGGCTGCGACCAGCGCGGCGGTGTGGGTATCGGCGTGGGTGTCGACCCCGATGACGAGCTCGACCAGTTCTGCCAGCATGGACATGCGTTCTCCTGACCGTGGCGGACGTGAGGTCCGGTCCGGTGCGGAGCCCGGCAGGACTGTGACGGGACACGTCGGAGGTCGAGTCCGGCGGTCATGCTCCTGATCAGGCCAGCTGCTCCGGCCGGGCCGGTGCCGACAACAGCAGGCGGACAAGTCCGCTCAAGGGCATCACGCCAGTCAGAGCACGGGTCACACCCGCTGCTGTCACCACCAGCCCACCATCACCGGGCCGGCTCGACCATCCTCACAGTCAGGGCAGGAGGTCGGGGCGCCGGTCGGACCAGTCGGTGGCGGTCTCGTAGGCTGCGCCGATCCGTAGCACGGTGGGTTCGGCGAAAGGTGTGCCGATGATCTGCAGCCCGATCGGTAGCCCGGTGTCGTCGAAGCCGCAGGGCAGCGACAGTGCAGGCAGGCCGGTCAGGTTGCCCGGGGCCGAGGTGCGTACGTAGCTGTTGATGACGGCTTCCTCCTGCCCGTCTGGCCACGTGAAGCTGGTTTGCCCGACCTTCGCGGCGGTGGCGGGCAGCGTGGGAGCCAGCACTGCGTCGAGCCCGTCGAACATCTGCTTCCAGCCCTGCTGGATCAGGGTGCGGACCCGCAGTGCCTTGATGTAGTCGGTGGCCAGCACCAGTTCGCCGGCCTCGAGGAACACCCGCACATCGGGTTCGTAGAGCTCGGCCATCCGGCGCAGGTTCTGCTGGTGGTAGGCGGTGGCCTCGGGCACGAGGATGCCGAACTCGGCTGGCATGTACAGCTCGGGATGGGGCAGGTCGATCTCCCGCAGCTGTGCGCCGAGGCCTTCGAGCTGTCCGATCGCCTCCCGTACCGCGGCCTCGACCTCGGGGTCGATGCGGTCGAAGAAGTAGTTGCGCGGCACACCGAGCACCAGGCCCTCGACCCCGGCCGCCAGCCCGTCGGCATGCCGGGGAACCGGGACGTCGACGGTCGCGGGGTCGGCGCGGTCGTAACCGGCGATGACGTCCATCATCAGCGCCGCGTCGCGCACATTGTTGGTCAGCGGCCCGATGTGGTCCAGCGACCAGCTCAGCGAGGTCGTGCCCCGACGGGAGACCCGCCCGTAGGTGGGCTTGAGCCCGACGGTGCCGCAGACCGCCGAGGGGATGCGGACCGACCCGCCGGTGTCGGTGCCGATGGCGCCCTGACACATGCGGGCGGCCACGGCTGCCCCGGACCCGCCGCTGGACCCGCCCGGGATGTGGTCGAGGTTCCACGGGTTGCGGGTGGTGGGGGTGATGACCCCGTAGGCGAACTCGTGGGTGTGCGTCTTGCCGACGATCACCGCACCGGCGGCCTCAAGGTGGTCGACCACCGCAGCGTTGGTGTCCGGCACGTGGTCCGCGCGCGTGCGCGAACTCGACGTGGTGGGCACGCCTGCGGTGTCCAGGAGGTCCTTCACCCCGATGCACACGCCGTGCAGCGGTCCGCGGTAGGCGCCGTCGGCGATCTCCTTCTCCGCGTCCCGGGCGGCGCGCAACGCCTGCTCGTGCATCACGCTGGCGAACGCGCCCACCCGCTTGTCGAGGGCGTCGATGCGGCCGAGCACCGACTCGGTGAGCTCGACAGGGGATAGCTGCCGCTCCCGGATCTGCTCGGCGGCCTCGTGCAGGGTCAGCTCATAGGGTTCCACGCCGCTCACTCCCACCGGGCGTCGAAGGCAGTGGCCGGGGGTACGTCACCCGTTTCGGCCGCGTCCAGCCGGTCCACCAGCCCGTAGATCTGGTCCACGGCCGGGCCGACGACGGCCGTGCGCTCGGGGCTCAGCTCGAGGCGGGCCATCCGCAGCAGCTCGTCGAGCATCGGCCCGGAACAACTCGGGCGCAGGGGGAACATGGATTCTCCTCTTCTTCGGCAAGGTCGGTCCCGTGGCACGGCCGGATCAAGCCGGTCGGCCACTGGTCGAACAGCGACCGTCGTACGAGGTATTGAGATCTTCGTCGGGTCACATTCCGAGGAAACGGCGAGGTGAGCGAACGCGTCTGGCACACCTCGGCCCGGTCAGAACGTTGCGGGTGAGATCGCGACAGGTTCGCGGACGGCCTTGTGGTGGTTTGCGTTACGGGGCACGGCCAACACCTCCCGAGTTCGGCCGTCGAGTGCGGCGTCGGCGAGCACGCCGTTGTCGGCCAGGACTGTTTCGAAGGCGTTGAGCCAATGCAGGTAGTAGCTCCACGGCTTGCCGCCGTTGTCCTCTTCCCACTGTTTGATCGAGTGGATCAGGGCCTGCTGGAACTGGCTCCACTCGTACTTGCCGCTGTGGTAGGCGGCGACTGCCATGGCGAAGGCCCGCAGTTCCCAGGGTTCGTTGAACATGCGCTCGTCGATTCCGCCGCCGGGTAAGTCGCACACCAGCGCTTCCACACTCTGACGTGCCTCGCTGATGGCAGGCCTCGTGTCACGATGCATCTCGGGCTCCACGCGGGTCACGAGGACGGGCTGGCGGCGGGGGCGACGCCGATCATCGAGTCCCGGGTGACAAGGGCCGCGAGGTCGAACGCGCCCATACCCTCGGATCCCTGCGGGCGCTTCGGCAGCACCCAGTAGCGCAGCTCGGAGCTGGAGTCCCAGACTCGGATCTCGACCGAGTCGGGGACCACGAAGCCGAAGTCCTCGGCGAGCACCTTGCGCGGCTCCCGCACGATCCGCGAGCGGTAGGGCGGGGCCTTGTACCAGTTCGGCGGCAGCCCGAGGATCGGCCACGGGTAGCAGGAGCACAGCGTGCACACGACGAGGTTGTGTACCGTGTCGGTGTTTTCCAGGGCGATCATCTCTTCGCCCTGCAGACCGCTGATGCCCATCTCGGCGCAGGCGGCGGTGGCGTCGGCGAGCAATCTGGCCTTGAACTCCGGATCGGTCCAGGCCCGCGCGACGACCTTGGCGCCTAGCTGGGGGCCGACCTCGTTCTCGTAGATCTCGGCGAGGCGGTCGACCGCCTCAGTGGTCATGACCCCCTTCTCGATCAACATCGCCTCGAGTGCTTTGACCCGAGCGGTGATCTCCTCCTGCGTGTTCAGTCGGGTGTCGGTGGGTGCGGCCATGGAAGGGCTCCTCAAAGATTCGGGTGGGGACGGATGGTCAGGAGGCGAGAATGAGGTACGGCTCCCACACGTCGAAGTAGACGACCCCGTTCGGCTCGGCCGTCTCGGCACCCCACAGCTCCTCGCTGGTGAACCTGACGGTGTAGAGGTGCTCGGGGGCGTCGGGACCGCCGTTGCCCGCGCTGTCGGGGTAGAGGTAGGTGCCGTGCGCGGCGGTGATCTCGCCGGTGCGGCCGCGGACGTAGCGGGCCCGCCGGGTGTGGCCGAACGGGCTGTCCGTCCTGATAGTCACCCGGTCCTCCACTTTGAACTGGGCGACCTTTTCGGACTCGCGGTTCGCCGGAGCGCCGTGTTTGACCGCGGCGTCGACGAAGGCCAGCAGCTCGGGGTCCTCGCGCTGCGGAAGCGGTGCTTCGGGATTGTCGAGGTAGAACTTGGTGCGCTTCTCGAGTTCGGCCATGTCGAGCAGGCCGCTCTTCTCGCCGTAGTACTCGACGGCATGCGCCCAGTGTTCGTAGTAGTTTGTCAGCAGGTACTCTGCGGGGTCCATCTTCTCGATGGCGTGCCGGAACTGGTCCACGTTAAACAGGCCGGCGCGGAAGCAGGAGGCGAACATGGCGAACGCGGCCTTCTCCCATTCCGCCCGGAACACCGGCTCGTTCTCTTGCGTCACGACAGGTCCCAGCCCGTCTGTGCCGCCGAGGTCGAACACTCCGTTCATGCTTTCCTCTCGATCGTGGTGGTGACCGGCGGGTGAGGGAGCCCGCCGAAGGCCTGCTCGCAGGTGTGGCCATCCGCTCCGCGATGGTGTTGCCAAAGCCGTGGTCGATGATCGTCACCGCGCCGGACAGGCCGCGAGCGAATGTTCACCCGGCGCCCACTCGTGGATGGGACCTTATGCACGGCCCGCGCGTAGGGCGTCCCGGTCTCGGACGAGGCGGAGAGTGCCGCGGCGATCGGGGCGACCTCCGCGGACTCGGCCTTGGCAAGCCGAGGTCAAGGCGTTCGGACAACACCTCCGGAGCGGCAGTGCGAACCGGTACGGGCATGAGCCCTCCTGTCGAGGTCGGCGTCGCCGAATCTAGAGAGGATCTTGCTAGATGTCAACCAGTGTCGACACATTGACGCGAGGTCAGTCGGGACTGATCGCCTGGAGGTCCGTACCGACTGCTTCGGCCAAGTAGAGCCGCTGCACCACGCGATTGGACTTGTTCAGCACGACCGTGCCGCGGGGTAGCTCGTAACGGGCGCCTCGCATCGCGTCGGCGACCGCGCGAGGCTCCTCTGTGCCCGCCCGCCGCACGGCGCACCACCAGATGTGCACCCCCTCGTACACCGACTCGCTCAGTGTGGAGAGCGGTGGGGCCCAGCGGCCGAATGCTTCCCGGTAGCGGGCCAGTAGGTCGAAGTTCCGCTCCGTCTCAAGCGACTCCAGATATCCGGAGATCGTGTGCACGCCTGCTGTCGCCGGAGAGCCGATGCGAGCCAGCGTCGACTCGTCCAAGGCGGGGGCTAACGTCAGACATCGCTCGTGCAGGCCCAGCTCATGCGCCTGCCGCTGAAAGGCGGCGGCATCGGCACCCACGAACGTCGAGAGCACCACGTCAGCGCCGGATCGCGTAATCGCCTCGATGACCGGCGAGTAGTCGGCCGTGCCGAGGCCCACATACCGTTCCCCCACCAGCCGGCCGCCCACCTGGGGCAGAATTTCTTTCGCGACGGCATGGGTGCTGCGCGGCCAGCAGTAGTCGTTGCCGGCCAGGAACCACCGTCGCCCACCTGCGGCACCCATCATCGGGTGTGCTGCTTGAGCCAACTGGTCGGCTGGGCGCTCACCCAACTGCACGCGCAGCCGCCCTCGGGCGCCGCCTTCGTTCATCACTGTCTGCACGACGAGCACGTCCGCGTCGGCCAGCACATCGGAGACCGCGAAGAACGTCGCTGATGTGGTGGCCACGAGGATGGTGCGGCATCCCAGCCGGACGAGTCTGTGGGCCTCGGCTATCCCGACCGCTGGATCCGTCGCGTCGTCCCCCACGATGAGCTCGACCGGGCGCCCGCCGATCCCACCTTCCGCGTTGACCTCGGTGATGGCGAGAGAGGCCAGGCTGTCCGTCGCGGCGGCAAAGAGGCTGGCTGGACCTGACTTCGAGGTGAGCAGACCCAGCCGCGGATTGCCCGTTGCAGGGTGCCGAACTGCGTGGCCGCGACGGCGCATCAACCATTCCATGCCGTGGCGGTCCAACTCGGCCTGCAGGCTCACCCGGGTTCCGCCAGCCGACGACGCGAAACGCAGCACGATCCGGCCCCGCCACGGCTGGGTGTGGACGATCTCGATCCGCGACGGCGGCACGACCACACCGATTCGCCCGAGGATCTCCACCGGGTCGGCGCTCGGTCCGTCAAGGGGCGCCCGGAGTGTCACGGCCGCTCCCGGCGTCACCCGGTCACAGAGCGCGTCGAAGATCCATCCCGCACCCACGCCCCCACCGAACAGTCCGAACGTGACAGCCGGCGGTGTCTCGACGAACTCCTTCACGGTCAAGGTGAGCACGGCCATCAGCGATCCCGGGACCGGTCAGGAGTACGGGAATGCGTGCAGAGCAGGGTCAAGTACATCATCGACTCCGGATTCACGACGACGGGAACTAGCCGGAACCTTTCACTATGGCAGGCAAATCAGGGCGACAACCGGCCGAGGTGCTTGCCGAGCGCGATAAGGGCAAGCGCACCGACCTCAGGCTGTGTGCTCTGTAGACTCGGACCCGAGGGAGTGGGTAGTGGCCTCGTCTCCCGCCCGCCGGACCTGGCCCAGGCCAGACTCGAACAGCTGATGCAGCAGCGCCAGTACATCGCGAGCGGAGCCGGAGGAATCCACCGCGTAGAACCGGTACCGCCCGGCACGCCGCTCAGTAACCAGACCAGCCGACCGCAGAACCCGCAAATGACTAGACACCGCAGTGCGGCCTACCGACGTGATCCGGGCGGCGAGTTCACCGGCGGTGAGTTCGTCGCACTCGGCAAGGACGCCGAGAATCTCGCGCCGCACCGGGTCGGCCAGGGCGTCGAACGCCAGATCGGCCCCCATCGCGATCGTCCTCCTCCAAAGCAATATGTCAATGCGGCATGACATGTCGCCGAAAGGGTAGCCGAGGAAGCGTTCCAGGCAGTGCAACGGGGTGGGCGCAAAGGGGGATCGCGAGCGGGCTTCTACAAGGCACGTAGTCGCCCGCCCTCGGTGCGGACGCTCCGGCAGGCCTGGCTGACCGATCAGATCCCCGCCATCCACGAGGTGTCCCGCCAGACCTACGGTCCGCCGAGGGTGCGTGCTGTCGACGGCAGCCCAATACTGACCACGGCGCGGCAAGGTGTTTCTACTGAGCGTCGCAACGCTTCCTTGATCGTTTAGGGGTTGTGTTGTCTTCGACGCGTCGTGTCAAGAAGGGCCCGGGTCGGCGGCCGCAGTCGGCCAAGCGCCAGCGGTTCATGGAGTTACGCGCCCGCGGTTGGAGCGTCCAGGCCGCAGCGCGGGAGGTCGGCGCGTCGCGAACGTCCGGCGCGAACTGGGCGCGCGGCTACAAGACCTACCGCGACGGCCGGGTGGTCGGGTTCGTCGCGCCGCTGGATCGTCTCGCCGTCCTCCGCGAGATCAGCGCGCTACCTGTCCCAGGACGGGCGCTTCCAGATCGCCGACCTGCGCCGGATGGGCTGGAGCATACGTCGAATCGCCGCCCACCTCGGACGTTCGCCCTCGACGATCTCCCGCGAGCTCCGCCGCAACGGGCGAAGCGACGGCGGCTACCGCCCGTTCGAGGCTCCTCGCCGGGCCGTGGCTCGTCGGGCCCGCCATTATCGGTGCGAACAGCAGCCCGGCAGGTGCGGTGCAGCGGGCGAGCACAGCGAAGTCGCGGACATTCTGGTCTCTCGGCGCCGCGCGGTGTCGGTGCCGGCCGGTAGAACCTCTCGCATGGCACTGCAGTGGAAGCTGGTCATCGACAGCAACGACGCGCCGACGCTCGCGGATTTCTGGGCCGCCGCGCTGGAGTACGAGGTGGAGGACCAGAGCGCGTTCATCGACGGCCTGTTGGCCGCCGGGCACCTCAGCCGGGACGCGGTCGCCGAGCACCGCGGCCGGCGGATCTTCCGTGGCTACGCGGCGATCCGTCATCCCGACGATCCGTACGACGAGATCACCGGTGTCGGCCGCGGCAGGAGGCTGCTGTTCCAGGACGTGCCGGAGGGTAAGACGGTCAAGAACCGCCTGCACCTCGACGTCCACAGCCGGCCGGGTGAGCTGGACGCCCTGGTCGACCGGCTGGAAGGGCTGGGGGCCACCCGCGTCCGCGAGGTGGACCAGGGGCCGGCTGGACGTTGGTGGACCATGCGGGACCCGGAGGGCAATGAGTTCGACGCCGCCTGAAGATCCGAAAATCGGACGGACGGGTCGTGACTCCACGTCCTCGGAAGATCAAGTCTTTCGACACGCCGGGACACTTCACAACCCCCGCTGGCGTGGAGTGCTGATGAGCTGACCGGGGCCAGGGCGGCCCCGTCGGCGGCGGGTTGATCGTCCATCACGGCCTGGCGGGTGCGCCAGGGGCCTCAGTGGTCGGTGGCGAGCTCGCCGGTGAGCCTGCCGTGCATGGTGGCGCTGTGCTCGTTGAGGCCGACGATCTCGACACTCTTGCCGCGCGCCTCGTACTTGGTGGTGATCGCATCGAGCGCGGCGACGGTGGAGGCGTCCCAGATGTGGGCGTCGGTCAGGTCGATGACGACCTTGTCCGGATCGCCGGTGTAGTCGAACTGGTAGACCAGATCGTTGCTGGAAGCGAAGAACAGCTCGCCGGTGACGGCGTACACGACCTGGGTGCCATCGGGGTCGGCCACGGCGGTGACGTTGACCAGATGGGCGACCCGGCGGGCGAAGATGATCAGGCCGGTGATCGTGCCGACGATCACGCCGAGGGCCAGGTTGTCGCTGGCCACCACGACAGCCACGGTGACGACCATGACGGTGATCTCACCGGTCGGCATCCGCTTGAGCGTGGCGGGCGCGATGCTGTGCCAGTCGAAGGTGCCGAACGCCACCAGCACCATGACCGCCACCAGCGCGGCCATCGGGATGTCGGAGACCAGCGGCCCGAAGGCGATGCACAGCACCATCAGGAACACCCCGGCCAGAAACGTCGACAGTCGGGTCCGGGCGCCGGCGACCTTGACGTTGATCATGGTTTGGCCGATCATCGCGCAGCCGCCCATGCCGCCGAAGAAGCCGGTGACGACGTTGGCGATGCCCTGACCGATGGATTCTCGGGTCTTGTTGGAGTGGGTGTCGGTGATGTCGTCGACCAGTTTCGCGGTCATCAGTGACTCCAACAGACCGACCAGGGCGAACGCGAGCGCGTAGGGCGCGAGCAGGGTGAGGGTGTCCAGGGTGAACGGCACCTGCGGCAGGCCGGGCACCGGCAATGAGGTGGGCAGGGCGCCCTTGTCTCCGACGGTGGGCACCGCGATCCCGGCGGCAACGGTCAGGGCGGTGAGCGCCACGATCGACACCAGCGGTGCCGGAACCGCCTTGGTCAGCCGGGGAAACACCAGCATGAGCGCCAGGCCGCCGGCGAACAGCGGGTAGACCGGCCACGGCACGTCGATCAATTCGGGAACCTGCGCCAGGAAGATGAGGATGGCCAGGGCGTTGACGAACCCGACCATCACGCTACGCGGCACGAACCGCATCAGCCGAGCGATCCCCAGCGCGCCGAGCACGACCTGGAACAGCCCGCCCAGGATCACCGTGGCGATCAGGTAGCTCAGCCCGTGCTCCCGAGCCAGGGGTGCGACCACCAGTGCGATCGCGCCGGTGGCGGCCGAGATCATCGCTGGCCGACCGCCGACGATCGAGATCACCACGGCCATGGTGAACGAGGCGAACAGCCCGATGCTGGGGTCTACCCCGGCGATGATGGAGAACGAGATCGCCTCCGGGATCAGCGCCAGCGCGACCACCAGGCCGGCCAGGATCTCCGTACGGGCCACCTTCGGTGACAGCCACGACGGCCTGCTCAACAGGTTGGTCCATCGCGCCCGGGGCGGCGACAACGGTGAGGAGGAGGGCACGCGACAACCTGACGTGTTCGGGCGCCGAGTTGCATTCGGCGCAGGTGGGGTCACGGCGCACCGGCAAGCGGGCAGCCTGCTGACGCCATGACGAGGACCGAGGGGTAAGAGGAGCGGCGCTGCCCCTGGGTGGCGGCACGTTCGACCGCCGCCTCGAACGGCGCGCGCGACGTGGGTCTGGGTCGCCGCGAGCCCCGAAACTCGACCCTTACGTTAAGGCAGAGTTGCCTGGTGTGTGTCACCGCCACCGTGAAGTGAGGTCGAGGTCACGATCATGGGACGGTCGCGGGTGCGGCAGGGCGGTTCAGGGAGACTGTGACAAGGCCGAGCCGGTCTGCCGCCGATGGGTGCTGAGCTGGGTGTGCAGTAGTGCGGCGAACTCCTCGGCGACCCGCAGCTTGGCCCGCAGATCCTCACAGGCCTGTTCGGCCGTGGCGCTGTACTGCCTCAGCCGTGTGGCCGGTTCGTCCACCGGTGCGTCGTCGGGCAGTGGGTCGAGGATGGCCAGCAGGTCACGCATCTCGTCCAGTTGGAATCCCAGCGGTTTCATGCGCTTGATCAGCAGCAGCCGTTCGACGTCGGGCTCGAGGTAGAGGCGGAACCCGCCCTGGCTGCGCGCGCTGGGCACGACCAGGCCGACCTCCTCGTAGTAGCGGATGGTGCGCAGCGACAGCCCGGTGCGTTCGGCCACCTCACCGATCTGCATCTGCTCGCCCACGCCGCATCCCTTTCGTCGATGACACCTCACCGTACTGACGCGGTCCGCCGATCCAGTCGTCGAGGCGGTGGCCACGCGGGGTCCCGAGCCCGTCCCACCTCGGTGTCCGCGCCGACCCGCCGGGCAAGCACGACCGCCAGCAGGATCGCCGACACCGCGCCGGCTACCAGGAAACCGGTCGTGGGGTGGTCACGATCGTGACGACAACAGTGGCCCGTTCCGGTCCTTCGGCTTCGACGCGTTCATCCTCGAGCATCCCGAGTTGGCGCACATGCGGACCTGGTCACGACGCCTGGGCAGAACGGGTCAGGCGAACGCGGGTTCGGCACGCTGAGGTGCGAGCGGCAACCGCACCGATGCCGGTGTCGGTGACGAGTTGATGCTCATTCATGCTGGTCAGAACGGTGCCCCCGGCAGGATTCGAACCTGCGACACACGGTTTAGGAAACCGTTGCTCTATCCCCTGAGCTACGAGGGCGTACCTGGACGATCCTAGCTGCGTGGCGGGGGTGTCCCGCCTCGGCCTCCATCCCCTGGCGAGCCGCGGACACGGAGGCCGTTTCGCGATGGTTTCGCGCTGCCCGTGGTTCGCGGTCCCGCCG